>CAISEY010000292.1 GCA_903884435.1 uncultured Hyphomicrobiales bacterium | reverse complement strand
CGGAGTCCGAGGCGCGCGCCGAGATCAACAATATTTCGGGCGTCGGCGACGTCCTCGCGGAAGCGGTGGCGGATTTCTTCGCCGAGGCGCACAACGAGACCGTGCTCGACGCGTTGCTGAGGGAAGTAACGCCCCACCCCATGGAGGAGGCGAGGACCGACAGTCCCGTCGCCGGCAAGACCGTCGTCTTCACCGGCGCGCTCGAGCGGTTCACGCGCGAGGAGGCGAAGGCGCGGGCGGAACGGCTCGGGGCGAAAGTCGCGGGCTCTGTGTCGAAGAAAACCAATATTCTCGTCGCCGGTCCCGGCGCGGGATCGAAGCTGGCGAAGGCGCGGGAACTTGGAGTCGAAGTCCTCACCGAGGACGAATGGCTGGCGCGGATCGCGGAGGGATAGCAAGATGATGAACAGACGGGCGTTCATGGCCGGATTGCCGCTCGCGGGCGCGTGCGGAGCGCTGGCGCAGGGCGTGGAGGAACCGCGCGCCATCGTCGAGCAAATGTACAAAATCTCCGCCGGCAAGGACGGAAAATACTCGGAGGAATCGGCGTTCTTCCGCGCGCCCGCGCGCAAGCGATGGTTTTCGAAATCGCTGGTCGCCGCGCTCGCCGCGATGGAGCGCAAGTCGAAGCGGCTCAACGAGCCGATCCTCGACTTCGATCCGGTGACGAATTCGCAGGATCCGAGCGTGACGCGGCTCGCGATCACGACGGAAAGCGCCACGCCCGCGAAAACCGTGGTGCTCGCGAGGTTTTACGCGCAGGACGCGAAGGAACCGGTCAACGTGCGCTATGTTTTCACGCGCGAGGGCGCCGCGTGGAAGCTCGACGACATGAGCGGCGACATGGGCGGCAAGGACGGTTGGGCGTTGCGCAAGCTCATCAAGTAGACCGGCGCCGGAATGACCGCGAGCCGCGCCCGTTCGTCGCGGCGAGGCTCCGGCGACGCCGCGAGAGCGATCTCGCGGCATGTCGCGGGTCCGGCGCTTCCGGGTAACGTCACTCTTCAATATTAAAAATGCTTCTGAAATAATTCTTGTAATTCGCGAGGCAAGTCCGGAGCGTCCAGCTTTTTGAACTCGAGCCAGTTCCTGCCGTACAGATCAGAGCCGGCGTTCATTTTTAACTGGACCTCCTCCAGACTCATGTTTTCGAATTGTTGCATTTCCTCGACACTGGCGATGGTGGAGATCTTTCTTCTCACCGCTTTCGGATCCCCAAAATAGGAAAAATGCCAGCCGGACCCGTATTGTGGATATGTCGACCTTCGCTTGCTCAGGTATTTTGGCGTGATTTCGATTGCATTTTCGACTCTGGAAATAGTGGTTCCTTTCCAGTTTTGACAACTTGAATTGTATATGCTATAATAATAAACAGATTGAAGAAATGAACATGATTTATTTAATTTTAATATTTTTAAAAGTTCATTTTTATTTTCTAAATAAATTTTATCAGGAATTTCATCCAGATCTCCGAACAGCAATATATCATCTTTTGATTGTTTTTTCAATAATTTCAGAATCTGATTCTTTTGGAAGTACTGAATTTGCCAGAGAATTTTTGCATTTTTGTATTTTCTTCCGATATTGAATATTAAATGTTTCAACAATAAATTTGGCCGCCACTGGATGATTTCCAGTTTTTCCGCATAGGGAAGTCGTCTGACGAAATCCGGCGTGAGGACCATCTCCCTGGGCTTGCCGGCAAAATCCACATCGGATTCGACGATCAAAAATTTGTCGATCACCGGCCCCAGGTAGTCAAGTCGAACCTTGAGCAGCGCGCTTTCATTGAAGAATAAAAATGCGTCCAGCAGCATGAGCGCCGACTCTTTGTCTGGCATACCCGGATGGATCCAATATCCGTCCGAAATCTGCGCCGGTCGTCGGGCTTTTGCAAGCCCGCGCCGCCGTCGGCGCATGGCCGCGGCGGGAGAAAACCGGACGCAATCAGCTTGTTAAAGGCGGAAAACCCGTACAGTCTTTCGCGCCGCAAAGCGCCGCGCCGCGCTTCCCGGCTGGAGACGTCCCGATGGTTGACGACGCTTTTTTTGTCCGGCGCGGGCCCTTTGGCCTCGACGAGATCGGGGCGGCGATCGGCGCGCGGTCGCGTCCGGGCCCGTCCGATGCCCGAAGGCTGGCGCGGGGCGTCGCGTCATTCTCGACCGCGGGTCCGGAAGACGTCTGCTTCCTGGGCGGCGGCGCCAGTTCGATTGACCCGCGCGCCTGTCGCGCGCTCGCCTGCATCGTGAACGCCGAAAACGAAAGCCAATTGCCCGAAGCCGTCATTCCGCTCGTGTGCGCCAACCCGAAGCTGGCCTTCGCGATCGTCGCCGAGATGTTTCACGAGAGCAGGGACGGGGCTCGCGGGATTTCGCCGGCGGCCGGGATTCATCCGACGAGCCGCGTCGGCGCGGATTGTTCGATCCAGGCGGGGGCGAACGTCGCCGCTCGCGCGACAATCGGCGATCGATGCAACATCCAGGCGAACGCGGTGATAGGAGAGGGCGTTTCCATCGGCGATGACTGCTTCATCGGGGCGAACGTCAGCCTTTCGCACGCGGTTCTCGGAAACCGCGTGATTTTGCATCGAGGCGTCTGTGTCGGTCAGGACGGGTTCGGCTTTGTTTCCGGTCGCGAAGGGCATGTCAAAATGCCGCAACTCGGACGCGTCCTGATCGGCGACGACGTCGAGGTCGGCGCCAATTCGACGATCGACAGGGGCACGCTGGAAGACACCACGATCGGCGACGGCACGAAAATCGACAACCTCGTGCAGATCGGACACAATACCCGGATTGGACGTCATTGCCTTCTGTGTTCCCAGGTCGGCGTCGCGGGCAGCGCGGTACTCGGCGACGGCGTGGTGCTTGGCGGACAGGTCGGCATCGCCGATCACACGACGATCGGCGCGGGAGCCCAGGTGCTCGCCAAGAGCGGCGTGTCGGGCGTCATACCCGCGGGCGAAAAATACGCCGGTATTCCCGCGCATCCCGTTCGTGAATGGTACCGAACCGTCGCGGCCATGTGGAGGCTTGGCAAGAAGAAGGGGCCACGCGACGGCGCCCGGGCAAAAAGCGAATCTGGCTAAAGGGGCAAGCTCCTCAATGGCGTTCCTCGCCAGGGGATTTCGAGGCTCGCGCCGCCGCGATGAGACCACGTCGCCGCCCCGAACAGGCGGCCCGGGGGAGTCGTCGATGCCGGGCCCGGTTTCTCGACCGGATCGAGCTTTATTTCTTCGCCAGCGGTTTCGTCGCGCGCGCCAGCCACTTGCGGGCGGCGGCGTCGAGAAGCGGCGTCAGTTCCTTCGCCACGCGCGCGTGATAGGCGTTGAGCCAGACGACCTCGTCCTTCGTCATCAGCTTGACGTCGACGAGGCGCGTGTCGATGGGCGCGAGGGTCAGCGTCTCGAAGCCGTACATCTCCCGTTCCGCGCCCCTGAACTTGCGGGGTTCGACGACGACGAGGTTCTCGACGCGGATTCCCCAGTGTTTCGCCTTGTAGTAGCCGGGCTCGTTCGAGAGGATCATGCCGGGCTCGAGCGGCGTCGCGCCGAGTTTGGAAATGCGCTGCGGTCCCTCGTGGACCGACAGATAGGACCCGACGCCGTGGCCCGTGCCGTGTTCGAAGTCGAGGCCGGCGTCCCAGAGACTCTTGCGCGCGAAGGAATCCAGCTGGCTGCCGGCGGTTCCCTTCGGGAACAGGCTCGCGGCGATGGCGATGTGTCCCTTGAGCACGCGGGTGAAACGGTCGCGCATTTCCGGCGTCGGCTTGCCGACGGCGAGCGTGCGGGTGATGTCGGTGGTGCCGTCCTCGTATTGCGCGCCTGAATCGAGCAGAAACAGTCCCGCGCCGATCTTGCGGCTGGTCTTTTCCGTCACGCGGTAATGGACGATGGCCGCGTTGGGTCCGGCGCCCGAGATCGTCGGAAAGGACACGTCCTTCAGCTTGCCCGTGTCGCGGCGGAAGGATTCGAGCGCCTTCACCGCGTCGATCTCGGTGACCTTGCCGCGCCTCAGCGCGCTCTCGAACCATGCGAGAAAGTTCACGACGGCGGCGCCGTCGCGCAGATGCGCGGCGCGCGCCCCGGCGAGCTCCACCGGGTTTTTGCGCGCCTTCATCAGGGCGATGGGATCGGCGCCGGTCTCGGCCGCTCCGCCGGCGTTGTCGAGCGCCTGAACGAGGCGCATCGGCGCGGTGGCCGCGTCGAAGCGCACGGTCTTGTGGTCGCGGCCCATCGCCTCGAGATCCGCGGCGAGCGCCTGCGGCTGCTCGATGGCGACGTGAAGTTCGAGCGCCTCGCGCGTCTCGACCGACAGCTTGCGCGCGTCGATGTAAAGAACGGGGGCGCCCTCGGCGCGCACCATCGCGAAGGCGAGGGCGACGGGCGTGTGCGGCATGTCGGCGCCGCGGATGTTGAACAGCCAGGCGACGGCGTGCGGATCGCTCACCACGAGAGCGTCGGCGCGGCCAAGAGCGGCCCTCGCGCGCTCGATCTTCGCCGCGGTTTCCTCGCCGGCGAAATGGATCGGATGCAGCCAGGCCTGCCCGAGCGGCGGCTGCGGCCGGTCGCTCCAGATGACGTCGACGGGATTGGCGCGCACCGGCACGAGCGTGCCGCCCGCGGCCTTCACCGCCTTTTCGTAACGGGCGACCTGCGCCGGCGTGTGCAGCCACGGATCGTAGGCGATGCGCCAGGCCGGGCGGACATTGTCCCCGAGCCAGCGCTCCGGCGAGACCTCGCCGATGTTCAATGGCTCGAAACTTTCCTCGTTCACCTCGCGGCGCACCTGCAACGTATAGCGCCCGTCGACGAAAATCGCGGCCTTCGTCTTCAGCACGATGGCGAGGCCGGCGCTGCCGGAAAAGCCCGTGAGCCAGGCGAGGCGCTCGGCGCATTTTGCCACGTATTCGTTCTGGTGCTCGTCGGCGCGCGGCACGAGGAAGCCCTCGATGCCGCGTTGCCCGAATTGCGCGCGGAGGGCGGCGAGGCGTTCCGGGCCGGGCCGTTCGGCGGCGGCTTCGTCAAAGGTCTGGAAGTGGCTTTCAAACATGACCGGAACCTAAAACATTTCGCCTCGAAGGGGAAACCGTCCTTCGTGCGCCGCGGCGCCGCGTGGACGGCGCGGGACTCGCATGATCGGAAAACCATGGCGACCCGGATTGAAAATCACGACGGGCGTTTCGGGCGACAACTGGCGTTGCCAGCGCCTTCGCAAGGCGGGGCGGGAGAGGCCGGCTTTCGTCAATACCGGACCGGACGCGGGGCGGCGCCGCCCCGCCGCAGCAGCAGACTGGCCCAGCCCTCGAGTTCGCCGCGCCTGCACAGCGCGAATCCCTGCGCGGCGAAGGCGGTGAGCACGCCGGGCACGTCGCGGACGAGCAGGCCGGACAGGACGATCTCCGCGTCGGGCGAGGCCAGCGCACAGATGGAGGGCGCCAGCGAGATCAGCGGGCGCGCCAGGATGTTGGCGAAGACGAGATCGTAGGGGCCCGACCACGCGAGGGCGGGGTGGCGCACGCCGCGCGCGGTCACGGGCCGCAGCCAGGGCGCCGCGCCGTTGAGCACGGCGTTGGAGCGCGCCGCCTCGACGGCGACCGGATCGATGTCGCCGGCCGCGACGGGCTGGCGCAACATCCGCGCGGCCGCGAGAGCCAGAACGCCGGTGCCCGTGCCGACGTCGAGGACGCGGCGGGGGCGGCGGCGCTTGAGGATTTCCGCCAGCATCAGCAGGCAACCGCGCGTCGTGCCATGGTGGCCGGTGCCAAAGGCCAGCGCCGCCTCGATTTCGAGGCCGATGTCGTTGCTCGCCACCTTGGCCCGGTCGTGCGAGCCGTGAACCAGAAAGCGGCCCGCGCGCACCGGCGCGAGGCCCTCGAGCGAGGAGGCGACCCAGTCGCGCTCCGTCACCCGGTCGAAGACGAGATTGGCCGCGGCCTCGTCGCCGGCGGCGGCGGAGACGAGTTCGCGCACCAGAGCCTCGTCCGGCTCCCGGGCGAACCAGACCTCGACGGTCCAGGGGCCGGAGCTCCAGCTCGCGGCGTTGGGATCCTGTTCGAAGGCGGCCGCGGCGGTTTCCGCCGGATCGAACGTTTCGACGATCACGTCCGCGACGGCGCGCGCGGTCGCCTCGTCGCAGACGAGGCGCTTGACATGGGCGGCGTGGTTGGGGGGCATTCCTTCGAGCATGGGCGGCGGGTAGCACGGCGCGCCGCGCCTGTCACCGCGCCGCGGGAAAATCGTTAACCACGCGGTAATCCGGCGCGTGCCAGTCTTGCTGGCTTGTCCCCCCACGCGGAACCGCCGGCATGACCATCCATTCTCCGGGCGTCGCGGCCGACGCGATCGCCGGCCCGGCGGACTCCGCCGCCATGGGGCCGGCGCTGTCGCGCGCCGCGGCCGTCGTCGCGGCGGGAATGTTGCACGCGGCGATTTTCCGCGATTCCGGCGATCCCGTCACCAACCGGATGTACGACGGGCAGGATCTGGCCTAGCTCGCCCTGTTCATCGCGTTCTTTCTGGCGATGATCCGCGCGCCCTTGCCGCGTTGCGAGGGTTTGTGGAAAGCGCTCGCCGGGCCCCGGCGGACGCGCGTCGTCGCCGCCATGATCGCGCTCGCCGGGCTCGCGGCCTTTTTCGGACTGCGGCTGCTGTTCTGGAACTATTCGCTCAGCCGCGACGAGGATTTCGCGGATTTCGACGCGACGATTTTCCAGATGGGCCATCTCGTCGCGCCCGTGGCTTCCGAATGGCGCGCCTATGTCGACGCCTTCACGAAATTCTCGGTTCTGCCCGTGCCGGGCAACGCCGCCTGGGTCTCCAACTATCTGCCGGTCAACGCCGCTTTTCGGGCGCTGGCGGGCCTCGCGGGCGACCGGATGCTGGCGAACAGCCTGATGGCGGTCGTGGCGTTGTCGTTGATTTACGCCATCGCGCGCAAACTGTGGCCGGAGCGCCGCGACGCGGCCTTCGTCGGCGTCGTCGTCGTGGCGCTGTCTCCGCAATTCCTGATCACGGCGATGACGCCCTTCGCGATGACGGCGCATCTCGCGCTCAACGCGCTCTGGCTGGCGCTGTTCCTGCGCGGGGGCGTCGCGGGGCACGCGGGCGCCGCGGTCGTTGGCTTTCTCGCGACGGGGCTGCACCAGATCGTGTTCCATCCGCTGTTCGCCGCGCCGTTCATCCTGTTGCTGCTCTGGCAAAGACGTTACGCCGCCGCGCTCTGGTATGTCGCCGCCTACGCGGTCACCGGAATTTTCTGGATCGAATATTTCCAGATCGCCCTGCGCGTCAGCGGCGTCGCCGCCGGCTCCGCCCACGAGGCGGGGGCGCCCTACCTGTGGACGCGCATCGAGGACTTGATGGACAATTTCGCGGGCGGCGGACTGCGCGCGATGGACCGCAACCTGCTGCGTTACATCGGCTGGCAACACCTTTTGATGGCGCCGCTGTTCGTCGCGGGCTGCGCGGCGATCCGGCGCGGGCCGCCGGTGCTGCTCGCGCTCGCCGCCGGCCTCGTTCTGGCGCCCGCCGCCATGTTCGTCCTCACCGCCTATCAGGGCTATGGCTGGGGCTATCGCTACATGCATGGCGTGATGCTCAACTCGACGCTGATCGCGGCCTGGGGCTGGATTTCCCTGACTCGCGACGTTCGCGCGCCCGAAACGGGGCGCGCCCGCGCGATGTTTCTCCTCGCCTCGGCGATTTCGCTGTTCGTGCTCCTGCCCTCGCGCGTGCTTCAGGCGCGGGCGTTCAACGAACCCTTCGCGCGCGCCTCGGCCGCCGTGCGCTCGGCGGACGCCGACATCGTTCTCGTCGATCCCATCGGTTACAAAATGGCCTTCGACCTCGTGCGCAACGATCCGTTCCTGCGCCGTCGCCCCGTCGTGCTCGACGTGACGTTTCTCACGCCGGAACTCGCGCGCGATCTGTGCGGGCGATTCAGCGTGGTTCTGTTCGAGGCCGCGCAGGCGCGCGCCTACGGCATTCCCGAACATGTTTCCGAGCCGGAGGCGCCGCCGCTGGCGAAGGCCGTGCGCGACGAATTGCGCCGGATTTCCTGCGCGCCGCCGATGCCGGCGCCGCGCTGAAACGGGCGCGCGCGGGCGGGAATTTTCGGTTCCTTAACGTTTATGATTTCCTATGGGGCCCGTTAACGATGATTTTCCAGGCTTCCGTGTAGCGTGGAAAATCATCTTAAAACTGGAATGGTTTCGGGAATGCGGGCGCTGCCAGGGGCGACAGGACGCGAGGACACGATCCATGCCCCGGGCGTGGCGCGCGTCGCGGGAGTTTCGCCGCTGTCGCGGTTGCCCGAACATCTCGTGGAGATGCTCGGGCTGCCGCCGGTGTGCGCGGCGATCGCGCGTTTTCTTGGCGTCGGTCTGCTGGGACTCGCGGTCGATTCCGGACTTTTCGCATGGCTGTTCTCGCAGGGCGCAAGCGCCGCCTCGGCGCGCGCCGTTTCGCTTTTCGCGGCGACCGTCGTCACCTGGATCGCGAACCGCCACGTCACCTTCGAGCGTTCCGACCGCGCGCCCGCGCGTGAGTTCGCCGTTTACGCCGGCGTCGCGCTCGCGGTGCAGGGCTTCAATTACGTGCTGTTTCTCGCGCTGGTCTCCCTCGCGACCGACACAAATCCGCTGGCGTGCCTCGTCGCCTCGGCCATCGTGACCGCCGCCCTCTCGTTCACGGGGCATTCTTTTTTCACGTTCGCGCGCCGCGGTGAGCGGCGCGGAGCGGGAGTTTCCAGATGAAACACGATTATGAATGCATCGTCATTGGCGCCGGCCCGGCGGGACTCACCGCGGCCTATCAACTGGCGAAGGCGGGCAAGCCGACGCTGACGATCGAACAGGATCCGGAGAACGTCGGAGGCATCAGCCGCACCGCGCGTTACAAGGGCTATCTCTTCGACATCGGCGGACACAGGTTCTTCTCGAAGTCGAAGGAGGTCGTCGATCTGTGGGACGAGATCCTGCCGGACGACTTCATCGAGCGGCCGCGGCTCTCGCGGATTTTCTATGGCAATAAATTCTATTCCTATCCGCTCAACGGATTCGAGGCGTTGCGCAATCTCGGCCTGATCGAGAGCGCGATGTGCATGATCTCCTACGGCTACGCCAAGATGAAGCCGATCGCCGACCCGAAGACGTTCCACCAGTGGGTGCGCAACCAGTTCGGCGAGCGTCTCTATTCCATCTTCTTCAAGACCTACACCGAAAAAGTGTGGGGCATGAATTGCGACGAGATCGCCGCGGACTGGGCGGCGCAACGGATCAAGGGTCTCAATCTCGGCGCCGCCGTGATGAACGCCCTGTCGCGCTCCCTGCGCGGCGGCCAGAAGCGGAAGCCCGGTCAGCCCGTCATCAAGACGCTGATCGAATCCTTCCGCTATCCGCGCAAGGGGCCTGGCATGTTGTGGGAGGAATGCGCGCGCAAGACCGTCGCGCTCGGCGGCGAAATCCGCATGGGCCGCAAGCTCTCGAAACTCGAGCGCGACGCCGACGGCTGGACCGTCTGGATGACCACCGCCGACGGCGGCGAGGAAACCGCGCGCGCCACGTGATTTCCTCCGCGCCGATCACGGAACTGATGGGCTCGATCAAGCCCGCCCCGATCAGCCTGCTGCACGCGCGCGATCTCAAGTACCGCGACTTTCTCACCGTCGCGCTGATCGCGCGGAGCTCGCACCGCTTCCTCGACAACTGGGTCTATATCCACGATCCCTCGGTGAAGGTGGGCCGCGTGCAGAACTTCCGATCCTGGTCGCCGGAACTGGTGCCGGACGAGGAGATGACCTGTCTCGGCCTCGAATATTTCTGCTTCGAGGGCGATGGACTGTGGTCGGCTCCCGACGCGGAGCTCGTCGAACTGGCGAAAAAGGAAATCACGAAGATCGGCCTCGTGCGTTCGAGCGACGTGGTGGACGCCTGCGTCGTGCGCCAGAAGAAGGCCTATCCGGTCTACGACGAGTCCTACCGGCAAAACGTCGAGACCGTGCGGCGCGATCTCGCGCTCAATTTCCCGAACCTGCATCTCGTGGGTCGCAACGGGATGCACAAGTACAACAACCAGGACCACGCGATGATGACGGCCATGCTGACCGTTCGCAACATCCTGGCGGGCGAGACGCTCTACGACATCTGGGACGTGAACGAGGACGCCGAATATCACGAGTCCGGCACCTCCGGCGAAATCGCCGCGCTCTCCAGCGTTCGCATGACGCCGCGCCGGGCCGCGTGACCCGCGCGGATTGTTGAGGCGGGGCGAATCCGCTAGGCTTGGCGCATGGAGATCATCATGCACACGCTGCGCTTTTCGGCATTCGCCCTCGTCCTGCTCGGCGGCGCGTGGCTGACCGCGAGCGCCGACGCGCCGAAGGCGCTGGCCGTGCCGAAATCCGCTGTCGGGCCCGCGACGGTTTTCACCTTCGCGAAGGAAAACCCCGATTGCGCCGAATGGACCAACGCCTGTCAGGTCTGCACGCGCGGCGGCGACGGGGCGCCGCAATGCTCGACGCCGGGCATCGCCTGCACGCCGGGCGCGCTGGTGTGCCGGGTGAAGACGGGGAAATAGGCTCCCGCGAGACCGCTACAGGATTTTCCCCGGATTCATGACGCCCAGCGGGTCGAGCGCCTGCTTGATCGCGCGCATCGCGGCGAGGGTCGCGGGGGAATGTTCCGAGGCCATGTATTTGCGCTTGAGCTGGCCGATTCCGTGTTCGCCCGTGCAGGTGCCCTCCATGGCGAGGCCGCGGGCGACGAGGCGTTCGAGGAATTTTTCGGTCCTGGCGACCTCCGCCGCGTCGTCCATGTCGACGAGAATGCTGACGTGGAAATTGCCGTCGCCGACATGGCCGACGATGGGCGCCACGAGGCCGGTCGCGGCGATGTCCCGTTGCGTTTCGCCGACGCAATCGGCGAGGCGGGAGATGGGCACGCATATGTCCGTCGCCACGGCCTTCGCGCCGGGACGCAGCCCCACCGCCGCCCAGTAGGAATCATGCCGCGCCTGCCACAGCCGCGCGCGATCCTCCGGCTTCGTCGCCCATTCGAAGGGGCCGCCGGAAAAGTCCGCCGCGATTTCGCCGAAGCGGCCCGCCTGTTCCCTGACGCCCGCGTCCGTGCCGTGAAACTCGACGAGCAGCAGCGGCGTTTCGGGCAGTCCAAGCTTCGAATAAAGATTGGCCGCCTTGACCTGCAGCGCGTCGAGCAATTCGATGCGCGCCACGGGCAGGCCAGATTGTATCGTCGCGATCGTCGCGTCGCAGGCGGCCCGGACGGTCGGAAACGGGCAAACGCCCGCCGAAATCGCCTCGGGGACGCCGTGAAGCCTCAGTGTGATTTGCGTGACGATTCCAAGCGTGCCCTCGGCGCCGACGAAGAGCCGCGCGAGATCGTAGCCGGCGGAGGATTTTTTCGCGCGGCGCCCGGTGCGGACGATCTCTCCCGACGCAGTGACCACCTCGAGCGCCAGCACGTTGTCCTTCATCGTTCCATAGCGCACCGCGTTGGTGCCCGACGCGCGGGTCGAGACCATGCCGCCGAGGGATGCGTCGGCCCCCGGGTCGATGGGGAAGAACAGGCCGGTGTCGCGCAATTGCTCGTTGAGCGCCTTGCGCGTGACGCCGGGTTCGACGACGCAATCGAGGTCTTCGGCGTGAACGGCGACGAGGCGGTTCATCAGCGATGTATCGACGCAGACGCCGCCGAAGGGCGCGTTGACATGGCCCTCGAGCGAGGTGCCCGTCCCGTAGGGAATGACCGGCACGCGCCGCGCCGCGCAGAGTTGCACGACCCGGACGACCTCTCGCGCGTCGCGCGGGACAACGACGCAATCGGGCGGCTGGTTCTCGCCCCAGGTCAGCGTGTGCGCGTGCTGGCGGCGCACGGTTTCGTTGGCGGAGCAGCGGTCGCCCAGGGCGTCCGCCAGTTCGCGCGTCACGGCGGCGACGGCCGCGGCGGAGGGGCGTTCGAACCCGTTCATCCCGCGAATCCTCCGGCGTCGAGAAAGGCCTGTTCCTCCGGCGTCGTGACGCGGCCGAGCAAGGCGTTGCGATGGGGAAAACGTCCGAAGCGCGCGATGATGTCGCGGTGGACGCGCGCGAATTCCGCGCCTTCGGAATCGCCCGCCGCGACGCATTTTTCGAGGCAGAATTCCTGATCGCGCGAGTTCTCCGAGTGCATGGCGGGCAGGTAGAAGAAGCGCTTCAGGGGCGCGTCGAACGCCCCGTCGAAGCCGCGCGCGATGGCGTCGCCCGCGACGGCGAGCGCCTTCGCGTCGGTTCCGAAGGCGCGGGCGAGGCCGCGGAAAATGTTGCGGGGAAACTGGTCGAGCAGCAGGATCAGCGCGAGCGCTCCCTCCGGGGTCTCCGCCCACCCGTCGAGAATCCCGAAGGCCGCGGACTGGTGCGCGCCGAAGAATTCCCAACGCACGCGGCCATCGAACTCCCGATCCCGCGCGAACCAGAGTTGGGGTCCGGCGTCGCGCCAGAAATCCACGATGTTTTTTGGCGAGGGATTGTTCATGGGCGGCCGGGGTTGCGCGGGCGGGCTTTCGCGGCCTTATAGCACTCTCTCCCGCGAGGAAACCCGATGCCCGACGCCAGCGCCGCCCCGCCCGCCGAACAGACGCCCGAAATCAAGCCCTGGTACTGGGCCGCCAGCGCGGCGGCCCTGGCGGCCATGGCCGTCGCCATCTGGCTGGATCGCCCGTGGCTGCTGAATTTCGTCCACGTCATGGCGGGCGTGCTGTGGACGGGGACCGACCTGCTGATGGGCTTCGTCGTGGGGCCCGCGTTGCGTTCGGCGCCCTTCGAGGCGCGGCGCGCGGTGAGCATCCGCGTCACGACGCGCACGATCCTGCTCCTGCCGACGCTCGCGATCATCACGGGGACGACCGGCTGGAGTCACGCGAAGCAACTGGGGTTTCTGGACGCGGCCTGGCCGGCTTACGGCTGGGTCGCCGCCGCGCTGGTTCTGGCGGCGATCCTCACCGTTCAGGGGCTGTGCATTCTGTTGCCGTCCAACATCCGGGTTTACCGGGAACTGCGCAAGCCGACGCCGGATCCCGAAAAAATCGCGCGCGTCATGCGGTTCTACCTCCACGTCATCGCCATCCAGGGCCTCACCCAGGTGGCGATGATCGTGGTGATGGCGCGTTTCGTGACGGGGCTCTAGGCGCCGTCGAATCGACTTTCCAGCGACAGCGCCCCACATTTGGCGCAGTTGATTCGCATTCTGTTCTCTTTCGGGAGCATTCCAGCCCTTGTCCGATCCGTTTGAAAACCTCGACGCAGGCGAGCCGGATTTTTCCGTCGCGCCGGCGCCCCGCGCCGGGGGAATCGCCGCCCGCGCCCGCGCCGCCGCCATGGGCGCCCCCGCCTGGCTGGAGGGGCTCAACCCCGAGCAACGCGAGGCGGTCGAGGCCGTGGACGGGCCGGTGCTGGTGCTGGCCGGGGCGGGCACCGGCAAGACGCGGGTGCTGACGACGCGCATCGCCCACATCATCGCGCTGGGCAAGGCGCGGGCGCATGAAATCCTCGCGGTGACCTTCACCAACAAGGCGGCGCGCGAAATGAAGGAGCGCGTCGCGCGGATCGCCGGGCCCGCGGGCGAGGGAATGCCGTGGCTTGGCACGTTCCATTCCATCGGCACGAAAATCCTGCGCCGCCACGCCGAACTGGTGGGCCTCAAGTCGGGCTTCACCATTCTCGACACCGACGACCAGATCCGGCTGATCAAGCAGATTCTCCAGGCGGAGAACATCGACGACAAGCGCTGGCCCGCGCGCCAGTTCGCCATCCAGCTCGACAACTGGAAAAACCGCGGGCTCGATCCCGCGCACGTGCCGCCCGGCGAGGCGGCGGCCTTCGCCAACGGCAAGGGCGGCAAGCTCTACGCGCTCTACCAGGAGCGGCTGAAAATCCTCAACGCCGCGGACTTCGGCGACCTGCTGCTCGAAAGCCTGCGGCTGCTGCGCGAAAATCCCGACGTGCTCCGGCAATACCAGGAGCGCTTCCGCTACATTCTCGTCGACGAGTACCAGGACACCAACACGGTGCAATATCTGTGGCTGCGGCTGATCGCGCAGCAGGGCCACAACATTTGCTGCGTCGGCGACGACGACCAGTCGATTTACGGGTGGCGCGGCGCCGAGGTCGACAACATCCTGCGCTTCGAAAAGGACTTTCCCGGCGCGAAAGTCGTGCGGCTCGAGCGTAACTACCGCTCGACCGGGCACATTCTCGCCGCCGCCGCGCATCTCATCGCCCACAACGAGGGGCGCCTCGGCAAGACGCTGTTCACCGATGGCGAGGCGGG
>CAISEY010000291.1 GCA_903884435.1 uncultured Hyphomicrobiales bacterium | reverse complement strand
GAACATTGCACCTCGTGCCAGTCGTTGCTGACGAGTCTGGTCGTCGAGGGCGTTTTCGAGCGCTTTCCGAAACTGAAGATCGTGCTGATCGAGGCGGGCTTCGCCTGGCTTCCCGCGCTCGGCTACCGGCTCGACAAACACTGGAAGAAACTGAAGGCCGAGGTGCCGCATCTCAGGCGCGCGCCCTCCGAATACATCCGCGATCACGTCTACGTCACGACGCAGCCGATGGAGGAGACCGAGAAGCCGGAACATCTCATGCAGGTCATGGATTGGATCGGCTGGGACAAGTTGTTGTTCGCGACCGACTATCCGCACTGGGATTTCGACGATCCGCGCACGGCGCTGCCGCCGGCGCTCACGCCGGAACGCCGCCGCAAGGTGCTCTCCGAGAACGCCCGAAAACTCTACGGTTTCGCCTGATGGCCCGGCACGTCGTCGCCCCGGCGAGCGAGATCGCGCCCGGCGGCCGCAAGCTCGTCGAGGTGGCGGGCCGCGCGATCGTCCTCTTCAACATCGAGGGCGAGTTTTTCGCCCTGTCCAACCGCTGCCCGCACAGGAACGGCGAGTTGATCGACGGCAAGATCACCGGTTTCGTCTCGTCGCCGGAGCCGGGCGTTTACGAATACACTCATCGCGGCGAGGTTTTGCGCTGCCCCTGGCATGGCTGGGAATTCCACGTCCGCACCGGCAAGAGCTGGTGCGACCCGGCCAGAATGAACGCCCGCGCGTGGAACGTGAAGGTCGAGAAGGGCGCGATGCTCGTCGAGGGCCCGCACGTCGCGGAGACCTTCCCCGTCAAGGTCGAGGACGATTATCTGGTGATCGATCTCTGAAAGCGGGGAAGAAGGGCCCCGCGATCCCGCGGCGGGAGAACAGCGGCGCTCCCTCACTTGCCCCACAACTTCTTCGTCGCCATGTCGGCTCCCTTGCGCATGGCCCCGAGCTTCGCCCACGCGATCGAGCCGTGCCCGACGCGCGGACCCAGGCCGCAATCCGAGCCCGCCACCACGTTTTCGCGCCCGACGAGAGTCGCGAAACGGACCAGCCGCTCCGCGATGAGTTCCGGATGTTCGATGAAATCCGAGTGATGGCCAATCACGCCGGGAATGAGCACCGCGCCGTCCGGCAATTTCACGGTTTCGAACACGCGCCATTCGTGATCGTGCGCGGGGTTCGAAGCCTCGATGGAATAACTCGCGGCGCGCACGGAGAAGACGAGATCGACGATGTCCTTCAGCGGAATGTCGTCGTGGTGCGGCCCGTGAAACGAGCCCCAGCAAACGTGCAGCCGAATTTTCTCGCGCGGAATGTCGCGCAGGGCGTGATTGAGCGCGTCGATCCGCAGGCGCGCGTAGGCGCGGTATTCCGGGATCGTCATGTCCGGATACATGAGCCAGCCGTCGGGCAGGTCCGGATCGTCGATCTGCAACTCGAACCCCGCGTCGACGATGGCGCGGTACTCCTTCGCCATGCAGTCGGCGATGGCGAAGAGGAATTCCTCCTCGCTGTTGTAAAAGTCGTTGATCATCCAGTGTTCGATGGTGCCCGGCGTGTTCGCGGGAAGGAAGGCGCCCTCGACCTTCACGCCCGCGAGCGCCGCGCGGAAGTTGTCGAGATCACGTCGCAGGCTCGCCTCGCCGGAGTAGGTCAGCGGCGCGTTGCAAAACGTCTGCGTCTCCGGCGTCCGGAAACGCGCGAAACCCGCCAGATTTCCCGAGAAATAGTCCGGAAACTCGCGCGCGTCCCTCGCGCCGATGCTGAGCGGTTTCGGACTCTTGCCCTCCACGTAGGGCCGGCTCTCGAAGCCCGAGAGCCGCTCGAGGCAATAATTGTTGAAGTTGGTCTTGCCGAGTTCGCCGTCGTTGACGATGTCGACGCCAAGGTCCGCTTGTTTGCGCACGACCTCCGCGATTTCCCCGCGCAGCATTTCGGAAAACCTGGCGGGGTCGCGGGACTTTCCGGCCGCGTGTTCCAGCACCATGCGGGTCAGTTCCCCGGAGCGGGGCAACGCGCCGGCGTGCGTCGTCAGGATGCGATGCGTGCTGCGAAACATGGCGGTCTCCGGGCGGGCGCTTGCCAAGGTCGTCGCGGCTGATATTTTCATGGCGCGCGGAGCGAGGCAAATCCGCGCGCCTCCCGATCTCCCGGAACTTCAATGTCCCTTTCTCCCGAAGACGTTTTGCGCGATTTTGAAAACCGCGCGCGGAAATTCACGACCCCTTGCGGCGATGGCGAGATGGTCTGGCGGCGCTGGGGCGCGGGCTCGCCGGTGTTGCTGCTGCACGGCGGCTCGGGCTCCTGGAAACACTGGGTGAAGAACATCGACGCGCTGGCCGCGCGTCACGAGGTCTGGGTTCCCGATTTGCCGGGAACCGGCGAATCCGCGATGCCGCCGATGCCGACGTCCTTCAGGGCCTTCGCGGACATCGTCGCCGCGGGGATCGAGCGCCTCTCGCCGGGCGCGGTCTACGACATCGCCGGCTTTTCCTTCGGCTCGGTCGTCGCCCACCACGTGGCCGCGCAATATCCGGAGCGCGTTCGCCGGATCGTGCTGATCAACGGCCACATGATCGGCCCGTTTCTGGCGCAACCGCGCACGATCCTGACGCGCTGGCGCGACGTGACGGACCCCGCCGAATTCGCCTCGATCATGCGCGGCAATCTCAAGGCGCTGATGATGTCGGATGATTCGAAGATCGACGATCTCGCGATCCATCTTTATGCGATGGACCTGCGCCGCTCGCGCATTCGCCCGGGTTCGCTCCTCGGGGAGCGCGATCACCAGCTCGTCGCGAAAATCAGGACGCCGACTCTCGTGATCGCGGGCGATCGCGATCCCGTGGGCCATCCCTCGGTCGCGGCGCAGGCGCGCGAGTTCCTCGACGCCCGTCCCGACGGGCGCGTCGAAATCCTCGAAAACATCGGCCACTGGGCCATGTACGAGGCGCCCGAGCGCGTCAACGAATTGCTGCTGGAGGCCTTCGCCTGACTCTCAGCCCTTCCTGTAGGGCCCCAGCGCCTTCGCGGCCTTTTCCGCGAAGGAATTGTCGATCACGTCCCCGGGCTCCACGCGGGCCTCGATCAGTCCGCGCTCGCGGAAGAAATTGAAGTCCTTGACCAGCGAGGGCGTCAGCACCGCGCCATCGGGATTGAGCCCGTGCGGCGTCGCGTCGCGAATGAGTTGCAGGTTTGTCTGTTCCGTGTATTTCGCGAGGATCGCGATGATCGCCTCGCCCTTCGCTCCCGCGAATTTTCCATCGGCCAGCGCGTCGTTGTAGACGCGCGAGGCGCGGATGTAGGCGTTCATGAACCTCTGCCCGACGGGCGCGTCCTCGAGGAAGGACTTGCCGTAATAGATCGCGGCGACCTGCATTCCCGGATAGACATCGCCGCAGCGCGCCCACAATTTCGCGACGCCCCGCTTCACCAGCACCGACGAGAAGGGCTCCGTCATGATGGAGGCGTCGATCGCGCCGTTCTCGAAGGCCGCGGCGAGTTGCGGCGGCGGCAGATAAACGGGCTCGATGTCCCGGAAGCCGAGGCCCGCCTGTTTCATCAATTCATTGGTGAGGGAATCGCCGCTGCCGCCCGGCGAAATGTTGCCGAACTTGCGGCCCTTCAGATCCGCGACGGACTTCACCGCGCCCGAATCCGTCAGCGCCTTGCGCACGAGCAGCATCAGCGGCGAATATTCCGGCGTGATGGCGGAGGCCTTGTCGGCGACGAGCCGCAATTTCAGCCCGCGCCCGACGGCGTTGTAGAGCGCCGCCGTGGCGCCGCCCCCGCCCACGTCGATCCCGCCCGTGCCGAGCGGCGCCATCATCTCCGTCGTCGACTTGAAGTTGATGAGCTCCACGTCGAGCCCCTCGTCGCGGAAATGCCCCATCTCCAGCGCGATGAAATAGGGCAGGTCGGCGGCGTTCTGGTTCATGCCGACGCGCGCCTTGCGCGCCTGCGCGCGGGCGGGGCCAGCGAGCGCCGCCGCGGCGAACCCTGTCGAAAATTCGCGTCTGGTGAGCCTCGCGCCTCGCCTCATGTTCGCCTCCCGGGAATGTGCCGGGAGGCTAGGCGCGCGCGAGCGGGCGCGCAAGCCAGTTGCCGCCCGCGGCGCGGCGGGGCAATGTGGCGCGTGAAATCCGGGCGCGCGACGCCCGAGCGGGAGGGCTTGCGTGCGCTATATCGACTGTTTCAATCATTTTTTCCCGCCAGCCTTTTTCGAAAAGATGCTGGCCTCGCCGGGCAGCGTCGCCGACATCGGCAAGCGAATTCGCGGCATTCCCAACATTCACATGCTGGAGCCGCGGCTGAGACAGGTCGAGACCTACGAGAATTATTCGCAAGTCCTGTCGCTCGGCCTGCCCGCCTTCGACGTGTTCGCGAGCGCGGAGGACTCGCCTGAATTCGCGCGAATCGCCAACGACGGTCTCGCGGAACTTTGCGCGAAATATCCCGAACACTTTCCCGGATATGTCGCGGGCCTGCCGATGAACAATCCCGAGGCCGCGGTTAAGGAGTGCGAGCGCGTTTTCGCGAATGGCGCCAATGGCGTTCAGGTCCACGCCAACGTCGGCGGCCTGTCGCTCGACGATCCCCGGTTTTTCCCGATCTTCGAGATTTGCCACCGGCGCGACAAGCCAGTTTTGCTGCATCCATCGCGCTCGGCCGACATGGCCGACTTCGCCTCCGAGAAAAAGTCGCGCTACGAAATCTGGGCGATTTTCGGCTGGCCTTTCGAGACCAGCGCCTGCATGGCGCGCCTGGTGTTCTCCGGGGTCATGTCGCGGTTGCCCGGCCTCAAGATCGTCACGCACCATCTCGGGGCGATGATCCCGTTCTTCGAGGCGCGCATCAGGATCGGCTGGAGCCAGATCGGCACGCGCACCTCCGACGAGGATTTGAGCCACGTTCCCGCGATGCTCGGCAAGCCTGTGCTCGAGTGTTTCCGAGATTTTTACGGCGACACCGCCCTGTGCGGCGGCGTCGCGGGCATTCAGTGCGGCCTCGAATTCTTCGGCGCGGACAAGGTGCTCTTCGCCACCGACAGCCCTTTCGATCCGGAGGGCGGCCATGTCTATATTCGCGACGGTCTGAAGGCCATGCGGGAGGTGGCGCTCACCGACGCCGAGCGCGCGAAAGTTTGTCATGGCAACGCCGAGCGTTTGTTTGGCATCGGGCCGGAATAGCCGGGGCCTGTTTGGCGGACTGTAGAAAGCAAGCCGTCACGTCGCCGCGTCAGGGTCCGGAGACTGCGTCCGCGGCGCTTCGAGAAATGAGTAGTTTCCGGGGCTTTCGCCCTTGTGTCGTCAGGCCCTACTTTTCTTCGCGGGATTTTGCCGGTTTGTTCCCCGGTCGTGGAGAGGCCAGCCATGGACATGAATCTTTTCGTCTCGGACGAGACGGTCGCTCTCTATCGGCGGCTTGCTTCCGCCTCCACGACCGAGTGCGAAAGGAGGGATTTGTTCGATATGCTGGCGAAACAATACGCCCGCGCGGCGGACATCGTGAAATTCAAAATATTGTCGGCCAGCGTCGGCGTGGAGGAAGCTCGCGGAGCCATGCCCGGTTTCCACCCGTGCGAGGGTGAACCCGCGGCCAGGCTTGAAACGCCCGCGACATTCGCGCCGGGAGCGTTCAAATGAAAGAACAGGAAATTCACGCCAGTCTCATGACCATATTCGACCGGCTCCGATGGATCGGCGACGAGGAGGCGCGTTCCGACTGGGTGAGATGTTTCGTCTCGGGGAGCGTCTCGGAGGCGGACTGGTCGCGGCTGATCTGGGCGACCGAGGATCTGCTGGACAAAATCGAAAAAATCGGGGATCGGCCCCAGGTGTCTCATTCGGCGCCCTGCGTCGGCGACTCCGTCGCCGACCATCGCCCCGAGGCGGGTCCATGATCTCGCGATCCGGAGACCAGTTCCGGATTCTCGGAACCGGGAGCGATCGCGCGCGCTCAGGCCGGCGCGCGGCCTCGTCTCGCGACTTCGCGATAAAGCGCTTCGGGGCTGACGCTGATTTCATGGGCGACATTGGCCCAAAGCCCTTTGCGTGGCAGCGCCCGATTCCAGGCCAGCCAGGCGTCGAGGCGGGCGGCGACCGTCCTAAGGGAAAGAATTTCCGCGTGTAGCCGCGCGCGCTGAACCTCGTTCGCGAGATGGCGCGTCCATTCGAGGGCCAGTGCCGCGTCGCCGGCGAGGGCGTGGAGAAAGGTCTCGCGCGCGATGGCGCGGGTCGCCGCGGGCGTTTCCGCGCGCGCGTCACAGTGGTAGCTGTCGGAATAGACGGAGGCTTCGGCCAGAATCGAGCCCGACGCCGCCCGTTGCAGGGTCAGCGCGGCGCCATTCGCCTGATGTCTGACGAGATGGATGACGCCCGCCCGCACCATGTGAACAAAATGTACCGCGTCGCCACGGTGAAACACCGCCGCGCCCGGAGCAAACTCGAGATCGCGGCCCGCGAGGCGACCGAGCCGGGAGGTTAATTCAGGCGACATGATTGCAATCATGTTCCGGATTGCCTTCCCGTGGCAAGCCCGACTCAACGAAGGAGAGTCACATGATCCGCGTTCTGATCCTTGTCGCCTGTCTCGCGCCATTCGCGGTTCGCGCCCAGTCTGCCCACGATCACGGCGGCGGCGCGAATGCGCCCGCGATGCGCCATGGCATGTCGATGGACGGCCCCGCGGCGCCAGGCGCCGCGCCGCTGCAACCCGGGCAGGCCCCCATCGCCGCGATCCAGGAAATCGTCGGGCTTCTCGAAGCGGATCCGGCGACGGACTGGTCGAAAGTAAACATCGACGCGTTGCGGCGACATCTCGTCGACATGAGCGCCGTCACGCTCTCCGCCGACGTGAAGACCGAATCTGTCGAGGGCGGCGCGCGGTTCACCGTGACGGGCGCAGGCCCTGTTCGGGAGTCGATCCGCCGGATGGTCACGGCTCACGCCGCGACGATGAACGGCGTCGATGGCTGGCGCTTCGAGGCCGCCGAAGTCGAGGGCGGCGCGACCCTCGTCGTGCGTCCTGCCGCGAAAGACGCGGCGAAATTGCCGGGACTGGGCTTCTTCGGCGTGATGACGCGGGGCATGCATCACCAGGAACATCATCTGATGATCGCGCGCGGCGGAAACCCGCATCGCTGAACGCGCCGGAATTCTATAGAGCGCCCAGCGCGATCAACCCGCGGCCCGTCACGAGCAGGCCGACGATCGCGACGACGCCAGCCGAAAGGACGGGCAGTTTTTCCGACCATTCCGCGAAGCCCGACCAGCCTTCGCTCGCCTTCCGCGCGCCCCACGCGGCCAGCACTCCCACGGACATCAGCGTGATCGCGAGACCGGCGCTGAATCCGGCGACCATGAGGAAGCCAAGGGTAAACGCCTTGAGCTGAACGCAAATCAGCAGGACCGCGATGGCGGAAGGGCAGGGCAAGAGCCCGCCCGTCAGACCGAACCATACAATATCGAAATTCGTGACTTTCCGTCCGGAAAATTTCCGCTCGACCTCACGCTCGTGCTCCCGCGCGTGGGACTCGTGCTCCGGTTCGTGTTCCTGGTGGCCGTCGTCGTGATCGTGATCGTGTTCGGCGCGAAACATCCAGAAAATGCGAACCGCCAGCGCGAGAATCAGCAATCCCGAAGCCAGCACCAGCCAGGGTTCCGCCTTCTCCAGCACGAGCCTGTCGCCGAGATAAAGCCCGAGCGCCGCCAGGGCCCAGACGACGAGCGTGTGCCCGACAGCGGCCGAGGCCCCGAGCAGGGCCGCTTGTGCGGGCGTGCCGCGCGTCGCGACGACGAACGCCGCCATCATCGATTTGGAATGACCTGGCTCGAGCGCGTGCAGCGCGCCAAGCAGAACGGCGAGAGGGAGATAGAGCCATGGATTGGCGGCCCCGGCCTGGATAATGGCGGCGATGTCGGGCATGGCGCTCACAGATATTTCGCGAGAGTTTTGAGTTCGCCAAGAAGTTCGCGGGTTTCGGAGCCTTTGGCCCCGATGCGTTCCTCGAGGCAATGTTCGATATGGTGCTGGATCATCTCTGTCTTGGCGCTGGCGACGGCGGCTTCCACCGCGTGGAGTTGCTGGGCGAGATCGAGGCAGCCCCGGCCTTCCTCGACCATCGAGATGATGGAGCGCAGGTGGCCTTCCGCCCGTTTGAGGCGAGCCATGATTTTCGGATTGCCGGCGTGAGACATGCGCTATTCTATCCAGGGGGACAGGATAAGTCCAGGAGCCTGGCGATCCCGTCGCGCCCGCGGGGAAAACATCGCGACGGACAGGTTTCCCCCGCGTCGACGCGGCGGGATCCCGCTTGCGGGAGCTCGTCCGCGCGAAAGCGCCCGCCTTGACGCCCGCCGGCGAAACTCCGAAGTTTCGCGCGAACGAAGGAGCCAGTCATGGACGACGCCGCATCCGCCACCCGAGGGCAACAGAAGCTTCCCCCGCCGGTCAAACTCTCGTTCAGCCATCTCGGGCTGCATTGCGTCGACCTGGCGCGGATGGTGGATTTTTACACCCGCGCGCTCGGGTTCACCGAGACGGACCGCGGCGTCGCGCGTGGCTACGACATCGTTTTCACGAGCTGGGATCCGAAAGACCATCACCAGATGGTCCTCGTCGCCGGACGGCCAGATCTCGCCGGCTTCAATCACATCAACCAGGTCTCCTTCCGGGTTCCCCGGCTCGAGGACGTGCAGGCGATCTGGCGCCGCGTGAAGGACGAGTCGGGTGTCCACGACATTCGCGGCACCAATCACGGCAACGCGTTTTCGATGTATTTCCGCGATCCCGAGGGCAACCGCGTCGAAGTGTTCTGCGACACGCCCTGGTACATCAGCCAGCCCTGCATCGAGGATCTCGATCTGTCGCGCGACGCCGCGGAAGTCCTGGCGGAAGCCGAAATATTCTGCCGGGCCTCGCCTGGTTTCGCGCCGGTCGAGGAGTTCCAGGCGAAGGTCGCCGAAAAGATCGCGGCGCACGTGAAAAACCTGTGAGCCGCGCCTTTCCCGTGATTTTCGAAGACAGCCGCGACCTCATCGAGAGGCTGGAGCGCGAGGGCGAACGCGTCGCCGAACGGATGGAAACCTGCCGCAAGGCCATGCTGATCGCGCGGGCGATGATTCTCGTCGGCGCGGCGCTGTTCCTCGTCGATCTCCTCGGATTCGTCCGTTTGGCGCCGACCCTCGCGCTGCTGGGCCTCGGAGGCGCCATCGCGGGAATCGTGATATACGGCGCGCATCATTCGACGCGGGTCGAGGCGGACGAACAACTCCGGAAAATCGAGACCGAGCGGGCGCGGCTGATCGACGGACTGGAGTTCCGCGGCGCGAGCCTCCATTGAACCGCCGTCAGGGACGGAGGCTCAAATCCCGGGCGTTGGCCTTGAAGGCATAGCCCTTCGGCACGTCGCCGAGTTCGATGGCGCCATCGAGCGTGCGCTTCATGAAAAACTCCGGCAGGTCGAGCGAACGGTCGTAGGGCTTTTGCCGCGTGACGTAATCGTCGTAGGTCAGGGCCGCGATGTCCGCCTCCTGTTTCGTGTCCTTCGCGAGAATCGCGATGGCCTCGACGCGGTTGGCGGGATCGTAGAGCCAGTCAATCGCCTCCTGCGTCGCCTTCAGATAGGAGCGGACGATTTCGGGATTGGCCTTGAGATAGTCCGGGCGCACGGCCGCGACCGCCATGGCGTAGCCTTTCGATTGCGGGCCGAACTCCAGCAGGGCGTGCATCCCCTCCGTGCGCGCCCGCAGGTCGAAGGGCGCGTTGAGCATGGCCGAATGCGCGTGTCCGCGCGCCACCGCCGCGTAGCGGTTGGCCGCCTGGGGGTCGTAGATCTGGTCGACGTCGCCGGGCTCGACCCCTTGCGATGTGAGCCATTCGCGCCAGATCAGCGTGAGAACGTCGGTGCGAAATCCGAGCACGACTTTCTTGCCCTTGAGGTCTTTCGCAGTCCTGATCTCCGGCGGCGACATCATCGAATAAGGCAGCGTGTTGACGATGCAGCCGACGAGGGTCATGTCGGCCTCGTGCGCGAGGGCGTTGACCGCGACGTAGAGCGTCGGATGGCCGATGTCGATGGAGCGGGACACGATCTGCTGCACGGCGCTCACCGGCGAACCCGTGAGGATCACGTCGGCGTCGAGCCCGTTTTTCGCGAAAAACCCCTTCGCGCGCGCGACATAGGTTGGCCAGTAGATCGCGGTCAGCGAGTTGATGCCGACCACGACCTTTTTGCCCTGCGCGGCGGCGGGGGCCGCCAGGGCGACAAAAAGCGCAGAGGCGACCGCGAGAAGGCGGATTGCGAAGGTCATGCGATGTCTCCGTTCAGCTCGCGAGCCAGGCCTTGCCGCGCGCGTAGAGCGCCTCGACCTCCGGCCCGCGGAGGCCGGGCATGTTGCGTTTCACCGGCAGGCCCCGCTTGACCTGGATATAGCCGAGATGGCGATAGCCTGGAGGAATGGACAGATAGACCTCCGGGTCGAATTTCGGCATTTTCGCGGGATCGAGCGGATCGAGCCGGTCCTTTTCGTAGATGGGCTGGCGCTCCGCGATGGCCCAGCGCCCGCCGCGCTTTTCGAAGAAATCATAGAAGCGCCCGACGCAGACGACGTCGCAATCGCAACCATCGACGTGGTCGCGCGAGGTGATCATCATTTTCGTCTGCGCGATGGCGCGCGCGCCCTTCAGCGCGATCGACGTGCCGCCGAGAAAATGCACGCTGACGGACGTGCTGGAGGCGAAGGCCTTTGTCGCGTTGTCGATGAACGCCCCGGCGTCGCCCTGAAACCAGGTGGCGTTCATGATCGCGCCTTCGTGCCAGCAGGTGCGGAAATTGTCCCAGTCGCCGCTGTCGCGCCAGATCACCCAGCTTTCGATGACGTCGCGGATGTCCTGGCGATCCCGTGCTTCGTCCATGTTCCCGGCTCCTCCCGCGACGCTGTTCGGCCCGCCGGCGACCCTAGCGGCAGGCGAGGCCGCCGCGCAAGCGGATCGCCTTGACGCGCCGCCGCCGGCCTGTAGCCTGCGTTCGCGAAGCGTCGGGAGGGAACGGTGAAGGCGATATTTTACGCGGCGGCCGCGATTTGCCTCGCCGCCGGCGCGCGAGCCCAGGAGGCCGAGTTCTGGCGCGGCAGAACTCTCACGATCTCGTGTCACACCGGTCCCGGCGGCGGCTATGACACATACGCGCGGGTGCTCTCGCGGCACATCGGGCGCCACATTCCCGGCAATCCCAATGTCATCGTCGTCAACCAGCCGGGCGCCGGCGGCCTGTTCGCGATCAATTACGCCGGGAAAATGGCGCCTCGCGACGGTTCTTTCATTTCTCTCGTGGGGCAGGGGCTGATGGTCCACGAGCCCACGGGGCAACCGGGCCTGCTGGTCTCGCTTGGCGATTTCAACTGGCTGGGCAATCTCGCGAAATCAACCTTCATTCTCGCGACCTGGCCGCGTTCGCGGATCAGGACGCTCGAGGACGCGAAAAAGCAGGACGTCGTCCTTCCCTCCACCGGCGCCGGCGGCACCGACTCGCAATTGCCCCTTCGCCTACAACGCGCTGCTCGGCACGCGGTTCAGGATCGTCCAGGGCTACGACGGCGGAGGTCAAATGAATCTTTCCGCCGAACGCGGCGAGACCGAGGGCCGCGGCGCGTGGAACTGGACGAATCTGAAGAGCGTCTATCCGGCGGAAGCGAAAGCGGGAAAATTCAACGTGCTCATCCAGACCGGCATGAACGGCGATCCGGAATTGCCGGACGCGCCGTTGTTGCTCGATCTCGTGAAGGGCGATCCCGAAAAGGAGCCCGTGGCGCGCTTTCTCTCCACCGCGGTGGCGCTCAACCGGACAATCGCGGCGCCGCCGGGGGCGCCGGCGGAGCGGGTCGAGATTTTGCGCCGCGCGCTGGCCGAGACGATTCGCGATCCCGAATTCCTCGCCGAGGCCGAAAAAACCGGATCGGAGATCGTTCCGATGACCGGCGAGGAAACGCAGGCCGCGATCAGGCAAATTCTCGCGACGCCGAAAGACGTGATCGAACGCGTCAAGATGGTTCTCGGCGCGTCGGTGAAATAGGGAGCGACATGCCGGACAAGCGATTTTTCCCATCCCGACCGCGGACGCGGATGCTGTTCGCGTGCCTCGCCGCGGCGCTCGGCCGCGCGCCCGCCATGGCGCAGGAATCCGTCGCCGATTTTTATCGGGGCAAGACATTTTCCATCGTCATCGGCGCGACCCCTGGCGGCGGATACGACACCTACGCGCGGTTGATCGGGCGGTTCATCGGCAAGCACATTCCCGGCAATCCCCAGGTCACGCCGCAGAACATGCCGGGCGCCAGCAGCAACGTCGCGGCGGCGTGGATTTACAATGTCGCGCCGAAGGATGGCCTCGCCATGGGCGCGGTCACGCCTGGCGCCATCATGGAGCCGCTGCTCGGCGACCAGGTGCGGGTCAGGATCGACTCGACGAAGTTCAACCACGTCGGCAGCGCCACGAGGGACGTGTTCGTCTGCGTGGTTCGCAAGGACGCGCCGGTCCGGACATTCGAGGACGTTTTCTCGAGGGAGCTCGTCGTCGGCGCCGTGGCCGAGGGCGGTTCGGCGCGCGATTTTCCGCTGCTTCTGAAAAACGTCATCGGCGCGAAGCTGAAGGTCGTCAGCGGCTATCCCGGAAATCGCGAACTCACGCTCGCCATGGAGAAGGGCGAGGTGCAGGGCGTGTGCGGCAATTCCTACGCGGGCCTGCTCGTCATTCGCGCCGACTGGTTCCGGCCCGACGGAATCGCGAAAGTCCTGGTCCAGGAAGACATGAACGGCCACCCCGACCTCAACCGCGACGGCGTGCCGCTCGCGATAAATTTCGCGAGGACCCCGGAACAGAGGCAAATGATGTCGCTGTTATACGAGGAACTGCTGTTCGCGCGCCCCTACGTGATGGCGCCGGGCGTTCCCGCGGATCGCGTCGCCGCGATCCGCAAGGCGCTGTCCGACGTGTTGCGGGATCCTGAGTTGCTGGCCGAGGCAAGGCGGATGAACCTGGAAATCGTCGATCCGCTGCCCGGCGAGGAAATCCAGAAAATCATCGCGCGCATGTACGCGACGCCCGCCGACGTCGTCGTGGGAACCCGGCGGGCGATGAAGGAGTAGGCGCCCGCGGCGCTTCCGCGTCTTGACCGCGATGGCCACGACTTCTAGCGTGTTCGAAAGCCAGCGCCACGCGGAGGACAGATGCCCGATCATGTTACCACGACCGTCGACGTGCGCGGTCACGCGACGACCGTTTCGCGCGCCGGAAAGGGCGCGCCCGTCATGATCCTGAGCGAGGTTCTCGGTCCCCAGGGCTGGCAGCCCTACATGACGAACCTGGCGCTAGAATTCGACGTGATCGCGCCCGAGCATCCCGGCATGGGGGGAGCGCCCGTCCCCGAATGGCTCGACCGCGTCGCCGATCTCTCGAATTTTTATCTCGATTTTCTCGACGCCATGAACCTGACGAAGGTGCATCTCGTCGGGTTTGGCGTCGGCGGCTGGATCGCCGCGGAACTCGCCACGCGCAATTGCGCGCGTCTCGCCAGCCTGACGCTCGTGGCTCCGCTCGGTCTGCGCGTTCGCGGCGCGCCGCAGGCGGACATTTTCCTTGGCGCCGACGACGACGTTTTGCGCGTTCTGGTGCACGACCGGGCGTTCGCGGACAGGCTGGTCGCGGAGTCTCTGACGCCCGACAACGAGGACGCGCGGCTGTACAATCAGCAGCTCGTCGCGCGGCTCGCGTGGGAGCCGCGCCTGCACGATCCCCAGCTCGGCAAGTGGCTGCACCGGATCAGCGTGCCCGCGCACCTGATTTCGGGCGACCACGACCAGTTGTTTTCCGAGCCTTACGCGCGCGCCTGGCAGGCGGCGCTGGCGAATTGCCGCTGCGATCTCGTCACGTCCTGCGGGCATCTGCCGCAATTCGAAAAAACCGGAGAGACGGTCCGTCTCGTTTCCAGCTTCATCGCCGAGCAGGGGATTCAGGCATGAAAATCTTCCACTTCCACCTGATGCCCTACGCGCACATCGATTTGCAGGCCATCAGGGACGCGCAGACGGCCTGGGTGACGCTCTCCAACAAACATTACGATCCGGTCAAGGGAGCTGATCTCTACAACGAATATCTCGACCAGAAGGAATTCGCGGACGAGCTTGGCTTCGACGGCCACGTCGTCAACGAGCATCATCAAACCGCCTACGGCCTCATGCCGATTCCAGGCGTCATGGCCGGCGCGCTCGCGCGGCGCATCAAGAACGGCAAGCTCGCCATTCTCGGCCGCGCGTTGCCGCTGCTGAACAATCCGCTGACCGTCGCGGAGGAATTCGCGATGCTCGACGTGATCACGCGCGGCAATTTCATCGCGGGTTTCGTGCGCGGCATCGGCGCGGAATATCATTCCTTCGGCGTCAGCCCGGCCGAATCCCTCGGCCGTTTCCAGGAGGCGCACGACCTCATCATCCGCGCCTGGACGGAGCCGGGCCCGTTCGAATGGGACGGAAAATACTACAAGTTCAAATACGTGAATCCCTGGCCGCGGCCCTACCAGACGCCGCATCCGCCGATCTTCATTCCGTCGTCCGGCTCGCTCGACACGATTCGCTGGGTGGCGCAGAAGCGTTACACCTACTGCCAGACGCTCGCGCCGTTCGAGGGCGTGGTGAAGACCTTCGATCTCTTCCGCGAGGAGGCGCTGAAGGCCGGTTATGAATCCTCGCCCGATCAGCTGGCCTGGTCGAACGCGATCTTCATCCGCGAGACCGACGAGAAGGCGCGGCGCGACATCCGCCCGCATCTCGAGGCCTACATCAACGAGTTCCTGACCCGCGACCCCGCGATGATGACCCCGCCCGGCTATTCAACGGTCGAGTCGATCAAGCGCGTGCGGTCGCTGCGCGGCTACCGGAACGTGCGGCAGACGATGGAAGAGGTGCTGGACAAGGGCATTGTCATCATCGGAAGTCCGAACACGGTCCGCGAAAAGCTCGCCGCCGCGCAGGATCGCGGCAAGTTCAATATTTCGCTCACGAAGACCCAGTTCGGCACCATGCCGCACCAGCTCGTGCGCGAAAACCAGATCGCCATCGCCGAGGAAATCCTGCCCTATTTCCGCGATCGCGCGCCGCAACCGGCCAGGATGGCGGCTGAATAGACCGCGATCGTCCGGGACGGCGCCGGCGCGCGCCATTTGCGCGCGTCGCCAATTTCGGGGAAAAGCGTCGCGCCGTCACAGGAGAACTTTCTCGATGAGCAAGATGCCCGATCATGTCCGCGCGTCCATCCGGGGATGGGGCTCGGGCGCGGGGCCGGACCTCAACGCCAGCACGAAGGCGCTCTACGCGCCCTTGCTCGCTTCCGGCGCCGGCGTGACCCGGGAGCTGGACATTCCCTACGGCGCGCACGCGCGGCAGAAACTCGACGTCTACCACGTCGCGGACGGCAGGGCTGGCAAGACCATCGTGATTTACATTCCCGGCGGCGGCTTCACCGGCGGCGACAAACGCCAGGACGACAATTTCTTCGGCAATGTCGGGCGCTTTTTCGCGCGCGCGGGCATGCTCGGCGTGACGGCGACCTATCGGCTGGCGCCGGAGTTCGCCTGGCCGTCCGCCGGAGCGGACGTGCAGGCGGCCGTGCGCTGGATGAAGGCCAACGCCGCGCGTTTCGGCGGAGACGCCAGCCGCGTCGTGATTTTCGGTCATTCGGCGGGTTCCTCGCACGTCGCGTCCTATCTGTTCGATCCGGACCTGCGCGGCGGCGACGAAGTGCTGTGCGGAATCATCGCCAGCGGTCTCTACGCGCTGCGGCGCGAGGAAATGCGCCCCAATGTCGCGCAATATTTCGGCGACGACGACGCGAATTTCTGGCGGCGTTCCGCGCTGAGCCACGTCGGCCAGTCGAAGGTTCCCGTGTTTCTCGCGGTCGCGGAATTCGATCCCGTCTACCTGATCACGCCGACGTTCGAGATGGCCCGGGCCTTGTCGCTTCGCGATGGACGCGCGCCGCACATCGCGCGCCTCGACGGGCACAATCATTTCTCGACCATGTGCACGTTCGGCACGCCGGACGACTGCTTTTCCGCGCCATTGCTGGAATTTGTCCGGTCGCGCTGAGGCGCGGCCTGTACGCGGCGGAATTGCCGGGCTATCCTGGCTTCATCGAATTCATTCCAATGGAGGAAAACATGGCTGACAAGACCTACGAAAACGTCGTGATCGAGCGCGAGGGCGAAGTCACGTTCCTGTACCTGAACCGTCCGGAAAAGCGCAACGCGATGAGCCCGGGCCTGCACTACGACATGCAGGACGCGCTGCTGAACCTTGAATACGACGCGCAGACGAAGGTGCTCGTGCTTGGCGGCAAGGGCGAGGCCTGGTGCGCCGGTCAGGACATCAAGACCTATTTCCGCGAACAGGGCAACGACCCCGTGGCGCGCCGCAAGACCAACAACACGAGCCACAACTGGCGGCATGAACTGCTCACCCACTTTAGCAAGCCCACCATCGCCATGGTGCAGGGCTATTGTTTTGGCGGCGCCTTCACGCAGCTCAGCTCCTGCGATTTCGCCATCGCGGCGGACGAGGCGATTTTTGGCCTCTCCGAGGTCAACTGGGGCATTCTGCCGGGCGGCATCGTCAGCTGGAACCTGACGGACATGCTGTTGCCGCGCCACGCCATGTATTACGCCGCGACGGGCGAGCCCTTCACCGGCAAGCGGGCCGTCGAAATCGGTCTCGTCAACGAATCCGTTCCGCGCGCCGAGCTCAAGGCGAAGACCATGGAGCTCGCGGGCAAGCTGCTGAAGCTGAACCCGTCCGTGGTGCGTTACACGAAAGAGGCCATCCGGGCCGTGCGCCACATGGGTCACGAGGAAGCGCGCGATTATCTCGCGGTCAAGCAGGACGCCATGCACAAGGCCGACAAGGAAATCGGCGAGAAGGTCGGCATGAAGGAGTGTCTCGACGCCAAGTCCTACCGTCCCGGTCTCGGCCCGTACAAGCGGCCAACGTGAACTGGAGAACCTCCGCGAGCAGGTCCTTCTCCCGTTTCACGGGAG
>CAISEY010000290.1 GCA_903884435.1 uncultured Hyphomicrobiales bacterium | reverse complement strand
TCGCGATGCGGCCGGAGCGGCGCAACGCCGTCAAGGTGCTGTTGTTCTTCGACATCGGCGGCTCAATGGACTGGCACATCAAGGCGACCGAGGAGCTGTTCTCGGCGGCGCGCACCGAGTTCAAGCACATGGAGCATTTCTACTTCCACAACTGCCTATATGATTTCGTGTGGAAGACCAACAGCCGCCGCTTTTCCGAGCGCACGCCGACCTGGGACGTGCTGCGCACGTTCCCGCGCGACTACAAGGTGATATTCGTCGGCGACGCCTCGATGTCGCCCTACGAGATTTCACAGCCGGGCGGCTCGGTCGAATACACCAACGAGGAAGCCGGCGCCGTCTGGCTCAATCGCGTGGCGCGCGCCTTTCCGCGCGCGGTCTGGCTCAATCCGGCGCCACGCGAACACTGGAGCTTCACGCAATCGATCGGCATGATCCAGCGGGCCATGGAAGGACGCATGTTCCCGCTGACGCTCGAAGGGCTCGACCAGGCTATGCGGGAACTGACGCGGTAGGCGCCCGGTTCACTCCCTGACGATGAGCACCGAGCATTTGGCGTGGCGCGCGATGGTCTTGGCGTTGGAGCCGAGCAGATAGGTCGCCATGGTCGGACGATGCGAGCCGATGACGATGAGGTCCGCGCCCCATTTTTCCGCTTCGTCGAGAATCTCCGGATAGACGCCGCCGGTGCGCACGACGCAGGACACGCGATCCGGCGACAGCGGCAATTTGGCGACGAGCTTCTTCAGCTTTTCCTCGGCCTCGGCGCGCTGCTCCTCGTCGAAGCTCTCCGGCACGTAATCCATGTAGGTCGCGGGGATGGTCTGCTGCACGTTGACGAGGCGCAGCGCGGCTCCCGAGAGTTCCGCGAGTTTCATCGCCTTGTCGAGCGCGGGACGGGCGAGCTCGATGTCCGTGAGATCGACCGCGACGAGAATGGTTCTGTACATGCGAGCCTCCGGGGCGTTTGCCGTCTTCTACTCCGGAAGATGCGCCTCGCCTTGCTGTATATCAAGACCTTGATTGCGCGACGGACTCGATGTGACGGGCGATGTCCTCGTTGCGCTCCATCAGCGCCCTGAGGTCGCGGGCGTCGAGAACCAGCAGTTTCGTCGCTTCGATCGAGCGCACGTTGGCGTTGCGGCGCGCGTGCTGCAACAGGCCGATCTCGCCGAAGAACTGTCCTTCGCCGAGCCTGATCGGCCCGTGGGCGCCCTCCACCTCGACGAGACCGGAGGCGATGAAATACATGTTTGACGCCGCCTCGCCGCGGCGGACGATCATCGTGCCGGGCGCCGCCGTCTGCGCGTGCAGATATTCCATGACCTCGGCGATCTCGGCGGCGGAGAGGGTCGCGAACAGGGGCACGCGCGCCAGCATCCCCCAGGTGACCACGAATTCACGACGGTGAATTTCGTCGGCGAAGGCCTTGGACACGATGCCGATGGGCAGCGCGATCATCATCAGGCCCGCCAGCATGGTGAAACCCGCGACGACGCGGCCGAGCGGCGTCACCGGCACGACGTCGCCGTAACCGACCGTCGTCAGCGTCACCACCGCCCACCACATGGCGTCGGGAATCGAGCCGAACTTGTCGGGCTGCGCCTCGTGCTCCACGAGATGCATGGCGGAGGCGGTGAGCAGCACGAGGCCGAGCAGCACGACGGACGTGGCGGCGAGCGCCGATTTCTCGGCCTCGAGCGCGGCGACGAGCGAGCGCATCCCGGGAGAATAGCGCGCCAGCTTGAAAAAACGCAGCAGGCGCAGCAGCAGCAGAACGCGCAGGTCCGCCGGCAGAAACATCGCGAGATAGACCGGCAGGATGCAGGCGAGATCAATGACCGCGAGCGGCGTGCGCGCGAAGGCCCAGCAGGCCGCGGCCGTCGTCATGTGAGCGTAGGGCGTGTGGTCGGGCGCGCTCCACAGACGCAGCAGATATTCAATCGTGAAGATCGCCGCCGCGAAGACCTCGAAGCCGTAAAACCAGGGGCCGTATTTCGTCGCGAGCGTCGCCTCGCTTTCGAGAACGGCCGCCGACACGCTCAGCAACACGAGAAGGATGAGGCCTCGGTGAACGAGAATCGAGATCCGGTCGGAGCCGCCGGCGTCGAGAAAGTAATGAACGCGCCGGCGCAGCCTTTCCTGACGCGTGCGACGCTTTTTCGTCATTCCGCCGCCGTCCGGGTCGCGATGGCCTCGCGGATGGCGGCGAGGGCGTCTTCCGCCTTGTCGCCGTCCGGGCCGCCGGCCTGGGCCATGTCGGGCCGGCCGCCGCCGCCCTTGCCCCCGAGAGCGCCCGAGGCGAGCCGCACGAGATCGACGGCGTTGAACCTGCCCGTCAGATCCGCCGTGACTCCGACCACGACCCCGGCCTTGCCATCCGCGCCGACGCCCACGATGGCGACCACGCCGGAGCCGACCTTCTGTTTGGCCTCGTCCGCGAGCGCCTTGAGGTCTTTCATTTCCACCCCGGCGACGGCGCGGGCGAAGAGTTTGACGCCGGCGACGTCGCTCACCGCGTCGTCGGATCCGCCGCCGCCCATGGCGATTTTCTTGCGCGCGTCGGAGAGTTCACGTTCGAGCTTGCGGCGTTCGTCGAGAACCGCGGCGATCCGCTCCGGCGCCTCGTCGGCGGGGGCCTTGAGGATGGCGGCGACCTCGCGCAACCGGCGCGCCTCGGCGTTGAGATGACGGCGCGCGCCTTCGCCGGTGCGCGCTTCGACGCGGCGCACGCCGGAGGCGACCGCGCCCTCGGAGACGATGGTCACGAGGCCGATGTCGCCGGTGCGCACCACGTGGGTGCCGCCGCACAGTTCAACCGAGAAGGGGCGGTGCGCGCCGGCGCCGGCGCGGTCGGTTCCCATGGTCACGACGCGCACCTCGTCGCCGTATTTTTCGCCGAAGAGCGCGCGGGCGCCCGACGACATGGCGTCCTCGACGCCCATGAGGCGCGTCACGACGCGCTCGTTTTGCAGGACGACGCGGTTGGCGATGTCCTCGACGGTGGCCAGTTCGCTGTCGCTGATCGGCTTGGGATGAGCGAAATCGAAGCGCAGCCGGTCGCCGGTGACGAGCGAGCCCTTTTGCGCGACGTGATCTCCGAGCACCTGGCGCAAGGCCTCGTGAAGAATGTGGGTCGCCGAATGGTTGGCGCGGATCGCCGCGCGGCGCGCGTGATCGACCGCGAGTTCGACGGGGTGGCCCGCGCGCAGGGCGCCCTGTTCGATCCTGACTTCGTGAACGAAGAGGTCGCCGAGCCTTTTCTGCGTGTTCAGCACGGTGGCGTTCAGAACGCCGCCGCGAATGACGCCGGTGTCTCCGACCTGACCGCCGGATTCGCCATAACACGGCGTCTGGTTGAGCACCGCCCAGCCGGTTTCGCCGGCGTGCAATTCCGGAACTTCCGCGCCGTCGCGCACGAGGGCGACGACGACGCCCTCGGCCGTCTCCGCCTCATAGCCAAGAAAGTCCGTCGCGCCGGCGCGTTCGCGGATTCCGAACCAGACGGTTTCGGTCGCGGCGTCGCCGGAGCCCGCCCAGGCCTTGCGGGCCTCGGCGCGCTGGCGCTCCATGGCCGCGTTGAAGGCGTCCGTGTCGACGCCGACGCCGCGGGCGCGCAGGGCTTCCTGCGTGAGGTCGAGCGGGAAACCGTAGGTGTCATAGAGCTTGAAGGCGAACTCGCCATCGAGCCGGTCGCCCTGTCCGAGCCCCTCCGACTCCTCGTCGAGCATCGACAGGCCGCGGGCGAGGGTGACGCGGAAACGCGTTTCCTCGAGGCGCAGCGTTTCCGCGATCAGCGGCTCGGCGCGCAGCAGTTCCGGCCAGGCCTGGCCCATTTCGCGGGTGAGCGCGGGCACGAGGCGCCACATCAGCGGGTCTTTCGCGCCGAGCAACTGGGCGTGGCGCATGGCGCGGCGCATGATGCGGCGCAGGACGTAGCCGCGCCCCTCGTTCGAGGGCAGGACGCCGTCGGCTACGAGGAAAGCGGATGCGCGCAAGTGATCGGCGATGATGCGATGGCTCGCCTTTTGCGGGCCATCCGCGTCCACGTTCGTCGCGTCGGCGGAGGCGCGAATCAGGGCGCGCATGAGGTCGATGTCGTAATTCGACAACTTGCCCTGGAGGATCGCGGCGATGCGCTCGAGGCCCATGCCGGTGTCGATCGACGGGCGGGGCAGGGGCTGGCGGTCGCCGGGGCCGCGCTGCTCGTATTGCATGAACACGAGGTTCCAGAACTCGAGGAACCGGTCGCCATCCTCGTCGGGGCTGCCAGGAGGCCCGCCGGCGAGAGCCGGGCCCTGGTCGAAGAAGATTTCCGAACAGGGGCCGCAGGGGCCGGTTTCGCCCATCGACCAGAAATTGTCCGAGGTGGGGATGCGGATGATCCGGTCGTCGCCAAAGCCGGCGATCTTCTTCCAGAGGTCGAAGGCTTCGTCGTCGTCGTGATAGACGGTGACGAGCAGCCGGTCCTTCGGCAGGGCGAATTCCCGGGTGATCAGGCCCCAGGCGAGTTCGATGGCTTGCGCCTTGAAATAGTCGCCGAAGGAAAAGTTCCCCAGCATTTCGAAAATAGTGTGGTGGCGAGCGGTGTAGCCGACGTTGTCGAGGTCGTTGTGCTTGCCGCCGGCGCGGACGCATTTTTGCGAACTGGCGGCGCGAACGTAGGGACGTTTCTCGGCGCCGGTGAAGACGTTCTTGAATTGCACCATGCCCGCGTTGGTGAACATCAACGTCGGATCGTTGCGCGGCACCAGCGGCGAGGAGGCGACGATTTCGTGTCCGTTCTTGCCGAAATAGTCCAGAAAGGTCGATCGTATCTCGTTGACGCCGCTCATCTTGACAACCGTTCCCCGTGGCGGGCCAGCGCCCGCGGCATGGCGCGGGCGCACGCGAGCCCGAACCCTTCAATCCGGGCCGGTTCTAGAGTGTTTTCGGATGAAGTGAAACCCGGCGAAACCGGAAAGCGCGCGGGCGCGACGCGAAAGGACGCCGCGGCGCCCGGGAGAAAAACGGCGGGACGGGAAACGGCGGCGCGACGTCCGGGGCCGCGGGCGTCGTCCGTTCATGTTCCCGTCCCGCCACGACGCGGGAAGAGGCCGGCCTGCAGAGGGGACAGTTCCAAAAAATCCGGAGGGCGAGGGGCACGCGGCGGCCTCCCGCTTCGTCTCTTCCGCGCCAGAGGGAAGATTATTCCGCGTCGTCCTCGCCGGGGCCGGCGTTCTCCAGGATGCGTTCGGCGATCAGGCCGGAGTTGCTCCGGATGGCGGCCTCGATCTTGTTGGCCACGTCGGGGTTTTGTTTGAGGAAGGTCTTGGCGTTCTCGCGGCCCTGGCCGAGCCGCTGGCTGTCGTAGGAGAACCAGGCGCCGGACTTCTCGACGACGCCGGCCTTGACGCCGAGATCGACGAGTTCGCCCACCTTGGAAATGCCCTCGCCGTACATGATGTCGAATTCGACCTGCTTGAAGGGCGGGGCGACCTTGTTCTTGACGACCTTGACGCGGGTCTGGTTGCCGACGACCTCCTCGCGGTCCTTGATGGCGCCGATGCGGCGGATGTCGAGGCGCACCGAGGCGTAGAATTTCAGGGCGTTGCCGCCCGTCGTCGTCTCCGGCGAACCATACATGACGCCGATCTTCATGCGAATCTGGTTGATGAAGATCACCATGCAGTTCGACCGGGAAATCGACGCTGTGAGCTTGCGCAGGGCCTGGCTCATCAGGCGGGCCTGAAGGCCTGGCTGCACGTCGCCCATTTCGCCCTCGATTTCGGCGCGCGGCGTCAGGGCCGCGACGGAATCGACGACGAGAACGTCGATGGCGCCGGAGCGAACGAGGGTGTCGGTGATTTCGAGGGCCTGTTCGCCGGTATCGGGCTGCGAGATCAGGAGATCGTCGAGGGCGACGCCGAGTTTGCGGGCGTAAATCGGGTCGAGCGCGTGTTCGGCGTCGACGAAGGCGCAGACGCCGCCATTTTTCTGCGCCTCGGCGATGACGTGCAGGGTGAGCGTCGTCTTGCCCGAGGATTCCGGCCCGTAAATTTCGATCACGCGGCCACGCGGCAATCCGCCGACGCCGAGCGCGATGTCGAGGCCGAGCGACCCCGTCGGCACCGTCTCGATTTCAACGGCCTGCTGGTTCTTGCCGAGGCGCATGATCGAGCCCTTGCCGAAGGCGCGCTCAATTTGGGAGAGGGCGGCGTCGAGCGCCTTTGTCTTGTCCACCGAGGTTCCTTCGACGACGCGGAGATTCGTTTGGCTCATGGGTCTCGACTCCTTCTGACAGGCGCTTCGGTCCAGCGCAATGGCGGCTTCATTCGATTCTGTGAGTGAAGTGTACGCGGTTTGTTCCTGTCCGCAAGTTCTTTTTTTGTTCTCACGCGAAGAATCTCCGGGCGATGGTTAACCCGGAGCGCTGTCCTCAAAGGCCGAGGTTTCCGCCGCCGTTGACGTTGACGATCTCGCCCTGGACATAGCTGGCGGCGTCGGAGATCAGGAACAGGGCCACCGCGGCGATTTCGCTCGCCTCCCCCATTCGTCCGGCGAGGGTTTTCGATCCCGCGTTGCGCACGGCGGCCTCGCTGTAGTCGGCTGTCATCGCCGTGCGGGTGGAGCCGGGACTCACGGCGTTGACCCGGATGTTCAGGGGCGCGAGCGAACGGGCGAGGCCGCGGGTGACGCCGATGATCGCGGCTTTCGACGCGACATAGGCGATTCCTCCGCGGCCATCGCCGCCGAGGCCGGAAACGGCGATCGATCCGGACATGGCGAGGCAAATCGCGCCGCCGCCGGTCGTCTCCATGGCGCGCGCGACCGCCTGGCTCATGTTGAAGGCGCCGGTGACGTTGATTCCGAGCACGCGGTTCATGTGCTCCGCGTCGATCTCGCGCCAGGTCCTGGTGGAATGCACGGCGGCCATGTGAATCAACCCGTCGATCTGGCCAAAGCGATTCACGCAGGCATCGACCGCGGAGGCGCATTGCGCCGCGTCCGAAACATCGGCGCGGGCCGCGATGAAACGTTCGGCGCGGGCCTTCGGGTCGAACCCGCCGGCGGGGATGGGGTTGAGATCGACGCCGCAGACATTGTCTCCCCGCGCGAGCAGAAGCTCGCAACAGGCGAGACCGATGCCGCTCGCCGCGCCGGTCACGAGAACTGTTTTCGCCGCCATCGAATTTCCTCCGTTGGTTCGTTGTCCGGAGGAATTGAAGGACATGTCCCGCCATCATGCAAGCGACGGGGCCCGCGGGCGCCGGTCAGGCGCCGGACGCGCCGCCCCACAAGCCGTGTTTCGCGAGGAATGGCAGCACGGCGGCGTCGAAACCGGCGGGGTTCTCGATCTGGCAGGCATGGCCGGAACCGGGGATGACCGAGTGGACGGCGCCGGGAATCAATCTCGCGGTTTCGAGGCCCGCGTCGAGGGATATGTCGTGAATTCCGTTGACCACGATCACGGGCGGTTTCATCGCGGGAAGGCGCGCTTGCAGGTCGGCGGAGCCGCGGGCGCGAAAAATCTGGCCAATGCTCGCGCCGGAAAGCGTGTCGGCGCGTTCGTTGAACATGTTGAGCACCCAGCCGCCCGGATCGCCGTCGCCGAAGCCCGGCGCCGTGCACGCGCGCAGGTGTTCGCGCTGGTAGGTCGCGACGTCGCCCGCGTAGCCCGCCACGCGCGCCGAAACGTTGGCGCCCGGGCGACTCGCGCCGCCGACGAGCACCAGCGCCGCGCATCGTTCGGGATGGTCGAGGCCCATGATCAGCGCCATGCCGGAGCCGACGCTGCATCCGCCGACGACCGCGCGATCGATCGCCAGATCGTCCATGACGCCGATGACGTCGTTCGCCATGTCTTCAAGGCTGAAGGGCGCCTCCGGCTTGTCCGAGCGTCCGTAGCCGCGGATGTCCACGGCGACGATGGCGTGAAAGGCCGACCAGCGCGCGGTCTGGTACATCCAGAGCCGGTGATCGAAGGGATTGGCGTGAACCAGCACGACGGGCGGGCCCTCGCCCGCGACTTCGTAATAAATGCTCACGCCATTTCGCGTGGACCGGGGCATCGGGCGTCTCCTCGCGCGCGCGTGAAAGCGCGATCCCGCCCGCGACGACGCGGACGGGACCGGAAGATGACCGAAAGTCCTGAACGTGGAAAGCCCGGGAGACGGTGTCAGCGGCCCGGGCGCAAGCCGATTTGCCCCGTCGTTTTCGCCGCCGGCGCGGGCGTTTCGGGTTGCTGGCGCTCGATGCTGCCGACGGGCGTGTAGTCGGCGGAAGGTCTCGCCGCGAGAACCGGGCTCGCGCCGCCGGCGGTCTGGATCGTCGCGGGCGCGGAGTCGTTGAACGCCATCGAAACGAGGGTGGGCTGAACGAGACCGACGCCGGTGAGACCGAGGAAACCCGCGAGGAGGCATCGCTCCAGCGAGATCTTCGATTTCTTTTTCTTCTCCTGGAAGAGCGGGCGGTACTTGCGAAGAGTTGACACGGGACTGACCTCCTTGACGCGGGGCATCGTCGCCCCCGCGTGGTCAACGGAGTCTTTAAACAATCGATAGACTTGTAATCATGGTTGACGGGCCGTAACGCGCGCGGCCCGCTTCGTTCAGCCCACGTTGCCCTTCACCGCCTCGACGAGCTGCTTCAGGGTGAAGGGCTTTGGCAGGAAGCCGAAATCCTCGCCCGCTGGCAGGTTTTTCGCGAAGGCGTCCTCGGCGTAGCCGGAGACGAAGATCACCTTGCACTTGATGCCGCGCTTGCGCAGTTCTCCGAACATGGTGGGGCCGTCCATCTCGGGCATGACGACGTCGGAGACGATGAGGTCGATCTTGCCGTTTTGCGCCTCGACGACCTCCAGCGCCTCGGCGCCGGTTCCCGCCTCGAGAACGGTGTAGCCGCGCGAGGACAGGGCGCGGGCGCCAAAGGCCCGCACGGCTTCCTCGTCCTCGACGATGAGAATGGTGCCGTGACCGGTGAGGTCGGCGGCGGGCGCCTTCGCGGTCTCCTTCTTGACCTCGAGGTCCTTCTCGTCGGGGATGTGGCGTGGAATCAGGATGCGGAAGGTGGAGCCCTTGCCGACGACGCTGTCGCAAAAAATCCAGCCGCCTGTCTGCTTGACGATGCCATAGACCATCGAGAGGCCGAGGCCCGTGCCCTTTCCGACCTCCTTGGTCGTGAAGAAGGGCTCGAAGATTTTTTCCTTCACGTCGTCGGGAATGCCGTGGCCGGAATCCTCGACCTCGATCACGACGTAGTCGGCGGGGACGAGCGATTTTTCCTTGTATTTCGCGCATTCGTCGGCGGCGACGTTGAGCGTGCGCAACTGAATCCTGCCGCCATCCGGCATGGCGTCGCGCGCGTTGACGACGAGGTTGATGATGACCTGTTCGAGCTGGTTGAGATCGACCTTGCAAAGCCAGAGGTCGCGGCCATGTTTGAGATCGAGGTCGATCTTCTCGCCGACGAGCCGGCGTAGCAGGATTTGCAGGTCCGAGAGCGCGTCGCCGAGCTGGAGCACTTGCGGGCGCAGCGTTTGCCGCCGCGAGAAAGCCAGCAACTGCCGCACGAGGCCGGCGGCGCGGTTGGCGTTCTGCTTGATCTGCATGATGTCCTGAAAGGACGGATCGGTGGGGCGGTGATTGGCGAGCAGCAGGTCGGAATAGCCGATGATCGCCGTGAGCACGTTGTTGAAGTCGTGCGCGACGCCGCCGGCGAGTTGTCCGATGGCCTGCATCTTGTTGGACTGGACGAAACTCTCCTGAAGCGTGCGTTGCTCCGTCGTGTCGAGCGCGAAGAGCGTGGCGATCGCGCCGTCGCCGTCGTCGTCCGCCGGGGAGACGAAGAAACGCGCCGAGCGCGCGGCGCCGTTTTCTCCCGCGAGGTCGGCGCCGACGGGGTCGATGTCGGTCCTGCCGGCCGCCGCCGCGTCGAAGGCGGCGATCAGCGCGGGGCGGTCGCGTTCGACGACGCTGGCGAAAATCGAGCGATTCTCGCCGCCTTTCAGGGTGAGCGGGCAGAGGCGCGCGAAGGCCGCGTTGGCGCGGATGACGCCGCCGGACTTGTCGACCGCCGCGATGGCGACCGGCGTCTGGTTGAAGAAACGGGCGAAACGCACCTCGGCGGCGCGCAGGTTCTCCGCGGGCTCCTCTCCGGGCGCGCGGTTCAGCACGAGGGTGCGCGAGGGACCGGGCGCCCGGTCCTGGCCGAAGGCGACGCGGTGGATGAGGCGGACCGGCAGGATTTGCCCGGTCCGGCGCTTGAGATCGACGTCGAACTGTTCCGTCCTGACCTCGTTGGCGCCTCCGGAAACCGCCGAAACCAGCGCGGAGCCGCCGCCGGCGATGATATTCGTCAGTTGCAGGCCGCCCGAGCCGACCTGGGCGAGGTCATAGTCGAGCCATCCGGCGAGGGTCGCGTTCATGTAGGTGATCGCGCCCGAGGGATCGGTCGAAAAGAAGCCGGCGGGAGCATGATCGAGGAAGTTGATGGCGTGCTGAAGTTCCTGGAACACGTTCTCGTGGCGTTCGCGCTCGCGCGTGATGTCGGCCACCGTCCAGAGCGTGGCGCGTTTCTGGCCGAATCGCTCGATGGGGCGCACGCGGATCCGGTACCAGCCGACCTCGCCCTCGCCGTGGAGAGGCGGGGTGAGGCGGAGTTCCTCGGAGCCCCGCTTGTCGTCGCGGGCGGCCTGGGCGAGGCGGTAAATCGCCTCGGACACGTCAGGCGTGCCCGAAAACAGGCGCTCGACGGTGCGCAGGTCGGCCGGGTCGCGGGCGCCGGAGAGGTTGAGATAGCTCGCGTTCGCGTAAATGACGCGCGTGTCGCCCTCGGTGACGAGCATGGCCTCGCCCGCCGTGTCGGCGACCAGCTTGGTGATGTCGTTGCGCGCCGCCTGGCCGGAAAATTGAAGAAAACCAACAGCGAAGGAGAAAAGCGCGACCACGCCGATGATCGCCAGAAGGGCGAGCAGGCCAATGGTCAGTTTGCCCGCCTGATCGGCTGGAAGGAAGGACGGGGACGCGGCCGCCGCGACGAACAGCACGGCGAACAGCAGCACCAGGGCGGGGCTGCCGGTTCTTTCGGTCCGGTCATAGGCGCCGGTCGGCGGCGTCTGGCTCATTATGTAAATCCCCGGGGCGCGAGCGCTTTCACCTCGTCGTCGAATCGTCCGCACCATGCGGCGACATCACGACGTTTGCAATGGAACGCAGAAACCGATTAACCATCTATTAACCTTGCCGGACGAAGCGCGTCGTCAGGTGGTATGACGCTTCGGGCACACGGGCCGGGACTGGCGGCGGAAGGCGATTTTGACCATGCAGGCATTGCTCGACAAAACAGGTCTCAGCGCCGCGACGCTGATCTACGCCGGGATCATCGATGCTGTTCTGGTGCTCGGGATCATCGTTGCTGTTCTGGTGCTGGCCTGGATCGTGTTTCGCATCGTGTTCAGCCACCGGGTTCGCGCCGCCGGGGGAGGCCGGGCGCGGCAGCCGAGGCTCGGCGTCGTCGACGCCTTCGATCTCGACCGGCAGCGGCAGCTCGTGCTGGTGCGACGGGACAATGTTGAACATCTCATCATGATCGGCGGTCCCAACGACGTTCTGGTCGAATCGTCGATCGTCCGTTCCGGGATCGAAATTCGTTCGCGCCGGCCGGCGAGCGCCGAGGAGCCGAACGCGACCGTCGCGCCCCATCCCGCGGCGTCGCCGCAGGCCCCCGCCGCGCCGCAGCCGCCTGTCTTGCCGCCGGCGCCCGCGGCCGCGCCGCAACCGGCCCCTACGGCTCCCGCTCCTGCGTCTCAAAAAGCGCCCGTTCCCGTCGCGGCGCCAGTCGCGCCTCCGCCGGCGCCCGCCCCGAATCCCGCTCCCGCCGTTCCTGTTCCGCCCGCGCAGCCACGTCCGGCGGCTCCGCCGTCCAGGCCTGTCGGGCCGGATCTCGATTTGCTCGCCGAAGCGCTCGCCGCCGGTCCGCCTCCGGTTGCTCCGCGCCCCGCGCCAGTCGAGGCGCCGGCTCCCGCCCCGAGGCCGCGATTCGAATTTCCGAAACTTTCCCTGCGTCCGTCCACGCCGAAGCCGGAATCCCTTCCGGCGGCGCAGACGCCCGCTGTCGAGGCGCCGAAGCCACCGGCTGACGCGCCCAAATCCGTCGAGGAGTCCGCGAAACCCGCTGTCGAGGCGCCCGTCGAGCCGCCGAAGCCGACCACCGTCGCGGCTCCGAGGCCAGTTCCCGCGCAGCCGAGGCCCGCGCCGGAGCCGCCACGACCGTCAATCGAAATTCCAAAGCCCGCGGTCGAACCCGCGAGGCCCGTTCCCGCCGCGCCGTCGCCCGTCGAATCGCAGCACACCGTCGTCGCGCCGAAGCCCGCCGCTCCCGCGAAGGCGCCGGATCCGCTGGACGCGCTGGAAGAAGAGATGGCGAAATTGCTCGGTCGGCCCGCTGGACCAACCCCTCCGAGGCCGTGATGGCCCTCGCGGACGCGCCGGCGCGAGGCGCGCCGGCGGCTGTCCCGGATCAGTCGTCGCGATAAACCCGCTCGCGCCGCTCGTGGCGTTCCTGCGCCTCGATCGACAGAGTGGCTATCGGCCTCGCGTCGAGACGTTTCAGCGCGATCGGTTCGCCCGTTTCCTCGCAATAGCCGTAGGTTCCATCCTCGATCCGGCTGAGCGCGGAATCGATTTTGGAAATCAGCTTGCGCTGGCGGTCGCGGGCGCGCAGTTCGATGGCCCTGTCGGTTTCCGAAGAGGCGCGGTCGGCGAAATCCGGATGGTTTTCGTTTTCCGTCTGCAGCGCCAGGAGGGTGTCCCTGCTTTCACGCAGAATGTCTTCCTTCCAGCTCAATAACTTGCGCCGGAAATAGTCCTTCTGGCGGTCGTTCATGAACCCTTCTTTTTCCAGGAACACGGGATCGGCTTCTTGTGTGGACACGGCAATCTTCCCGCATGCGGAGGTATCGTCGAGCGGCTTGCGCTTTGACGATTTCATCCCTTTAGTGGCTGATTTTGACGATTTCCTGACAGAAGCAATCTTGTCTGCTGGCGTATTCTTGGCGACGACTTTGGAATTTGCCTTGCGCGCCGTTTTTTTCGCAGCTTTCTTTCCAGCTGACTTGCCGGCTGTCTTTCTGCTGGTCTTCTTCTTCGGGGCCGCGCTTTTCGACGCGGCTCTGGATTTCAGCGACTTCTTCGCCGCGACTTTTTTCGCGCCCGTCTTTTTCGAGGGCTTCTTGCTTGCGCTTTTTTTGCCGCGCGTGGCCATGCGCAGTGAACTCCCTGACCTAAAGTTGCGCCCTTATAACGGGCGTTTTTCCCGCGCACAACCGGCGTCGCGCGGCTTTTTCAAATGGTGGTGAAAAGCCGCGCGGGGCTCAGGCGGCGTCCGGATCGACGAGGTTCAGCAGCGGTTCGCCGGCGCGGAAACGACGCAAATTCTCGCCGAACAGGGCGGCCTGGCGCCGCGCGGTGCCCGCTGGCGACCCGCCGCCGGCGCAATGGGGCGAGAGAATCACGTTGGGCATGTCGAACAGCGGATTGTCCGGCGCGGGAGGTTCGGGCTCCGTCACGTCGAGCCCCGCCGCGCCAACCTGGCCCGAGCGAAGCGCGGCGATCAGCGCGGGCTCGTCGACGAGTTCGCCGCGGGCGACGTTGACGAGCACCGAGCCCTTTTTCATCGCCGCCAGGGCGGATGAATCGATCATGTGGTAACTCGACCGGTCGGAATTGGTGCAGACGATCGTCGCGTCGGAGATGGCGAGGGCCTCGCGCATCCGCTCCCTCGGATAGACTGCGTCGAAGGCCGGGTCGGTTCCGCCCCGCGACACGGCGACGACGCGGGCGTCGAAGGCGCGCAACTTTCGCGCGAGATCGCGGCCCACGGCGCCAAGTCCGAAGACGCACACCGTCGCGCCCTCGAGGCTGCCCATGGATTCAACGATCTGGAGCCGCCGCCATTCATGGGCGCGCTGGCCCTCCCTGATGTCGTTGAGCCGGCGCAGGGAGGCGAGCAGCAGCATCATCGCGTGCTCGGCGAGGATGGGGCCATTGATGCCGGAAGAGCAGGTGACGGGAACGCCGGGCGGCAGGCCCATGGCGAGGCCAAGCTCGACGCCGGCTGTGGTGAAGTGAATCCACTTCAGCCGGCCGCTCATGACAGCGCGCAGGTCTTGTCCGAGCCGCGGCGTGCACATGCGGTTGTTGAGCACGAGGATGTCCGCGTCCGCCGCCGCCGCGACCAGTCCCTGATGGTCGCGCGAGACGGTCCATTCGAGGTCGGGATGGTTTTTCAGGAGAACGAGGCCCGCGTCGGCGACGCGGAAGACGTGGAGAGCCGCCTTGAGAGCCATGTCATGTCCCCAGTGGGCGGGCCTGGCGATCGCCGATCCAGAGGAGGAGCGGAACCGCCGCGAGAAGGACGGCGGTGAGCGCGGTCGCGGGCAGTCCCGACCACTGAATCACCGGGCCGGTGACGAGCGCGGCGAAGACGGCGGTCGCGCCGGCGAAGGAATCGCTGAAGCCGATGGCGCGGCCGCGCTGTTCCGTGCGCACGGTGTCGGCGATGAGCGCCGTCGAGGCGACGTTGGCGCCCGCCCAGCCGAGGCCGACGAGGAAGGTGCCGAGCGTGATCGTGATCCAGGACGCGGTGAAGCCGGTGAGCCCCGCCCCGACGAGCGAAACCGCGACGCCCGGCAGCATCACGACCGTCCGGCCGTAACGGTCGGCGAGCTTGCCGAGCGGAATGGTGAAGGCGAACATGCCGACGGAATGGAACATGTGGGAAATCGCGATGGCGATCAGCGTGTGCCCGTGGTGCGACAACACCAGCGAGGTCAGAACCATGACGATCGACATGTTGCCGTTGGCGGCGGAGTTCGCAACGATGGCGATGCGCGTGCGCGGGTTCGCGACGAGGCTCCAGGCGCTGAAACCCGCTCCGTTGGTCGCGGTTTTCTGGCGCGGCGGCGGTTCGTAGTCCGGATAGTATTTCTTCAGGTTCATCCCGATTTCCTTCGGATCGGGATTGACGAAGGACACGATGAACATGCCGCCGACGATGAGCACCGGCAGGAACAGCCACGGCAGGCCGAGCGGATCGCCGCCCGTGTGTTTCGCGAGGAGCTCGGCGCCCGAGACGAGAATGGGGCTGATGGCGAGGCCGAACAGCGATCCGAGCGCCACGTAGCCGAGCGCCTGCGCGCGCATCCGCGGCGGATACATGTCCGCGGCGCCGACGCGCATTTGCTGCGAGGCGTTCATGCCCATTCCGAAGACGAGCAGCGAGAAGGCGAAGAGCGCGATGCTGCGCAAATACATGGAGAGCGCCAGCAAAAGCGTGCCCGCGAGCGCCAGCAGCAAGCCGAAATGGATGCCAGGCTTGCGGCCATAGGTGTCGGTGATCCGCCCGATGGGATAGGCGACGAGAAATCGGCTGAGGCCGATGAGCCCGACGGAAAGACCGGCGAGACCCGCCGAGCCGGTGAGGCTCTGCACCATCAGCGGACCAAAACCGTAGGCGAATTGCATTCCCGCGCCCGAAAAGGACAGGGACAGCGCGAACAGCGCGGTGTTTCGCTTGATGACCGGCGGAATTTTATAGGAGACGGGAGCGTATGCCATGAAAACCTGTCTAGCGGGAATTTTCGGGAACGCAAACAAACCGGGCGCGTCGCGGCGCTACATTTCCGCCAGCAGACGGTTGCGTCCGGGCATGGGCTTGCGAACGCCGAGAATTTCCTGGATGTCCCACATTTGCGCCGTCTGGTTGCAGATGACGATCTTGCCGGTTTCCTTCTCGAGCGCGCGGGTCACGGGTTCCGATATCCAGGTGCCGCCGCCGAGGTAAATTCCGTCGGCGTCCGGATTGTCGCGCAGAGCCTTCCTGCCGAGTTCGTAGGCCATCATCATGTGATCGCCGGCGGGGATTTTGACGAATTCGGACGGAGGCATTTCGTTGGTCGCCGCGCCGACGACCTCGACGCCCTCGCGCGCGTAGAAATCCGCGAGCACCCTGTTCATGGGAACCGACCATTTGTTGACGAGCGCGATCTTCTTCATGCCCATGTGGCGCGCCGCGCGGGTGACGGACAGGGTCGTCGAGGTCGCGGGCTTGCCCGTGTATTTTTCAATGTGGGCGATCATGGCGTCGTGTTTCTCGAGCCCCATCAGAACGGCGAGGGGCGTGCCGGCCTGCAACACGAGATCGACGTGGCGACCCATCAGCGCGTCGAGAATTCCGTCGAGCGGCGCGAAGACGCGGTCCATTTCCTCGCCGGAAAACTCGGTGACGCCCATCGAGATAAACACGGCGAGCATGTCCGGCGGCGCGAGCCTGTACCATTCGCAGGCGGAATTCTCGATGATCGCCAGCGGCGAGAGATAGCCGATGCGGTGTTTGTGAATCGCGTCCTCGAACATGCGTGACTCCGGTCAGGGATTGATGATGGCGCGCAGGCGCCCGATCGTTGCGGCTGGCGTCGTCTGGATGGCGTGAATCATCTTCGTCATGGCGTCGCCGTCGATCGGCGCGATCTCGAGGCCGATCTTCCGCGCGTCGGCGAGAAAGTCCGGATCCTTCAGCGTCGCCTCGTAGGCCTCGCGCAGGATTTTCACGCGCGCGGGCGGCGTCTCCGGCGGCAGGACGAAGGGGCGGGCGAGGGCGAATTTCGCGCCGATGAAGCGCAGCATGTCCCGGCTTTCCTCGTTGGGCGCGAGCTCTATGGCGGTCGGCAGGTCGGGCAGTTCGCGCGCGCGCCCGAGGCCGAACTGCATCAGCAACGCGACCCTTCCGTCGCGAAGCCATTCGCTCCGGTTGACGAGCAGCGTCGACATGGCCGCGCTGACGCCCTGCACCTCGCCGCGCTCCAGCGCGAGGAAAATATCGGTCGGCCCCTTGTAGCCGAGGACGATCTCGTTCCTCGTGCCCCAGATTTTGTTGACCACTTGCGGCAACGTGTAATTGTCCGTGCCGACGCCGGACGAACCGAAGACGACTTTCGTCGTCTTCATTTGTTCCAGGGTCGTCGCGGGCGCGTCGCGCGACACCATCATCACCTGCGGCTCCTGCACGGGCGTGCCGAGCCAGATGAATTTTTCGAGGTCGAACTGCACCGCGCCGCCCTCGCGCGACAGAACCTTGAGCGTCGGCTCGAAGATGACGTTCGTGTTGGGCATGCCGATCACGGCGCCGTCGCGCCTCGAGCGGTTGTACAGGTGATTGGTCATGATGAGGCTCGAGGCGCCCGGCATGTTCTCGACGACGAAGCCGGGATTGCCGGGAATGTGCTTGCCCATGTGCGCGGCCATGGCGCGGCCGACGAAATCGTAGGAGACGCCGACCGAGCCGCCGATCAGCATCTGGATGGTCTTGCCGCGATAGAAATCGTCGGGAGCCTGGGCGCGGGCCGGGAGCGCGAGGAGGAGGAACAGGGGAAGGACGAGCGTCGCGCGCCATTTCAATCGCAATGTCTCCTCCCGCCGCGTTGTCCCTGTCAGTGGTAAGGGACAAGGGCGGGTCAAGGCAACAGGCGCGATGTCGCCGGCGGGGACTTCCAAATCCCGGCGATTGTGCCACTGTGACACGCGAAGCGGCCGCGACGCGCCGCGGCGGGAGGAACACATGCCCTTCGTTCAGGACATTCGCCGGATCGCGATCGCCGCCGCGCTGGTCGCGCCAGGCTCCGGGGCCCTGTCGCAAACGCCCGACGGCTATTTCAGGAACAAGACCGTCCTGATCAACATCGCGGGCACGCCGGGCGGCGGGATCGACATCGGCGCGCGCATTCTGGCGCGCTATCTGGGCAAGTATTTGCCGGGCAATCCGCAGGTCATCGCCCAGAACATGCCGGGGGCCGGCGGCGTGCGCGTGCTGGAATATCTTTATTCGCAGGCGCCGAAGGATGGAACGTGGCTCGGCGCCTTCGCCTCGGGGCCGCTGCTCGACCCGCTGATCGGGCCGCGCAAGCCGAACTACGGCATCAGCGATTTCGTCGCGATCGGCGCGATCGACAAGGACAATGGTCTTTGCACCACCTGGCGCACCAGTCCGGTGAAAACCCTCGAGGACGCGAGAAAGCGCGAGGTCACGGTCGCGGGCACGGGCGCGGGTTCGGCGACGGACACCGAGCCTCTGGTGCTCAACGAGGTGCTTGGCACGAAATTCCGCGTCATCACCGGTTATCTCGGCACGCAGGAGACGGCGCTGGCGCTGGAGCGCGGCGAGGTCGACGGGCGTTGCGCCTTCGGCTTCGCCTCGATCAAACCGTCGAAACCCGACTGGCTGAAGGAGAACAAGCTCAACATCCTGCTGCAACTCGGGCTCGAGCCGGAGCCCGACGCGAAGGGCGCGCCGATGGCGCTCGATCTCGCGGACACGCCCGACAAAAAGGCGATGATCCGCGTCATGGCGACGCCGCGCGGCCTCGGACGGCCCTATCTCGGACCGCCGGGCATGCCGCCGGAACGCGTCGCCGAACTGCGCAAGGCGTTCATGGCCGCCTTCGCGGACAGGGAGATGCGCGAGGAGTTCACGAAATCCAGCGGCGGCGACGAGCCGAGGGAAACGAGCGGCGAGGCCATGCAGAAGCTGCTCGATTCCATCCAGTCGACGCCGGTCAACGTGCGTGACAGATTGCGCGTGCTGCTCAATCCGTGATCCGCGCCGCGCGCCCGTCACGCGGGGAGAAGGCCGGCGTCGCGGCACTCGTCGGCGAGACAGTTGGCGGGCCAGAGTGAAACGCCGCTGAAACCGGCGAAAAGCCGGAAGGGAGAGGGAACGGGAATGCGCACGACGACAAGACGAACTTTCGTGAAGGGCGCGGGCGCCTGCGCGGCGCTCGGCCCGTGCGCGCCGGCGCTCGCGCAGACACGCACGATCCGGCTGGGCGACACCTCGGCCCTGCCGATCGCCTGGCCGATCTACATCGCCGACAAAAAGGGATATTTCCGCGAGGAGGGGCTCGCGATCGAAAGCACCTACACGAATTCCAATCCGGCGGTGGCGCAACAGGTCGTCGGAGGCAATTTCGACATCGGCGTGACGACCTACGAGACCGGGGTGCGCGCGATTTTCGGGCAGGCGCCGCTGCGGATCACGGGATCGCTGATGCGGGCCTTCCCCTACGTGATCATGTCGAGTCCCGACGTCAAAAGTCCGGCGGACATGCGCGGCAAGACCGTGGTTCTGCCTCTCGCCAAAAGCATTCTCACCGTGTTCTGGAACCGCTGGCTCGTGGAGAACGGACTCAAGCCGGACGAGGTCGATCAGGTCTACGACGCGGCGACGCCCAATCGTTTCGCGGCGCTGAAAAGCCGCGCGGCTCAGGCCGCGGTGCTGAGCCAGCCGTTCGACTGGATGGCCGCGGCGGACGGATTCACGAAACTCCTCGATCTCGGCGCGCGCGTGCGCGACTTCGGCTTCACCGCCTTTGTCGCGCGCCAGGACTGGACGGCGAAAAATCCCGAGGCGATGAAGGCTTTTCTGCGGGCGGTCTCGCGAGCCGTGCCATTTCTCTACGATCCGGCCAACCGGGAGGAATGCGCCGATATTCTCGCGCCGCCGACGAAGATGGACAGGGCCAACGCGTTGCGCGCCTGGGATTATTACGCGACGGAACTGAAGCCGTTCGACAAGTCGCTCGACCTTCCCGATCGCCAGATCGAACTGCTCGTCGGCACGCTGATCGAGATGGGCGATTTCCGGGCGGGCGAGGATTACCGGCCGTCCCGTTTCGTCGATTCCTCGTTCCTGCCAGGATGAGGGAGCCGGGCGCGAGGCCCGTCCGGTCCGCGCTTGCCGGCGGAGGGGAGTGGTGTCAGGTTCGTTTTCACGATGGTCACGGGCTTCGTCCCGCGCGGCGGCGTGGCTTGAAAATCAAACAGCAAGGGAGTTGAGCGATGACGCGAGCCTCGTGGTCGGCCATGATTTTCCTGACCGGGACATGCGCGGCGCTCGCGCAGAACGCGCCGGCGGCCGCCTCCCTCGACGCCACGCAGCAGCAGGGCCAGAAGCTCTTTTATCAGTCTTGCGGCGTCTGCCACACGAAGCCGCAAATCACCGCGACGCAATTCGCGCCCGTTCTGTCGAAGGAAACCGCCAGCGGCAATGAATCGGCGATCCGCCAGATCATCGCGGAGGGCACGCCGCGGATGCCCGGCTTCAAGCACCATTTCGACGCGACGCAGATCGCCGCCATCGCCGCCTACGTGATGGCGATTCCCGCGCCGCCGCTGCCCGCGCCCGCCAGCACGCAACGCTAGAGCAGGAGAGAACCATGCAACGTCTCGCACGAAACGTCTCGCTCGCCGCGCTGATCGCGGCTTCCGGTCTCGCCTGCGCGCCGACCGCGGGCCTGGCCGCCGACGCGCTGCTGAGCGGCTCCGTCACGTCCGCCGCGGGCGAAAAACTCGGCGGGATCACCGTTTCGGCGAAGGCGGAAGGCGGCACGATCACGACGACGGTGTTCACCGACGACAGCGGCGTCTATGTGTTTCCGCCCCTGCCCGCCGGAAAATACCGCGTCTGGGCGCAGGCCCTCACCTTCGCCACGGCGAAGGGCGAAGTCGATCTCGCCGCCAACCGCAAGCAGGACTTCAAGCTCGACGGGCTGAAGGATTTCTTCCGCCAGTTGCCCGGCGATCTCGTCGTCGCCGCGTTGCCCGACAGGACGCCGGAAGACGCGCGGCTTCGAGCGATCGTGCGCAACGATTGCACGGGCTGCCACACGCCGAGCTACACGCTCCAGCACAGGTTCGACGAACAGGGCTGGAACCGTATCATCGACCTGATGAAACACGTCAACGTCTCCGGCATCTACCAGGGCGAGGACAAGATCAACGGGATGCTCGAACACAACCAGAAGGAACTCGCGGCCTATCTCGCCCGCGCCCGCGGCCCCGGCGAGAGCTCTGTTGACATCAAGCTGCGCCCGCGGCCGTCGGGCGAGAGCGCGCGCGTCGTGTTCCGCGAATACGACGTGCCCCTGCAGGAAGACGCCGGGCTGCCGTCGAAATATCCGCTGAACGACGGCAGCGACTGGTCGCAGGGCACGCCGTCGCGCATCGGTTCGCTGGTGCACGACGCCTTCCCCGATCTCGACGGCAATCTCTGGTTCACGTCGAACGTGCCGAACCGCAAGATGAGCATCGGCAAGATCGACGCCAGGACGGGCGCGGTCGAGTTCATGCGCGTCAATGGCCAGAACGGCTTCGCCGGCAACACGCACGGCATGACGCGCGATCCGTCCGGCGTCATCTGGTTCAACGTCAACACGGGCCGCGGCAGCCTCGGGAAGGTCGATCCGAAGACGAACCAGATCGAGGTTTTCGTGCCGCCGGCGGGCATGCAGCCCACGGGCGGCGCCACCACGGTCGACTGGGATGGCAAGGGGCAGATCTGGGCTTCCTCTCCCGAGGGCGCGCTGCGCTTCGATCCCGCGACGCAGAAATTCACCGAGTTCAAGTCGCTGACCTACAAGACCGCGAATGGAACCGGCGTGACCTATGGCGCCGCCGGCGATCGCGACGGCAATGGCTGGTGGGCCGAGATGACCATCGACACGATCGGCAAGGGCGACACGACGACGGGCAAGTCGCTGGAGTTGAAACTGCCGCGCGTCGCCATCGAGAAGGACCAGATGTCCGACGAGCACCGCGCCTTCTACGAGAAATTCGCGCCGCCGGACTTCAACGCGCCCGTGCCGTGGAACCAGGGGCCGCGCCGCATGGGCGCGGACAAGAACGCGGACGTGCTCTGGGTCGGCAATTCCTGGGGCCTCTCGCTGGCGCGCGTCGACACGCACACGATGGAGACGAGTTTCGTGCCGCTGCCGGGGCCGGGCGTGATGCAGCCCTATCACGTCGCGGTCGACGGCGGCCACAACGCCTGGCTCAATATCTGGACCTCGGACGTGATCCTCAAATACGATCCCGCCGGCAAGACCTGGACGACCTTCGATCTTCCGACCCGCGGCACCGAGGCGCGCTATATCTCGCTGCTGGAGAAGGATGGCAAGACACAGGTGGTGCTGCCCTATTCGCGCACGAGCAAGGTCGCGGTGATGACCTTCCGCGACGCGGCGGAGATCGCCGCCGCGAAGGCGCGGGCCGGCCAGTAGGCCTGGAGAAACGGCGCTCCCGTTGGTTCCCGCGATTTTTTGTGCGCGCGGCTCGGCGTCGCTTTGACGCCCGCCGCGCCGATGCTATAGGGGCGTCGAACCGTCGCGCGCCCTCCGGCGCGCCGGATCGCGCACGCCCGGGATTCCCGAAACAGAGTTCAAACGCTTGACAGGCGCTTCACGCATCCATCGATGGCCGGCATCCGGTCGGCCGCAGCAAAAATGACGAACAGAGGTGTCAATATGTCGAATCTCGAGATCATGTGGACGAAGGTCGATGAAGCCCCCGCGCTCGCGACCTATTCCCTGCTGCCGATCGTCGAGGCCTTCGTCGGCGCGGCGGGCGTCTCCGTGAAGCTGCGGGACATTTCGCTGGCGGGCCGCATCCTCGCCAATTTCCCCGACAAGCTCGCGCCTGGCCAGCGCGTTCCCGACGAACTCACCGCGCTCGGCGAGCTCACGTTGAAGCCCGAAGCCAACATCATGAAGCTGCCCAACGTCTCCGCCTCGATCCCGCAGCTCCGGGCCGCGATCAAGGAACTGCAAGGCAAGGGCTACAATGTTCCCGATTATCCCGACAACGCGACGACGGACGCCGAGAAGGACATCAGGGCGCGTTACGGCAAGGTGCTCGGCAGCGCGGTGAACCCGGTGCTCCGCGAAGGCAATTCCGACCGTCGCGCGGCCCCCGCCGTCAAGCAATACGCGCGCAACAACCCGCACAAGATGGGCGCCTGGAGCAAGGACTCGAAAACGCACGTCGCCTACATGCAGGGCGGCGACTTCTTCGGGTCGGAAGTCTCGACCACCCTCGCGGCGGCGACCACCGCGCGCATCGAGCATGTCGCGAAGGACGGCGCCGTCACGGTGCTGAAGGCGAAGCTGCCGCTGATCGCGGGCGAAATCATCGACGCCGCCGTGATGAGCCGCAAGGCGCTGCGCGCCTTCTTCGCCGAGCAGATCGACATGGCGAAGAAAGACGGCGTGCTGTTCTCGCTGCACGTCAAGGCGACGATGATGAAGATCTCCGATCCCATCATTTTCGGCCACGTCGTCTCCGTCTTTTTCGACGATGTGATCAGGAAGCACGCCGACACGCTGAAAAAGCTCAACGTCAATCTCAACAACGGCCTCGGCGATCTCCTGACGAAGATCGAGGCGCTGCCCGAGGCGGAGAAAAAAGCGATCAAGGACGACATCGCGGCCGAATACGCGCGGCGGCCCGAACTCGCCATGGTCAATTCCGACAAGGGCATTACCTGCCTGCACGTGCCCAGCGACGTGATCATCGACGCGTCGATACCGGCGATGATCCGCGAAGGCGGCAAGATGTGGGACAAGGACGGCAAGGCGCGCGACGCCATGGCCGTGGTTCCTGACCGGGCCTACGCCAGGCTTTTCCAGGCGACCATCGAGGATTGCAAGGCCAATGGCGCGTTCGACCCCAAAACCATGGGCTCGGTGCCGAACGTCGGCCTGATGGCGCAGGCGGCCGAAGAATACGGCTCGCACGACAAGACGTTCGAGATTCCCGCCGACGGAACGGTTCGCGTCGTCGCGGAGGACGGGAAGGTTCTGCTCGAGCGTCCGGTCGAGACCGGCGACATTTTCCGCATGTGCCAGGTGAAGGACGCGCCGGTGCAGGATTGGGTCAAGCTCGGCGTGCGCCGCGCGCGCCTCACCAGCACTCCGGCGGTGTTCTGGCTCGACAAGGCCCGCGCTCACGACGCGCAACTCATCGTCAAGGTCGAGAAATATCTGAAGGACCAGGACACCAGCGGGCTCGACATCAGGATCATGGCGCCGGTCGAGGCGATCAGGTTCTCGCTTGAGCGCATCCGCAAGGGGCAGGACACGATCTCCGTCACCGGCAACGTGCTGCGCGATTATCTGACCGACCTGTTTCCGATCATGGAGCTCGGCACGTCCGCCAAGATGTTGTCGGTGGTTCCGCTGCTCGCGGGCGGCGGTTTGTTCGAGACCGGCGCGGGCGGCTCCGCGCCCAAGCACGTGCAGCAGTTCCAGCAAGAGGGCTATCTGCGCTGGGATTCGCTCGGCGAATTCCTCGCCCTCGGCGCGTCGCTCGAACACATGGCCGACACATACAACAACTCCGGGGCGCGTGTTCTCGCCGAAACGCTCGACACGGCGATCGGCAAGATCCTCGAGTTCAACCGCAATCCCGCGCGCAGGGTCGGCGAGATCGACAATCGCGGCAGCCACTTCTACCTCGCCCTCTACTGGGCGCAGGCGCTGGCCGCCCAGACGAAGGACGCGGCGTTGCAGGCTCGCTTCAAGCCGCTGGCGGAAAAGCTGACCGCGAACGAGGCGAAGATCAATGCTGAACTCATTGGCGCGCAGGGCAAGCCGGTCGACATGGGCGGCTATTACGTGCCCGACGACGCGAAGACCGGCGCCGCGATGCGGCCGAGCGCGACGCTGAACGGGGCGCTGGCGGGGCTCTGAAGCGCGCCGCGGCAGCGGCCGAAATCATGACCCGTCCGATGCCTTGACGCATCGGGCGGGTTTCGTTTTGGCGTTGGCGCGTGTCCCGCGAAAGGCTCCCGACTGTTCCGGACCACGCGCTGGCGCCGCTTTTTCGGGCACGCCCGCTGCCCACCCAACGCGCTTTAACGGCTGGAAACGCAATGCTATAGACCCCCGCGGCTCCGGGGCGGCGTCGAACGATTCCGCCCGACTCCTTCGTCTTCCGGACGACGGTCGCCAATGCATGATCTCAACTGGTGGTCCCTGAAAAATGTCGAAAATCAAAGTCGCAAACCCCGTCGTCGAAATGGACGGCGACGAGATGACGCGGATCATCTGGCAGTTCATCAAGGACAAGCTGATCCATCCGTATCTCGACATCGACCTGAAGTACTACGACCTCTCGGTGCAGAAGCGCGACGAGACCAGCGACCGGATCACCATCGAGTCCGCCGAGGCGACGAAGAAATACGGCGTCGCCGTGAAATGCGCGACGATCACGCCGGACGAAGCCCGCGTGAAGGAGTTCAACCTCAAGGAGATGTGGAAGTCGCCCAACGGCACCATCCGCAACATCCTCGGCGGCACGATCTTCCGCGAGCCGATCATCTGCCGGAACATTCCGCGCCTCGTGCCGGGCTGGACGCAGCCGATCATCGTCGGCCGCCACGCCTATGGCGACCAGTACCGCGCCACCGATTTCAAGGTTCCGGGCAAGGGCGTGCTGACGCTGAAATTCGTCGGCGAGGATGGCGCGGTCATCGAGCGTGAAGTGTTCAGGTTTCCGAGCGCCGGCGTCGCGCTGTCGATGTACAACCTCGACGATTCCATCGTCGATTTCGCCCGCGCGTCGTTCAACTACGGGTTGCAGCGCAATTATCCCGTCTATCTCTCCACCAAGAACACCATCCTCAAGGTCTACGACGGCCGCTTCAAGGATCTGTTCCAGCAGGTGT
>CAISEY010000289.1 GCA_903884435.1 uncultured Hyphomicrobiales bacterium | reverse complement strand
GTCCAGAAAATCCCTTGATTTTGGACCCTTGTCCAGAATTGCCTCCAACATCGCCTTGCCGCAATCACGAATTGTTGGGACTGGGTTCGCCACGATAAATATTCCCAGCGAGGATCCGCCGATGATGGCGAATTCATAGGGCTGCATGAGCACTTCCAGGTGACCGCCCAGCGCCGCGAACCCACCGAGCATGCAGCCAAAGGCGATTACCAGACCAACGATGAAATTCATGCCACCCCACGATCGACGCGATTTCATCTCGTCAATGGCGCATATCGTCGGTCTCCCTTGCTTGTGGCTGTTCTTGGCGCGCCAGCCCCGAGCAAGAATTGGACATTATCCGCCATTTGGCGCGATAGCGCTCAAACAAGCACGCTGTTTCGAGACGTATTCATGACGACATCGCTTTACGTTGCTTTATCTGGTCAAATTGGTCGAGAGAAGCGACTTGAAACCATTGCGACGAATGTTGCGAACATGAATTCAGCCGGATACAGGGCGACAGGCGTGTCATTCGAAGCGCGGCCTGCTCCGGCCAGCTCCGGTGGCGCTGTTTATGTCGACAGTGGCGCCGATTACATTTCGCGGCGCGCGGGCGCGCTGACAAGGACGGAAAACCCGTTCGATATCGCCGTCAAGGGAGAGGCGTGGATCGGAATCAAGAGCGCTAACGGGATAGCCTACACTCGCGATGGCAGATTAAGGCTTTCCGAGTCCGGAGCGCTCGAAACGATCAATGGCGACGCTGTTCTGGACGTGGGTGGCGCGCCTTTATCGCTGGATCCAAGTGGTGGCGTGGTTGCGATCGCCTCCGATGGCATGATTTCGCAAAATGGAAAGCAACTCGGCGCGATTGGCCTATTTTCCCTGGCGCCAGACGCGCATCTCACACGCGCCGCAAATGCGTCGGTCATACCGGACCAGCCCGCGGCGGCGGTTCTCGATTTCTCCCAAAATGGCATCGCACAGGGATACATCGAGGCCTCCAATGTCGATCCGATAGTGGAAATGACCAAGTTGATCTCCTTGAGCCGCGAGTTTGACGATATCAACTCAATGATTTCGCAAACCGAGGGTTCGCTAGGCGACGCCATCAAAACGCTACTTGCCGGCAATTGATAAATCACGTGGAGCAGATCAACGCGGCCATGATCGGTTCAGGTCCTCGGTCAACATCGCTCGAGCGGCTTGCCGCGGCGCTTGATCGCGCGCGTGAGGAAATGCCGCCCATTCGCGTAAGCGGCCAAATCACCGACATTTCGGAGACCGCCTTTCGGGTATCCGGTCTATCGCCATTTCTGCGGCTAGGAGACCGCGTTGGCGTTGATCTCAATGGAAGATCGGAGCTCGGCGAGGTCTTGCGCATCAACAACGAGCGCGCAACCGTCAAGCTACTTTCCTCGCGCGGAGACGTCGGCCTTGGCACGCGTGTTCATCTCGAACGGCGACCCGCGCTAGCCCCGGCCATTGGCTGGAAGGGGCGAACCATTGATGCTCTCGCGCGCGTCATGGATGGGGGGCCTCCACTCGTGTCCGGCCCGGTAATGGTTCCGCTGGACGCAAGCCCACCGCCGCCACTAAGGCGGAGCCGCGTGATCCAGCCAATCAAGACCGGCGTTCGCGTCATCGATCTGTTTACCCCGTTGTGCGCCGGGCAGCGCATTGGCGTGTTCGCCGGCTCGGGCGTGGGGAAGTCGACGCTCCTTGCGATACTCGCGAACGCGCAAGGCTTCGACACGGTCGTCGTCGCGCTGGTCGGCGAGCGTGGTCGCGAGGTCAGGGAATTCGTCGACGACACGCTTGGCGATGCCCGTTCACGCGCCGTCATCGTGGTTTCGACAGGCGACGAGGGGCCCATGATGCGGCGACTTTGTCCGCGTACCGCCATGTCGATCGCGGAATATTTCCGTGACCGTGGCGAATCCGTTTTGCTGATCGTGGACTCGATCACCCGTTTCGCGCATGCCGCGCGCGAGGTCTCGCTTGCCTCGGGCGAACCCGCCGTGGCGCGCGGTTATACGCCTAGCGTTTTCAGCGAATTGCCCCGGCTACTGGAGCGAGCCGGTCCTGGAATTGAAGGGCACGGCTGCATAACGG
>CAISEY010000288.1 GCA_903884435.1 uncultured Hyphomicrobiales bacterium | reverse complement strand
GCGACGATCAAGGACAGCTTTGCCGTCGTTTGCTTCATGATCTTCTATGCGTGGTTCATCTTCTACGCACCGAACATCCTCGGCCACGCGGACAATTACATCGAGGCCAACCCGCTCTCGACGCCGGCGCACATCGTTCCGGAATGGTACTATCTGCCCTTCTACGCGATCCTGCGCGCCGTTCCCTCGAAGCTCGGCGGCGTGGTCCTGATGTTCGGCGCCATCGCGGTTCTCGCGTTCCTGCCCTGGCTCGACACATCGCGCGTGCGCTCGGCGAAATACCGGCCCATGTACAAGGTGTTCTTCTGGGCTTTCGTCATCGCCTGCTTCGGCCTCGGCTACCTCGGTTCGCAGCCCCCGGAAGGCGGCTACGTCATCGCCGCGCGGTTGCTGACCCTCTACTATTTCGGCTTCTTCATCGTCATCATGCCGCTGCTCGGCCTGTTTGAAACGCCGAAGCCGATGCCGGCCACGATTGCCGACGCGGTGCTTGCCAAGGGCTCCGCCGCCGCCGCGAAACATTGAACCGACCGGGGACACGACGATGATCCGCTTCACCACTCTCGGTCTCGCCGCCGCGCTCGCGCTGGGACATTTCGCCACCGGAGCCAGCGCCGCCGAAGAAGGCGGCGGCCATGGCGCCGCCCCGACGCGGCAATCCTGGTCTTTCGCCGGCCCCTTCGGCAAGTTCGACCAGGCGCAGTTGCAGCGTGGCTTCCAGGTGTTCCGGGAAGTCTGCTCCAACTGCCATTCCGCGCGTAACCTGACCTTCCGCAACCTCGCCGAGGAAGGCGGACCGCGCTTCTCCGAGGCGCAGGTCAAGACGCTCGCCGCCGAATACAAGATTCAGGACGGCCCGGACGATCAGGGCAAGATGTTCGAACGCGCCGGCCGCCCCGCCGACCGATTCCCCTGGAACTATCCCAACGCCGAAGCCGCCAAGGCGACCCTCGGCGCGCTTCCGCCCGATCTTTCGGTGATGGCCAAGGCGCGCAGCTACAGCCGCGGCTTCCCGATGTTCCTGCTCGACGCCGTCATCCAGTACCAGGAGCATGGCGTCGATTACATCTATGCCCTGCTGAACGGCTATTCGAACCCGAAGGACGTGAACCACAACGATTATTTCCCCGGCGGGAAGATCGGAATGGCGAAGCCCCTCAGCGACGGCCAGGTCGAATACACGGACGGAACGCCTAAAACAGTTCCGCAATACGCCAGGGACGTGGCTTCCTTCCTCATGTGGATGGCCGAGCCGAAGCTCGAGGAGCGCAAGCAGACCGGTTTCAAGGTCATGGTGTTCCTGATCATCTTCGCCGGCCTGCTTTATTTCACCAAGAAGAAGGTCTGGGCCGACGCGCACTGAACGCGGCGGCGCGAAACGCCGCGGTTCCGGGCGCTCGACACTTTCTTGATTTTGTGTAAATTCTCCCGACGCCCGTTCAACAAGAACGGCGATCGGGAGATTTATCATACGTAAGGGTCTGGTTTTCGCCTTTGGCGCCGCGATTGTCGCGGGCGCGATCGCTACCGCGCCGTTGACGGCCGCCGCCATGCCGGTTTCGTCCGGCCCGGCGCAGACGCAAATCGCGGAAAGCCCGCTGCTTGAAAAAGTCCAGACTCGCCGGGTCGTCGGCGCCGGACGCGCCGTGCGCGCGCCGGTCAGGGGCGGACGCGTGGTCAGGCGCGGCGGCGGCGGAATCGGTCCGGCTGGCGCGGCCGCGATTGGCCTTGGCATTCTTGGCGTCGCCGCGGCGGCGGCGGCCGCGAACCAGGGACCGCGATATTACGAACCCGCTCCTGTTTACGGCCCGGCCTGCGGCTACGAAATGCGGCCGGTCTACGACCGTTACGGAAATTATCGCGGCGACCGCCGCGTCCGCGTCTGCGATTGAGGCGCCCGCGGACCGCGCCCGGGTTGAGGTTCAGCCCGGGCGTTGAGTTTTTGCCGCGGCGCCGTCAGTGCCGGCCCGAGATCATCCGCGAGGCCTTGTCGAGCATCGCGAGGCCCCGCTTCACGTCGAGCGATTCCAGAACCACCTCGAGCCCCAGTTTCCGCACTTCCTCGCCGCGCGGACTGAGCACCGGCCCGGCGATCTTGCCGTATCGCTGAACCGCGTAAAACTCCTTCTGCGCCTCCGGCGTCGTCCACCAGACCGACCAGAGTTTCGCCGCGTTTGGGTTGGGCCCGCCCTTGATGACGATATTGACCACGCGTTGCGCCGGAATCGGCCCGACGCGCGCCCAGGCGACCGGGGCGCCATTCTCGCGATTGATCTCGGTGCGCGAGGCATAGGCGCCGACCGCGATGGCGCCCTGCCCGCCCGCGAGCGCCTCCGCCGTGTTGGTGGGGCTGTTGCTGACGATCGGCCTGTTCGCCAGAAGCCTTTCGATGAAAGAGGTCATTTTGTCCTCGCCCCAGGTCGACGCGAGAATCCCGAAGGAATAGGCGAAACTCTCGACGAGAACCTTGCCGGACCACCTGGGATCGAGCACGTCGTCCCAGGACTTGATGTCTCCGGGTTGCGCGAGGCTCGTGTTGTAGGTCAGCGGGAGATCGTAGTGGCCGATCACGACGGCCCGGTTGTCGAAGAGGATGTCGTCCGCCGGAACGCCGAATCTGGCGTAATCCACCGTCTCCGCGAGATCCCGGTCGAGCAGCAGCGGCATGAAGGAAATGTTCGGATCGATAATGTCGCCGCCCGGCCGCCCCGCCTTTCGCTCGACGACGAGACGCTCGATGGCCGGCGACGGAAGGATCTTGAAAATCTCGAGTTCGATGCCTGGAAACCGCTTCGTGAACAGCTTCGCGACCGCCTGGTTCACCGGCACGTCGCGCGACGACCAGACGACGAGCTTCCCCTCTTTTTTCGCCGCCGCGTAAAGCTGGTCCCAGGCTTCGCCCGTTTGCGCCCGCGCTCCGGGCGCGAAAGCGGCGAGGATGGAAGCGAATAGCCCCGCGAAAAGTCGGCGTCTCATGTTCCACTCCAGCTTCCGCGGACCCGATTCCTCCGGGGCTTCATCCCCGCCGGCGCGCCGGGGAACCGGCGAGGCCGATGGCCTCGTCCCGCGCCCTCGCGGCGGGCGCGCCGAAGGGCGCCAGCGCCGCGAATGTTTCCCTGACAGCCATGCGTCCCGCCCGCGTGAGCTTCATTGATCGCCCACGCCGCCGCGTTCCGCAAGTCGTCGACCCTAGACGTCGTCGCGCTTGAACTCGAGGTTTGGTCCGCCCTTCTGGCTTTTCAGATAGGACTTCACGTCGCCGAGCGGGTCCATGGCGCGGCGCAGCCGCTGGCCCACGAGCTGGTCGAGCTGGATCGCCTGCGACAACGAGAGGTCGCGGCCCATCTGCGCGGTGATCTTGTGGTGCTCCAGCGGCGCGAGATGGCGCGAGCCGATTTCACGGGCGATTTGCAGGGTGAAGGACTCGAGCTGCGCGACCGGAACCGCCTGCGAGACGATGCCAAGATCGCTCGCCTCGACGCCGGACAGGTTCCGCCCGACGAGCGCGATGTGCGAGAGCTTCTTGATGGGCACCCCGCCGTGCATCAGCGTCGACGTGACGAGCTGGCCGAACGAGCCGCGCAGGATCTCGGGCATGCCAACCTGCGCGTCTTCCGCCGCGTAGACGAGATCGTGACAATTCATGATGCCGAGCGCGCCGCCGAGGCAATAGGAATGCACCTGCGCGATCATGATGCGCGGGAAGCCGCGCAGCGCCTCGGCGAGGCGAATGGTTGGCGAGGCGCGGTCCCAGTCGAGCAACGGCCCGTCGCTCATGGCCTTCAGAAAGTTGAGGTCGAGGCCGGAGGAAAAGCACGGGCCCGCGCCGCGCGTGATGACCGCCTTGATCTCCTTGTCGGCGCGGACGATTTCAAGCGAGGCGAAAAACGCGTCGCACATGGCCTGGTTCCAGCAGTTGCGCTTGTCCGGCCGGTTCAGCGTGATCCGCGCGACGCCCGCGTCGGCGAGCTTGTCGAGTATGAGTTCCGGCCATGTCTTGAGATTGATCCACGTGTCCGTCATGACTTCCTCCTGATGCGATGGCGGATTGATAGGCGCCGAACGGCGCGCGTCAATCGCGAGGAAGTTTTGGACCAGGCGCGCGTCCGTGCTATGGGCCGCGCCAGAGTGCAACGGGGAGCCATTCACCATGAGCCAGTTCAAGATCGTCGCGATATCAGGAAGCCTGCGCAAGAAGTCCCTCAACACCGCGGCCCTGCGCGCCGCCCAGGAACTCGCGCCCGCCGGGGTCTCCATCGAGATCGTCGAAACCGGAGACCTGCCGCTTTACAACGAGGATCTGCGCGTCGATGGCTCCTTCCCCGCGACCGTCCATCGTCTGCGCGAACAAATCCGCGCCGCCGACGCGGTGCTGATCGCCTGCCCGGAATACAATTACGTCGTCACGCCCTCTCTGAAGAACGCGCTCGACTGGTGCTCGCGCGCGCCGAACCAGCCCTTCGACTGGAAGGCCGTGGGCATTCTGGGCGTCGCCGGCGGCGCGGCGGGCACCGCCCGCGCGCAATTCAGCCTCCGCAACATTCTCGTCAGCCTCAACGCCTTCGGCGTCAACCAGCCGCAGGTGATGATCGGCATGGCGCAATCGAAATTCGACGCCGAGGGCAGGTTCACCGACCAGGCCGGTCGCGACTTCCTCAAGCAGCACCTCGAAAACCTCGTGAAGCTCGCCCACAAGCTGAAGGGCTGACGGCGGGCTTGCCGCCGGGGTTGCTTCCATCGCATGATTGGCGCGCGCGTCCGTCGCCGGAAGGGCCGCGCGCCATGTCATTCAGGAAACGTCCATGCCGAATCTGCCTTTGACCTTCGCCTGCGGAAGCTATGACCGCACGACCGCGCTCCGCACCGGCGAGGTCAAGCCGGAGGGAGTCGATCTCGAATACGTCGCCATCGAGGCCTCGCGCGATATTTTCGACCGTTTCGTCGGCAAGGGCGAATTCGATTGCGCGGAACTTTCCGCTTCCGAATTCATCCGCAATCACGACGCGGGCGACCGGACCTTCGTCGCCGTGCCGTTTTTTCCCTCGCGCGCGTTCCGCCACGCCTTTATTTTCGTCAACCGCAAATCGGGCGTGAAATCGCCGAAGGATCTCGCGGGCAAGCGCATCGGCGTCGGCCTGTGGACGCAGACCGCGGCCGTCTACATCAAGGGCCACCTCGAAAACGATTTCGGCGTCGATCTCTCGGGCGTCACCTGGGTTCAGGGCGCCATCGAGAAGCCGGGTCCGCACGGCAATCCGGTCACGCGCCCGCTGCTGAAACACGTCGACATCGTCGAGAACGAATCGCCCTGGTCCATCGCGGACCTCCTCGCCCGCGGCGAGATCGACGCGCTGATCGCCGCGCGCACCGCCCCCAACCACGGCTCGAATCCCGACATCGTCCGGTTGTTCCCGAACTACCGCGAAATCGAGCGCGATCTTTACGCGCGCACGAAAATCCATCCGATCATGCACCTGCTGGCGATCAGGCGCTCTGTTTACGAAAAAAATCCCTGGGTCGCGGCCTCGCTCTACAAGGCCTTCGTCAAGTCGAAGGATCACGCGCTCGAACACATGCGCGTCACCATCACGCAATCGACCATGTTCCCCTGGCACCTGCACGATTTCGAGGAAGTCGCCAGCCTGATGGGCGGCGATCCGTGGCCCTGCGGCGTCGAGCCGAACCGCTCCACGCTCGAGGCGCTGACGCTCTACATGCACCAGCAGCACATGATCGAAAAACGCATGAACATCGAAGACCTGTTCGTGAAGGTCTAGGCGGACGCCTATTCCGGCTCGATTTCCAGCTGTTTCGTCGTCTTTTCCCAGAACACGAGCTGCTGTTCGATGAACTTGCGCGCGTCGTCCGGCGAGCCAACTCCGCCGGGATCGAATTCGTACCCGAGCTTTGGAGCCATCGCGACGATCTGCGGATCGCGCATGGCCGTGTTCACGGCGGCGTTGAGCTTCGCGACGATCTCTTTTGGCGTCCCGGCTGGCGCCATCAGCACGAACCAGCCGCTGAAATCGAAATCCTTCAGCGTCTCCGCCGCCGCCGGCACGTCGGGAAAGGCGGAGACGCGCTTCAGCCCCGCCACCGCGAGCGCCCGCAGGGTTCCCTCGCGCACGAAAGCTTCCGCGATCGCCACGGGGAACACGCCAGCCTGAACGCGGCCCGCCACGGTGTCCTGCAAGCCGTTCATGATGTTCGGATAAGTCACGTAGACCAGTTTCGTGCCCGCGTGAAAGTTGAACGCCTGCGCCGTCACGCCCGCCAGATTGCGCGGCCCGTCGATGGCGATCGAATAGGCGCCGGGCTTCGCCCTGTCGATGGCGACGAGATCGGCGAGAGTTTTCGCGGGCACGTCCCTGTGCACGACGATGAACTGGTTGGTGCGACCGAGCAACGCGACCGGCTCGAAATCCTTCAGCGGATCGTAGGGCAGCTTTTTCATCATGAAGGGATTGGCGGCGAGCGCGGCGGAAGTCGCGAAAATCAGCCGGTATCCATCCGGTTGCGCGCGCGCCACGTTCATCGCGCCGATGACGTTGCCCGCGCCCGGCTTCGTTTCGACGACGATGCCCTGGCCGAGCAAAGGCTCGAGTTTGGCCCCGAGAAGCCGCGCCATCACGTCCGGACTCGATCCGGCGCCGTTCGACACGACGAAGGTGACGGGTCGTTCCGGCCAGGATTGCGCCCGCGCCCCGGCGCAGGCAACGCACGCGAGAACAGCAGCCGCGATCGACAATCCGCGCATCATGTTTCCACCCGTCATTGTGTTGTCCCGGAAATGTGCCCGGTTTCCCTGGTGCCGGCAACCCGCCCGCGCGTTGACGGGGAACCTCCGTCCGCGCGAGACTGCCCGAACACGACACGGAGGAAAAAACAATGTCACGCTCGCTCGTTTCACACGCGCTCGTCGGCTGCGCCGCCGCGCTCGCCGCTTCCGCCGCGACTTACGCGGGCGTCGCCGGGGCGCCTCGATTGCCCTTCGTCGCGCCCGCGCTCGCGCAAACGCCGCCAGCCGCGGCCGGTTCGCGGCAAAGCGAGCTTTTCAGGACGACGATGACCGATGTGCTCGGCCGCGTCGTCACCCTTCGCGTCACGGAGCGCGATCCGGGCAACGCCTCCGGGGCGCATCGTCACCCCGGCAGCCACACCTTCGGCTATGTGCTCGAAGGCAGCTACGAGGTCAAAATCGGCGACGGTCCGCTGCAAAAGCTCGGCCCCGGCGGCGTGTTTTATGAACAGCCCAACGCGCTGCACGCGATCTCCCGCAATGGCAGCGCGACCGAAAAGGCGAAGTACCTGATCTTTTCGGTCAGCGATCCCTCGAAGCCGCAAACCGTGCAGGAGTGAGCGCGGCGGCGCGCCTCACTTCACGATCTGGATCAGCGTGGACAACTGTTCCTTCGTCAGCGGCGCGGTGAGGAATTTCTGCTTCACCGCGCCCTCCATCAACTTGTCGAGGCCGGTGATGGAATCGAAATCGCGCGCCGATTTCGGCTGGTACTTGTCCGAGGCGATCCGCGCGAGAGCGACGGGCACGCCAATGTTGGCGGCCCACATTTCAATGGCCTTCCCGTCCGCGTACATCCATTCGAGCGTTTCGCGATACGCCTTCACGTAGCGTTGCAACGCGTCCTTGCGTTCGGTCGTCACGCGCACGCTGGCGATGTCGACGCGCACCGTCTGTTCGCGCAACGAGGGCGCCTCGTCGCCGGTGCCGACGACGCGAATCTTGCCTTCCTCGATTTCCTTGAGGCCGAAGGGAGCCGCCGCCCAGCCCATGGCGATCTGGCCGGACATGACCTGGGTCAGCGTCGACGCCATGTCGCCGGTCGCGAGAGGCTTTGCCTTGACGCCCGCTTCCTCGACCAGCGCGGTCACGGCGATATGCGTGCTCGACCCGTTGGTGGAATAGGCCATCAAGTCCTTGTCCGTCGCGTCCTTCATGGATTTCAGCGGCGAATCCGCGCGCACGTACCAGTAAACGTCGCCGGAGCCGCGAAAATTCGCGCCGATGATCCGGATCGGCGCGCCCTTGGCGAAGGCGCCGAGCACGCCAGCGGTGCCGACGCCGACGCTGATGTCCGCCGAATTCGAGATGACCGCCTGCAGGGATTCGCCCGCGCCCGCCGTCGCGTAATATTCCACGTCGAGGCCGTGTTTTTTAAAGATCCCCGACTGCGCCGCGAGGCGCGGCGCCTCGACCGCCCAGGCGCCAAAACCGCCAATGGCGAGTTTGAGCTTGTCCTGCGCCCGCGCGACTGGCGCCCAGCAACCGAGCGCGACGAGACAGGCTGCCGCGCGAATGGCCAGACTCATGATGTCCTCCCCGCGCGACATGCCGCGCGGGGTCATGATGCAGGAGATCGCGCGCGAAGAAAACCCTCCCGCGCGAGCGCGGGAGGGTCTGAATTCGCCCAGCAGGGAGTTCACGCGGTCTGCTGGATCGCCGACAATCGCCAGGCGTCCGGGCCCGCGCCCGCCGGGCGCAGGAACGTCCAGATTTCCGTCGACTCCGCGGGTTTCGCGGGATCGCCCTCGACGACGCGGCCCGTCACGCGATCAACGGTCACGTCGATCAGGCTGAACCGCATGGCGACCGTCGCGTATTCGTCGCCGCCCTCGCGCCAGGCCTCCGAAAGGTCGCCCTGCAGGAGTTTCACGTCGGAGACGCGGCTGGCGACGCCCTTGCGTTTGGCCTCGTCGATGTCCGACTGGAAATAATAGATCATTTCCTCGGTCGCCAGCTTGCGCAACTCGGCGATGTTTTCCTGCCCGTAGGCGATTTGCGTCGCCGAAAGCAACTTCTCGAACGCGTTGAAATCTACTTCGGTCGGCGTGATCGGCGTCGTTTGCGGGGCGCGCGGCGCTCCGCCCGCGAACCCGCCAAAACCGCCGCCCTGGACCGGACCGGGATCGACGCCGGCTGCGGAGCGATGCGCATAGCCGGCCGCGCCCATGCCGCCCATCACGGGCTCCTGCTGACGCCGGCGCGCGAACCAGTTCCAGGCGAACATGGCGAGCATCGCCAGAAGGCCGACCTGCAACAAAAGTCCGATCATGGACATGACGCCGCCAAGACCGCCCATGAATCCGTGGCCCATGAACATGCCGATGAGCCCGGCGCCAACGAGGCCGCCAAGCAGCCCCCTGCCAAAGCCGCCGCCGAAAAATCCGCCAGCCGCCGGCGTGGAGAGAGGCGCCTGCGGCCGCGCCGCGGAGGACGCGCCCGGAGCCATTTGCGGCGTCGTGGTGCGCTGCATGGGCTGCGCGGAAGAAGGAGCCGTCGAAGTCGATGGCGGAGCCGACATCGTCCGGGAGCCGCGGCTGCCGGAACTCGATCCGCCCCCAAGCTTGGCCTCGGCGATGACAGGCGCGAGCGCGAGAAAAGCCGCGAGTCCGAGACGCAGGACGCGATTGCCGCCAAACGGAGTGAAAGAGGACATATGGACCTCAAACGAAGCGGGCATGATCGCCCGCGTCCGTTATATAGGACCATTTCACGTTTCAAACACGTTTCCGGAAAAAATTTTATCTCGGCTAACGCGCGTTACTTGAGGGAAGTCCTCCGGATGGACGGCGGCCGGCGACCGGCTCGCGCCCGACGGCGCGGGCCGGAGCGCCGTTTTTCGAACGGCCTTTTCCTACATTCCACCCAGAACGAGGATGCCAACGAAGGCGAGGGCCGCGCCCATGGCGAAGAGATCGAGCGTGCGTGTCATGGCCATGCGATGAATCTCCTGTGCTGTTCTCGAACACAAGCAAGGCGCGCGCCAAATACCTGGCGCTTCGCCAGTCTCCATTCCGCATGCCGCCGAACCGAATTCCGGGACGGTGGCGTTTCCCGCGCCGGCACCCTATTCTCCGGTCCCTCGCGAGGCGGTTGAATTCCAGATGGACAGAAAGGACTCCTTTTTCAAGAACGCCTTCCTCGGCCGCGAGCGCCGGGGCTATCACCATGGCAATCTGAAGGACGCGCTGATCGAGGCGGCCCGGTCGCTGATGTCCGAGCGGGGCGCCGCCGGCTTCACCCTCGCGGACGCCGCTCGCCTCGCGGGCGTGACCGCGGCCGCGCCCTACCGTCACTTCTCCGACCGCAACGCCCTGATGGCCGAACTTGCCCGCCGGGGCTTCGACCTGTTCGGCCAGCGCCTCGCCGGCGCCTGGAACAATGGACAGCCCGATCCCGTGACGGCCCTGCGACGCATGGGCGACGCCTATCTCGCCTTCGCCCGGGAAGAGCCCGGCCTTTATGGCGCGATGTTCGGCAACGTTGGCGCGCTTTCGGTTCCCGAAGCGGGCGCCGCCGCCGACAAGGCGCTGGCCCTGTTGCGCGTCGCCTGCGACGCGGTTCTGCGCCAGCGGGGCGGAACCATCGAGAATGGCCGAAAGCTCACCTTCGAAATCTGGTCCCTGTCCCACGGCGTCGCGACTTTGGCCCTCGCGGGCCACCTCGACCCCGCGCACGAGGGGTGCGATCCCGCCGCGATTCTCGCCAGTGGAGTCGCAAGCCTGATCGAAATGGCGGCGCGCCGCCCCGCCGCCGCGAAATAATTCCGGCGACGGCCTCCAGCCCCACTCGACAAAACCCGAATGTAAATCTAAATAACATTTACATCCGAAGCCCGCGTGGCCGGATGCCGTACCAACGGAGTGACGTCATGTCGCAAACGAGCAATAGCAGCGAATATCCCGGAGACTGGCGGGCGAGGCGATGCGGAGGCCGGTGGCGGCCGCTGGAAATCGTCGCCGTCGTTCTCGGCTTCGTCCTGTTCTGGCCGATCGGACTCGCCATCCTCGCCCTGAAATTCTGGCAGACCCGATGCGGCCACCGCGGCGATCTCGCGACCTTCGCGCAGGAAAAGACCGACTGGGCCCGCGACGCCTGCCGCAACTGGCGGCCGGGCGCCTGGGCCTCCCGTTCGCCCGCGTGGTCGACAAGCCAGGGCGGCTCTCCCCGCCCCGGCGGCTCCTGGAACATGCGTTCCACCGGGAACGCGGCCTTCGACGACTGGCGCGCGGCGGAACTCGCCCGTCTCGAGGAAGAGCGCCGCAAGCTGGAAGACGCCGAACGTGAGTTCACCGAACACATCGACGAATTGCGCCGCGCCCGCGACCGCGAGGAATTCGAGCGCTTCATGAACGCCCGCCGCGGCCGCGGCGGCCAGCCCCCGGCCAATCCGTGAATCTCGCGCCGGTCCTCGCCGCGCCGCCTCTCGTGCAAGCGCATATCGCGCTGGCGCTCGTGGCGCTCGTGGCGGGGACCGGCGTCCTCGTCGCCGCGAAAGGCACGGTCTTTCACCGTCGCCTCGGCGCGGTCTTCTCCGCCGCCATGATGCTCGTCGCGGCGACTTCCTTCGGGATCGCCGGCCTGTTTCCCGGCCATTATTCGCCAATTCATCTGCTCTCGCTGCTGACGCTCGCGACCCTGCCGCTGGCCATTCTCGCGCGCCGGCGCGGCAATGTCCGCGCCCACGCCGCCGGCATGATCCTGAACTACGCGGGCCTCGCCATCGCCGGGGTTTTCACCCTGTTGCCGCCGCGCGTCCTCAACGCCGCGCTTTTTGGATACTGACCGTCGCGTGAACCACCGGTTAACCGTCAATTTTTAATGGCGATTAACCCGACGCGTGCATTCCTCGCGGCATGGCGCGTAAACTTTTGCCATTGCTGGCCGCGACGTGTGTTGTCGCGGCCCTTGGAGGCTGCGGCGTTTTTCAGCGCCAGCAGCGGCCCGCCTGGCGCGCGCAGGCGGAAAACATTTGCCTCGCGCAAAAGCTCGTGCATGTTTCGGCCTATGTACAGCCGGCCCCGGCGATCGACGGCCCCGGCATTTGCGGCGCCGAGCACCCGTTCCGCGTCACGGCGCTTCAGGAAGGAGCGGTGACGCTAAAAAGCCGCCAGACCTATGGCTGTCCGATGATCGCCGCGCTCGACCAGTGGCTCGCGGAAGTCGTCCAGCCGCTCGCCATGGCCCGCTTCGGCCAGAACGTGGTCGAACTCACTTCGGTCGGCTCTTTCAGTTGCCGCCCCGCCAACAACGTGCCGGGCGCCAATCTCTCCGAACATTCCTTCGCCAACGCCTCGGACATCGGCGGCTTCAAACTCGGCGACGGCCGCGCGATCGTCATCGCGAAGGACTGGCCGCGCGGCGGCGATCAGGAAAAGGCCTTCCTGCGCGAGGCGCTGGCCGGCGCATGCGATATTTTCACGACGGTGCTGGGCCCCGGCTACAACGCCCTGCACTACAATCATTTTCACCTCGACCTCGCCCAGCACGGGCGAACCTCCACCGGCCCGCGCCGGATCTGCAAGCCCCGTCCGGGCCCGCAGCTCACTCCCGCGCCGCGCCTCGACAACCTCCCCGATCCACCGGACATCGAAACCGACGAGGATCTCGAAGTCGCGCAAAACCGCCGCCTTGATCCCGGCCCCGCCCCGGGCCGCGCGTTCGCGCTCGGCGCCCTCGACGCCGCGACGCCGCCCGCGCCCGTCGCCACCCG
>CAISEY010000287.1 GCA_903884435.1 uncultured Hyphomicrobiales bacterium | reverse complement strand
TGCCCGACGGCCTGCTGATCGCCGGCTTTCTGCCGCGCGAGGACGCGCGCGACGCTCTGATATCCGCGAAAGCCTCGTCCATCGCGGACCTGCCGCGCGGCGCGACGCTTGGCACCGCCTCGCTGCGCCGCCAGGCGCAAGTGAAGCGCCTGCGCCCGGACATCGTCGTCACCCTCTTGCGCGGCAACGTCGAGACGCGCCTGCGCAAGGCCGAATCAGGCGAAATCGACGCGACGCTGCTCGCGCTCGCCGGGCTGAAACGCCTCGGCCTCGCGCACCGCGCCACGGCCCCGCTGGACATCGACGACTTCCTGCCCGCCGTGGGGCAAGGCGCGATCGCCATCACCGCGCGGGCGAACGATCACAAGACCCGGGTGGCGCTCGCCGCGATCCTGGACGCGGACACCGGCCACGCCCTGACCGCGGAGCGCGCCTTTCTTGGCGTTCTCGACGGCTCCTGCCGCACGCCTCTGGCGGGCCACGCGCGCGTCGTCGATGGCCGCGTCGCCTTTCGCGGCATGGCGCTGCGCGCCGACGGATCGGAAGCCTTCGAAATCGAGGGCGAGGGTCCGGTCGCCGAAGCGGAGCGAATCGGAATCCGCGCCGGCCGCGCCCTGCTGGAGCGCCTGCCGCCCGGCGTGCTCCCCTGAACATGCGCGTCCTCCTGACCCGTCCGGCGCGCGATTCGGCGACGACCGCCGCGAAGCTCGCCGGGCACGGACACGAGATAGTGACATCGCCGACGACGGCGATCGTCGCGACAGGGACGGCGCTCCCGCCGGGAAACTTCGACGCGGCGATCGCGACAAGCGCCCACGCGCTGGACTTGCTTCCTGAGGAGTCTCGCGCGCGCCTGCGCGACCTCCCCCTGGCCGTCGTCGGCGCCCGGACCGCGGCGGTGGCGCGCGCGGCGGGTTTTCGACGCCTGGCGCCGCCCGTCGGGACGCAGCCGCGCTCCTCGCTTCCCTGCTCGCGGAAAGTCCGCCCGGCCGTCGCTTTCTCTATCTCGCGGGCCGCGACAGGAAGCCGGGTCTCGAGGAAGGGCTGAGACGCTCCGGCCATGCCGTGGAAACCCTCGTCGTCTACGAAGCGCGCGCGGAGTCGGCGCTGACGGAAGCCGCCATCGCGGCGATTCGGGCGGGCGACATCGACGCCGCCCTGCATTTTTCCCGCCGGAGCGCCGCGATTTTTCTCGACCTCGCGCGCGCGGCGGGGGTCGCCGGCGATCTCGCGGCCATCGTTCACGTTTGCATTTCGGGAGACGCGGCGGTTCCGCTTCTGGACGCCGGCCTCCCCGTCCGCGTCGCCGCCACGCCCGATTCCGCGGGCCTGTTCGCCGCGCTGGAATCTGTGTAGAGGCAACGCGATAAAGACCACTCCCGGGACATGACGATGAACCCCATGCTTTCGCGCCGGAACCTCGCCGCCCTCGCCCTGCTGGCCGCCGCCGCGTCCCTCGGGGGCCCTGCGACGGCGCAAAACGCCGACGCTGATTTTTACAAGGGCAAGACCGTGCGCATCGTCGTCGGCTATGGCCCGGGCGGCGGCTACGACATCTACGCGCGCATGATCGCGCCTTATGTTTCGAAGGCGCTGGGAACCACCGTGGTCGTCGAAAACCAGCCGGGCGCCGGCGGCACGACGGCGCTCAACCGCACCATGACCGCGCCGCCGGACGGGCTGACCTTCATGCTGGTCAACGGCCTCGGCGCCGCCTTCTCCCAGCTCACCGACCAGCCCGGCGTGCGTTTCGATCTCGGCAAACTCTCGCACCTCGGCACCGTGAGCGCCTCTCCCTGGGTCTGGCTTGTCGGGCCGGACGCGCCAGTCGACACGCCGAAAAAGGCGCTCGACGCGAAAAAGCGATTCATGTGGTCGGGCAGCGGCCCCATCGACGGCCTGTCCGACGGCGCCGCCTTCACCTGCGAGGCGCTGAAGCTCGATTGCCGCATCGTCGTCGGCTATCCCGGCTCCAACGAAGCCGCCATCGCGGTGACGAAGGGCGAGATGGACATGATCTATGTGTCCGACACGTCGGCCAACAATTACGTCAAGGCGGGACAGAACAAGGCGCTCGCCACGATGGGCCGCGTCAAGTCGCGCTTCTTCCCCGATCTGCCGACGATCTTCGAGGCCCTGCCTCTCGACGCCGACCAGCAGTGGATTTTCGACCTGCATTCCACCGCGGAGAATCTCGGGCGCATTCTCGTCGCGCCCCCCAACCTGCCGGCGGAGCGCCTCGCTTTTCTGCGCAACGCCGTGAAGACGGCGCTGACCGATCCGCAACTCGTCGCGGAAGGCGAGAAGACGCAGCGCTACATCGATTTCATCGACGCGGAAGCGACAAAGAAAGCGACCCTCAGCATCGTGACCGACATCACGCCGGCACAGAAAAAGCGCGTGCAGGAAATCGTCGCGAAGGCGGAGACGAAATAGGACGGACGCTCCGGCCTAGTGAATCCGGCGGGGGCGCACGGGCGCGCGCCCGTCCGGCGACGTCGCCGGAACCGCGGCCGGCGGCCCGGCGGAAACCGGCTTCGGAAACACATCCGCGAAGGAACGGCCGATCGCCATTCGCGACCATTCGACCGAGCATTTCTGGATTTTATAGAAAATCCGCTCGCCGTCCGTGTCGCCGGCGTCCATGTTGATCATTGAACTATAGCGTTTGTAATATTCTTTCCATGGCGCGGGCGGAAATTTCGGGTGCGTACCATCCATCGGCCGTCCGAGCAGTTGCGCGGCGACGTTGCGCATGTGCGTCGCGCAACCATCCTCGTCCAGCCGCACGCCGGTCGCTCGCGCGAGCGAGCGCGCCTTCGGGCTGATCTTGGACCAGTCGGGCACGACCGCGGGCCACGTCAGATCGGTCCACGGCGAGCCCAGCGCGGCGGCGGCCGCCTTCAGCTTTTCGTTGTCGCGGTCGATGACGGCCGGCGCGCCCCGCGTCATCGGACTCAAGGCCGCGACGATATCGTCGAGCGGCGCGATGCCCTTGCCGCCGGCGTAGTCGTTCGCGAGGGCTCCCACGCCGCGCGCATAGGCGCAGAACGGCGCCCAGCGCCGCTCGTTCCAGATGTCGTCGGATTCGTGCCCGTCGATTCCATGTCCGACCGGCACGCCCAGCACGGTCGGTCCCCACAATTCGTCGTTGTCGATCCCCATTTTCGCGTGTGAAAAGCAATCGCCATAGGCGTGCAGAATGATCGCGCGGAACAAAATCGGCAGATGGGCGCTGTTGGTGAAATCGCCGGCGCGCCGCCTGGCTTCGTCGGCGGCCCTTTCGCCGTCGAGCACGTGCAAACCCGAGTGGACGGAGCGCACGTACTGGCTCTCGCTGGCGTAGCTGGAGGCGACTGGCGCCGTCGGCCGCCTGTAAACAAGAGGTTGCCCCTGGCCGGCCTCGCCGCCCGCCGCGAGGGCCTCCGCCTCGTATTTCCGGTAATTGTCCTGGGTCTCGCGCCACTGTGGCGAAAACGGGTCCGACAGAATCGGGATGTCGCGCACCCAGTTGAACCCCACGTGGGCCGCGTCGAATTCCTCGACCTGATCGGGCAGCCAGCACCAGAGCGCGATTCGCCGGGCCAGATCCGGATCGACGCCGAAGTTGAGAAACATCAGATAGGGCAGGAAATAATGGCCCGCGAGATTCCAGCAGGCGGGCGCGCCGGTCTCGTCGGCGAGCGACACCCGAAACGGAACGCCGTGCATCACGGAACTCGCGGCGAGGTCCGCCTCCGCCTCGAGCGCCGGCCTCGCGCCCGAAACGCCGGAGCCAGCGCGGCCTCGCCGCTGCTGGACAACATGGGCGAGTTCGTGCGCGAGCAGGGCGACAAAGCCGGGCTCGTCGGGCCTGAATGTCCCTTCCCCCAGAAAGACATGCTCCCCGTGAACGAAGGCGGCGGCGCCAAGGGCGCGACAGGCCTTCGCGGACGCGTCGGACGCGTGCAGAACAACCGATTGAAAATCACAGCCGAGGACGGACCGCGCCCTGTGCAGAAGCGCTCCGGGAACGGTCGCTCCGGGACTCGCGGATAAAAATGTCAGATCGGCGGGCGAAAGACGGGACGCGGGCATCGTCGCCTCCATCCGGAGGAGTCGCGGCGCGAGCCATCTCGCGGGAGCGCGACCCCTGATATCGGTAAATCATGGCTCTGTTTTTATTTTCGCGCAAGCTCTCGCCGGGGACGTTCAGTCGTGACTTGAACATCTACACAAGCTTGCCAGCCACCGGATAAATATATCAACCCGAAATTAGAATTCCGCGCGCGCCGCGAAGGAAAATTTTCGTGCGAGGGCGGACCCGGGTCACAACATGAAGTCCACCTTTTCCGGCAAGCCGAGCATGTCCCACCCCGCGTCGCGCCCGTGCAGCGTCGTCTGGTTGGTGACGTGCTGGCGGCCCGCCGCGATATCCGCCATCAACCGCGGAAATGGCGCCGACCCCGAGAGCCCCGCCGTGCCAGAAAGATCGACGATCTTTTGCGCGGCGTCGCGGCATCGTCCGGCGATCGTCGAAAGCTGGTATTTGTAGCGCAGCCGCCGCGAAACGGGCGTCGTCTCGCCGCGCTCCGCGTCGGCGAGCATCTCGCCAAAATTCCGGGTCACGATCAGCCGCGCGAGATCGATGGCGCCCCAAGCCTCCGCGACGGCGAGTTGCGCGTCGGGATCTCCGGCGAGCGACGCGCCGACGCGCTTGCGGTCGCGCGCCGAGGCGATGAACGCGTCGAGCATCGCTTGCAGCGCGCCGACCGCGGCCACGGAAACGCCCGCGCCGAAAATTTGCCCGAAGGGCAACCGGTAAATCGGCGACGTGTGCGCCGCGAGGCCCGGCCCCGCGCAATTCAGATTGTCGATCATGCGGATGACGCGATGGCCGGGCACGAAGGCGTCGCGCACGACCACGTCGTGACTGCCCGTCGCCTGCATGCCAGGCGCGCGCCAGGTCTCGACGATCTCGAAATCCTCCCGCGGCGCGAGCAACAAAAGGTGATCGTCGACGCCGGGCCTGTCGCTCGCGCGCAGTCCGCCGAGCACCGCCCACTGGCTATGATCGCAGCCGCTCGCGTAGGTCCAGCGCCCGCTCAACCTGAATCCGCCGGGAGCCGGCGTCGCGACGCCGTTGCGGCGAAGGGCGCAGCAGAAAATCGCGTCCGGGCCCTTGCCCCACACATCTTCGCCCGCCCGCGGATCGAAGAGCGCCACGAGCCAGGAAATAACGCCGCTGACGCCGAGAATCCACGCGGCGGACATGTCGCCCTCGCCGAGGATCATTTCGGCGCCATAGAGGACGCGCGGATCGAGTTCGTGGCCGCCCAGACCGGCGGGTTGCGCGATCCGGAAGAATCCCGCCTCGCGCATGGCGCCGATGCTTCGCGCGCTCATGCGGAACGACGCGCGTCCAGCCGGAGCTTCCGACGCGAGAAGGGGCGCGATGTCGCGCGCGCGTCGCGACAGTTCGGCGGCGATCGCCTCGCTCATGGCGTCGCCGCCCCGAGCCCGAGTCCGAAGACACGGTCGGCGTTACGCCAGAAAATATCCTGCTTCTCGTCCGCCGTGACCGGCAGCGAATTGACGATGTCGACATGTTCCTTCGGATCGATGGGCACGGGACCGTAATCGGTGCCGAACATGACGCGATCCGCGCCGAACACCTCGATGGCCTGTTTCAGATGCGGCGCCCACAGGCCCATCGTGTCGACATACAGAAGCTTGAGATAGTCGCTGGGCAATTGCCTGCATTTGATCGCGGCGCGATCCGGCATCCCCTCGCAGCCCAGCCGCCATCCAAAGTTGAGCCGCCCCATCACCGGCAGCAAGCCGCCGCCCATGTGCGCGACAATGATTTTCAGTTTCGGGAACCGGTCGAACAGGCCGCTCAGGATCATGCGCGCGAGTCCCATCGCCGTGTCGAAGGGACGACCGACGAGTTCGTCGAGCTTGTATTGACCCATCTCCTGGTCCGATCCAATCGGCGCGCGCGGCGGATGGATAAAAATGGGCGTTTGAGTCGCCTCAGCCCATTCCCAGAAGGGCAGCGCCTCCTCGTTGTCGATGAAATGTCCGTGCCAGCTCGAACAGACCAGCAGGCCCTTGAAGCCGAGCGGCCCCATGCAGCGTTCCGCCTCCGGAATTTGCGCGCGGTCGAGCGGATTGACGTGGCCCATGCCAAACAGATTCGCCGGCGATTTCGCCACGATGGCGGCGATGAGATCGTTGCCATGGCGCACCACGTCGAGGGCCGGGCTCTTTGAAAGCTGGGTGATCGCCTCGGCGGAAAACGGGCTGGAAATAATCCGGCGCGTCAATCCAGCTTTCGCGCAAGTCTCCTGCTGGAGCGCGAAATCGGTCATCTCGACATAGCTGACCGCCGGCAGATCGCGGAAATTCGACACGAAATTGCGCCCGACCGGCGCGCCCCGCATGACGGCGGCGACGCCGAACGGATCCTCGCGGCTCGGCAACACGCAATGAGTGTGAATATCGACGACATGGGACATGGGCGCTCCTCGTCGCGTCCGCGCGCGGCTCGGACGAGAATAGAAAGACTCCGGACGCCTGTCACGCCGGCCATTGCGATCGGCGAGGCCCCGGTTATGCTGGCGCGGGGAGGCGAACATGCGCGCAGAATGGATCGGGCGGGCGCTGGCGGCCGCGACGGCGCTGGGCGCCGCGGGAGCGGAAGCCCAGGAATCCGCCGCGGATTTCTATCGCGGCAAGGTGATGAAAATCGTCGTCGGCTTTCCGCCCGGCGGCGGCTTCGATCTCTACGCCCGGGTGCTCGCCGAACACCTGCCCCGCTTCATTCCGGGCGCGCCGAAAATCGCCGTCGAGAACATGCCGGGCGCGGCGACGGCGCGGGCGGCCGCCCATGTCTTCAAGATCGCGCCTCAGGACGGCACCGTGCTCGGCCTGTTTCATCACGGACTGCTCGCCGATCAGGCGCTGGCGACGAAGCCGGACGAATTCGACGTCGTCAAATTCAACTGGATCGGCCGCATGGCGACGCGCCTCAACGTGGGCGTGACCTCGCGCGCCTCCGGCGTGAAGACCATCGACGACGCGCGAAAAACGCCGGTCGTCATGGGCGCCACCGCGCCGACGGCGACCTCCGCCATGGTGCCCCGCGCGGTCAACAAGGCCACGGGCGCCATGTTCAATCCGGTCCTCGGCTATCAGGGCAGCGCCGACATGACCCTCGCGATGGAGCGCGGCGAGATCGGCGGCTTCGCCACCGCGGCGTGGCGAGACCTGTCGCGCGACCGCGCCGAATGGGTGAAGAGCGGCGCGGTCTCCGTCGTGTTCCAGATTTCGACGAAGGGCGCGCCCGATTTGCCGGGCGTCCCGACATTGCCCGAACTCGCGGCGAACGACGACGACCGTCCGATGCTGGAGCTTCTGGCGCGCACCGAGGACATGGGCCGCGCCTTTCCCGTTGGCCCGCGCGTTCCGGCGGACCGGGTGGCGCTGCTGCGCGAAGCCTTCGCGAAAATGATGGCCGATCCGGACTTTCTGAAGGAGGCCGCGCGCCTCGATTTCGAAATCGACTTCATGCGCGGCGAGGCTCTGCAATCCTTCGTCGCGACCGTCGGCGGCCTCGCCCCGGAACAGCGCGCCCGTATCCGCGAAATTCTCATGCCCCCGGCCCGCCCTTGACCCGGGCGCGGCGCGCGCCGAAAACAGCCATCATAATTCTCGAGAGGAGACACCCGTGAACGACCAGCCCGCGCCCCGTTATCACATCGACCCCTATCTCGACTGGGTGAAGAAAGAGGGGCTGCCGACCTACGAGGACTACGGCCTTTATCTCTTCGAACTCGAAACGAAAATGTGGCCGCGCGTCGGCGTGAAGGCCGCGGCGGCGCATCTGAAGGGCCGCGGCGACTTCGCCAACATGTTCCTGTTCGACATTCCCCCGGGCGGATCGACGCTGCCGCAGCGCCACATGTACGAGGAAGTCATCTACGTTCTGGAGGGCAGCGGCTCGACGCAGCTCGAATTCGCGGACGGAACGAAGCGCGGCTTCGAATGGGGCCCGCGCTCCATGTTCGCGATTCCGCTCAACGCGAAATATCGCCATTTCAACGGCAGCGGCCAGAAGCGGGCGCTCATCGTCAGCACCACCAACATGCCGATGATCATGAACACGTTCTACAACGAGAAATTCGTGTTCGAGAACGATTTCGAATTCCCCGAAAGGCTCGGCAAGGAGGGCTATTTCACCGGCGAGGGCGACCTCGTGATGACCCGGCCCGGCAACCACATGTGGGAAACCAATTTCGTGCCGGACCTGATGGAGCTCGAGCTGCAAAAATGGGGCGAGCGCGGCGCCGGCGCGACGAACATCATGTTCGTTCTCGCCAACGGGCTGATGCACGCGCATCTCTCGGAAATGCCGGTCGGCACCTACAAGAAGGGCCACAAGCACGGACCGGGCACCCATGTCATGATCGTCGATGGCACCGGCTATTCGCTGCTGTGGTTCGAGGGCGACAAGGACTTCATGCGCCTCGACTGGCGCCATGGCATGGTCTTCCCGCCGGCGGACAAGCAATTCCACCAGCATTTCAACACCGGCGCCAACCGCACGCGTTATCTCGCGACGGGCGTGGGCTCGATCCGCTATCCCATGTTCGCCTTCAAGCGCCGCGCGTCCGGCGTCGGCGGCGGCATGGTCGCGGTCTCCACCAGCACGAAACAGGGCGGCGACCAGATCGAATACGAGGATCAGGATCCGCGCATCCATCCGCTGTTCCTGGAGGAAATGAAGAAGACCGGCGTTCCCCACAAGATGGACCCGTATTTCCCGACGAAGTCCGCGGCGGAATAGGTCGCGCGGCGCGAGCGGAATGGAGCGTCCCATGAGCAAACTCGTTCGCGCGGCGCTGGCCCTGGCGTGTCTGGCGGCGGGCGCTCCCGCCGGCGCGCAATCGGCCTATCCGGATAAAGTCGTCCGCATCGTCGCCGCCTCCGCGCCCGGCGGCGGCACCGACAGCGTCGCGCGCTTGCTCGCGGCGCATCTGTCGCAGACCATGGGACAGCAATTCATCGTCGAGAACCGCGCCGGCGCGGGCAACGTGCGCGGCAGCGAATACGCCGCGCGCGCCGCGCCCGATGGCTACACGCTGCTGATGTCGGCGAGCACGCTGTCGATGAACCACGTCATGTACAAAAAACTGCCCTACGACGTGGAGCGCGACTTCGCGCCGATCACGCAAATGGTGTCGCTGCCCAACGTGCTCGTCGTCGACGCCAGACTGCCCATCCGCACCTTCGCCGATTTCGTCGCCGCGGCGAAAAGAGACCCGGGCGGCCTGACCTATGGCTCGGCGGGCATGGGCACGCAGCCGCATCTCGCGATGGAGCTTCTGCAAATCATGGCGGGGATCAAACTGACCCACGTGCCCTACACCGGCGTCGGCCCCGCGCTGCTCGACATCATGGGCGGCAGGGTCACGGGCATGTCCGTGAACTTTCTGTCGGCGAAACCGCAGATCGAATCGGGAACCCTGCGCGCGCTGGCGATTTCCTCGGCGAAACGCTCGATTTACGCGCCCGATTTGCCCACCGTCGACGAATCGGGCGTGCCCGGCTTCGAGGCGATCCAGTGGTTCGGCCTGCTCGCCCCCGCGGGCACGCCGCCCGCGGTGATCGCCAGACTCCAGGAGGAGACGAAAAAAGTCCTCGCGTCGCCCTCGATGAAGGAGCGCCTCGCGCTCGAGGGCGCGGAAGCCGTCGGCGGCACGCCCGCCGAATTCGCCGCCCTGATCAAGGCGGAAATGACGAAATGGGGCGAGGTGGCGAAGGCGGCGGGAATTCAGCCGGAGTAGGTTCGCCTTCCCGCCGCTCAATGCTAAGTCCCCCGCATGAGCGGCGATTCCACCAGCGGCGACGACAACGGCGGCGACCTCGTCGCCCACGTGCTCGTGCCCGTGGCCGTGGACATCTCCTATTCCTACCGCGCGCCGCCCGGGATGAGTCTCGAACCCGGCGATTTCGTCACGGTGCCGCTGGGAACCCGCGAGACGACGGGCGTTGTTTGGGAAACGCGCCGCTCCGCCGCCGGCTCCAACCTCAAGACCATCAAGGAAAAGCGCGATCTGCCCGCGGTTCGCGCGCCGCTGCGCAAGCTCGTCGACTGGATCGCGCGCTGGACGCTGGCGCCGCGCGGGATGGTCTTGCGCATGGGCGTGCGCGCGCCCGACAACGTCGGTCCGGAGCCAGCGCGAATCGGCCTGCGCCTCGCCGGGCCGCCGCCGGAACGGATGACGCCCGCGCGCGCCCGGGTGATCGCGGCCGCCGCGGGAGGGCTGGCGTTCCGCAAATCCGCGCTCGCGGAGGCGGCGGCCTGCTCCGCCGGCGTCATCGATTCTCTCGTCGACGAAGGCACGCTCGAGGCCATCGCCCTGCCCCCGGAGCCCGCCGCCCTTCCGCCCGATCCCGATTTCGCGACGACGCTGCTCGAGGCCGACCAGCGCGACGCCGGCGAGGCGCTCGCCGCCAGCGTCGCCACCGGGACATTTTCCGTCACGTTGCTCGAGGGCGTAACCGGCTCCGGCAAGACGGAGGTCTATTTCGAGGCCGTCGCGGCGGCGCTGAAAACAGGCCGGCAGGCGCTCATCATGATGCCGGAAATCGCGCTCACCGCGCAATTCCTCGAGCGGTTCGCGACGCGGTTCGGCGTCCGGCCGGCCGAATGGCATTCCGGCGTCGCCGCGCGCAAGCGCTCGCGCGTCTGGTTCGGGGTCGCCTCCGGCGAGGTCCGCGTCGTCGCGGGCGCCCGGTCGGCGCTGTTCCTGCCATTCAGGGAGCTCGGCCTGATCGTCGTCGACGAGGAACACGAGGCCGCCTACAAACAGGACGACGGCGTCGCCTATCACGCCCGCGACATGGCGGTGGTGCGCGGCCAGCTCGAAAACGCGAGCGTGGTTCTCGCCTCGGCGACGCCCTCCATCGAATCGCGCGTCAACGCCGAACAGGGGCGCTACAAAAAGCTCGTCCTCGGAGCGCGTTACGGCGGGCGAACGCTGCCGAACATCGCGGCCATCGACCTGCGCTCCAACGCCGCGCCGCGCGGCAAGTGGATTTCGCCGATCCTGTGCGAAGCGGTGCGCGACACGATCGGCAAGGGCGAACAGGCCCTTCTGTTTCTCAACCGGCGCGGATACGCGCCCCTGACCCTGTGCAAGAGCTGCGGCCACAAGTTCCAGTGTCCGAACTGCACGGCCTGGCTCGTCGAACACCGCTTTCGCCGGGCGCTGGTGTGCCACCATTGCGGCCACGTCGAACGGCGTCCCGACGCCTGCCCGGAGTGCGAGACCCCGGATTCGCTCACCGCCTGCGGACCCGGCGTCGAACGGCTCGCGGACGAAGTCGCGGAGGCGTTTCCGGACGCGCGCGCGCTGGTGCTGTCCTCCGACTTTCCCGGCGGCACGGAGCGGCTGCGCCGCGAACTCGATGAAATCGCCAAAGGCGTCTTCGACATCGTCATCGGCACGCAACTCGTCGCCAAGGGACACAATTTCCCGCAACTCACGCTCGTCGGCGTGATCGACGCGGACGTGGGCCTGAATTCCGGCGATCCCCGCGCCGCCGAGCGGACATTCCAGCTCCTGCAACAGGTCACCGGGCGCGCGGGACGCGGCGCGCGCGCCGGACGCGGACTCGTGCAGACCTGGCAACCCGGACATCCCGTGATGCGCGCGCTTTTGTCCGGCGACCTCGAAACCTTTTACATCGAGGAAACGGCCGCGCGACGGCGGGCGGGCCTGCCGCCCTTCGGGCGGCTCGCGGCGCTGATCGTCACCGGGAACGACCGCGCTTCGGCGGAAACCCACGCGCGCGCGCTGGCGCGGGCGGCGTTTTCCTTGCCGCCATCGCCGCGCTGGAAAATCGCGCCGCCCGGCGGTCTGCCCGCGATGGACGATCTCGTGATTCTGGGCCCCGCGGAGGCGCCCATCGCCGTCGTGCGGGGACGGCACCGGTTCAGACTGCTGGTGAAGTCGCCGCGAACGACCGATCTTCAGGGCTTCCTGCGCGCCATGATCGCCGCCGCGCCGCCGGAACGCGGCGGCGTGCGGGTGATGGTGGACGTGGACCCGCAGAATTTTCTGTGACGCCGCGCGCTTGCCGCCCCCGACGCCCTCCACTAGCTTGCCGCCGGAAGACTTCACGGGGCGGCGCATGGCGTACTGGCTGATAAAAAGCGAACCTTCGAAATGGTCGTGGGAAATGCAGGTCGCCGCCGGCGAGGCCGGCACGCACTGGAACGGCGTGCGCAACCATCTCGCCAAGCTGCAACTGATGGCGATGAAGAAGGGCGAACAGGCGTTTTTCTATCATTCCAACGAGGGCAAGGAGATCGTCGGAATCGTCGAGGTCATCCGCGAGTATTATCCCGACCCGTCCGACGAAACCGGCAAGTTCTGTATGTGCGATTTCCGGGCGGTGAAACCGCTGAAACAGCCGGTCACGCTCGCGCGGGTGAAGGCCACTCCGGAGCTCGCGAAAATGTCGCTGCTGACCTCCGCGCGCCTGTCCGTGCAACCCGTGCGCGACGGGGAATGGAAACTCATCTGCGCAATGGGCGGCCTGTAACCTTGTCCGGATTTCCGGCGCGCCGGAGGAATTTTCCATGACCGTCAATTACATCGCGGTGATCGCCGCCGCCGTCGCCGCCTGGATCGCGGGCGGCGCCTGGTATGGCGCGCTCGGCAAACAATGGATGGCGGCGCTCGGCTGGAACGAGGCCGACCGGCCAAAGTCCATGCCCATGGGGCCCATGATCATTTCCTTCGTGGCGGAAATCGTCATGGCCTTCATGCTGGCCGGCCTTCTCCGCCATTTCGGCGCGGTCAACGTCGGGAACGGACTGATTACCGGAGGCCTGTGCTGGCTCGGATTCGTCGCGACGACCATCGTCGTGAACAACGCGTTCCAGAAGCGCTCGAACGCCCTGACGATCATCGACGGCGGCCACTGGCTCGTCGTGCTCCTGATCGAGGGACTGGTGCTCGGGCTTTTCGGTTAGCGGCGACCGGCAGCGTCAGCCCGCGAGATCGATCAGCGCGGGAATCAGGGGCTCGTCGGCGGGCGGCATCGGATAGTCCCGCAATTCGCGGGGCCGGACCCATTTGAGCGCCTGGCCCTCGCGCGAACGCACGAACCCTTCCCAGCGCCGGCAAACGTAAAGCGGCATGAGCAGGTGAAAGTCCGGATAGGCGTAACTCGCGAAGGTGAGCGGCGCGAGACACGGCTCCTTCACGACGATGCCGAGTTCCTCGTTCAATTCGCGAATGAGCGAATCCTCGGGTCGCTCTCCCGGATCGACCTTGCCGCCCGGAAACTCCCACAGGCCCGCCAGTTGCTTGCCCTCGGGCCGTTGCGCGATGAGGACGCGATTGTCCGCGTCAAACAGAGCGGCGGCGACGACGAGAAGCAGCTTCATGGGTTCACTTGCCCGAGACGATCACCTTGACCGCGTCTTTTTCCTTACCCGTCAGCGTGACCTTCTCATAGATCGCGCCACCCTTCATGATGAAGGAATTTTCCGGAAGCCAGCTCACGGTCGTCGCGACGAAATAATCGCCGGGCGCGACCTTCTCGAACTTGAATGTCCCCGTCGATTCGGCCTTCGTCGACCGCATGTATTTCCTGAACCCCGCGTCGGACTGGTCCCAGGGAAGAAACTTCGCCTGGACATATTTGGCCGTCCCGAAGACCTGGGCCATGCGTTGCTCGGCGTAGGTCGTCACGGGAATGAGAAAAACATGCTCGCCGGCTGCGTAGACGACCGAGCCCTTCTCGTCCCTGAAAAAGGCGTGGCCCTCGATGGTCCCCTTGCCTTCCTTGTTGATATATTCGGCCGCGGGCGCCTCGAAGGTCGCCGTGGGCGCCGGCCGGCAGGCGCACAGGGCGATGGTCATCAGACACGCGACGATGAATTTGCGCACGGAATACCTCCCACCCGGGCTCGCGCGTGAACGTGAACCGGAGTGAGCGCGGAATCAAGAGGCCCGGTCAGCTCCGGTAATCGCCATTGATCGCCACGTATTCCTTGGTGAGGTCGCAGGTCCAGACGGTCGCCGTCCCCTTGCCGCCGGCGCCGATCTCGACGCGGATGTCGATTTTCTCGCCCTTCATGAAGGCCGAGGTATTCGCCTCGTCGTAGGCGGGATCGCGCAGGCCCTTGTGGGCGACGCGAATGCCGCCGAACCAGATGGCGAGCCTGTCGCGGTCCGCCTTTTCGCCGGCCTTGCCGACCGCGGCGACGATCCGGCCCCAGTTGGCGTCCTCGCCGGCGATGGCGGTTTTCACGAGTGGCGAATTGGCGATGGAGAGCGCGACGATTTTCGCGGCTTTCGCGCTCGCCGCGCCCTCGACGGTGATTTCAACGAATTTCCGGCAGCCTTCGCCATCGCGAACGACCTGGTGGGCGAGATCGAGCAGGACGTCATCGAGCGCCTTTTTGAACCCGGCGAGACGCCTGTCGCTGGCCAGCGCGATTTTCGGAGCGCCGCGTTTCGCGGCGGCGCCCGTCGCGAAGAGCATGAGCGTGTCGGAGGTGGAGGTGTCGCTGTCGACGGTGATCGAATTGAACGAGCCCTGCACGCTCTTCGAAAGCATCGCCTGCAAGGCGGGCGCCGCGATGGGCGCGTCGGTGAAAACATAGGAGAGCATCGTCGCCATGTCCGGCGCGATCATGCCGGCGCCCTTGGCCATGCCGTTGATCGTGACTTCGACGCCGCCGATCTCCACCTTGCGCGTGACCACCTTCGGATAGGTGTCCGTGGTCATGATCGCCTTCGCGGCCTCGAGCAGGCCATCCGGCCTCGCGTCGGCGACGAGCCTGTCGAACACGCCATCAAACTTGCGCGCGTCGAGCGGCTCGCCGATCACGCCCGTCGACGCGAGGAAAATCTCGCCGATCGGCGCGCCCGTCGCCGTCGCCGCGAGCTTCGCGGTGAATCTGGCCTGTTCCAGACCGTCGCGCCCGGTGAAGGCGTTGGCGTTGCCAGAATTGACGACGAGCGCCCTCGCCTTGCCGCCCGCGAGTTTGGAGCGGCACCAGTCGACCGGCGCGGAGGAACATTTCGACTTCGTGAACACGCCCGCGACCTGCGTGCCCTTGTCGAGCAAAGCCAGCATCACGTCGGTGCGGCCCCTGTATTTGATCCCGGCGGCGGCGGTCGCGAAACGCACGCCTTCGACGGGCGGCAGATCGGGATATGATTTGGGAGCGAGCGGCGAGACGGGGGAGGGCGCGGCCATGATGAATCCCTTGCGCGAATTTCGCGCGCACAATTGCGGGCGTGACGCGCGCCGGTCAAGTGCGCCCGCGGTCTATCGGGACGCCGCCGCCAGCCAGCGTTCCAGCCGGGCGCGATTGACGCCAAAATCCCGGCGCCCGACGGCGCCGCGGGACCAGAGCGCGAGGGTCGACGCGGACTCGCCAAGCGGAACGATCGCCACGTCGACGACATCGGGATAGCGCATGAGGTTCGAACGCTGGACGAAGCGCAATCGCGCGGCGTCCGCCCCGCCAGAAAGTTCGAGCGTCCGCGCTTCGGCGCGCGCCACGGCGCGAAGTCGCTCGCGCAGATTCGCGGCGGACAGGGAAAAGACCGGCGGTTCGAAGTCCGCCGTCGCCCGCGGACAGAAGTTCCGGGGGCAGACGAGCGCGTCATTGGGCGTTTCGCGCCGCTCCAGCGTCGCGAAATCGACTGGCCGGAGGTCGTCGCGCGTACCCGTCGCGAGGCCGATGGCCTGCCAGACTCCGAAGTCCGAACCGCTTCCGGTCATCGCGACGTCCGTCACGGGAAGAACCGCCGCGCCCGCCGGAATGGCGACGCGGCGACTGGCGCGGGTCAGCGGCCGCCGGGCGGAAAGCCTGGAATTTGCGGCATCGCCGGAGCCGGCGGCGGCTCCGTCCTTTCGATCTTCGAGGCCTGGCGCAGTTGCAGGATCAGCTCGGTCTGCGCCTTTTGCCCGACGTAGCGCGCCACCTGGTCCTTCACCGCCTCGAAGGGCGGGAATTCCTTGGTGCGCTGGTCCTCGACCTTGATGACGTGCCAGCCGAACTGGCTCTTCACCGGATCGGAAATTTGCCCCTTGGCCAGTTTGAAGGCCGCGTCGGCGAATTCCGGCACCATCCGGTCTTTCGTGAACCAGCCGAGGTCGCCGCCCTCGGAGCCCGGGTCTTTCGACACTTCGGTCGCGACCTTCGCGAAATCCTCGCCGCCCTTCACGCGCTTCAGAACGTCCTTCGCCTCGTTCTCGGTCGGGACCAGAATATGACGCGCCTTGACCTCGGGCTCCGGCTTCTGGTTTTTCGCGGCGTCGTCGTAGACCTTGCGCATCGCCGCTTCCGTGGAACCCGTCTTGACGACCTCGCCAAGCAGGCTTTCCATCATCACCTTGTCCTTGTAATAATTCAGTTTCCGGACGATCTCCGGCCCCACGCCCATGTTGTCGGCGGCCGCCTTTTTGGCGACGAGCTTCAGGTCGATGAGGTAGTCGAGCGCGTAGGATTCCCGCTGGGCGTCGTCCATCTCGCGCGGCATCGTCGCGCCGAGATCCTCGAGCGCGACCTTGACGTCGTCGTCGGTGATTTCGAGTCCATCGACCTTCGCGAGCACTTTCGCGGCGGCGGGAAGCGCGAGGGCGGCGAGAAACGTAAAGGACAGGGCGGCGGCGCGGACACGCCCGCCGCGGACGGCTGGGAAATTCATGGAAGGAGGCTCCAGTCGGAGGATGGGCCGGCGCTTCGACCGGGGTTGAACGCGCACAATGGTTCAAATCCGCCGGGCCGGCAAGTCGTCGGGGAGCGCCAAATCATGGAGTTTTCGCGTCAAAATCAAGACCTGGCGCGTCACTTGCTCAGATTGACAAGCCCCCACCCCGACCCTATCTCAGAACCGGTTCGCCGCGCGCTGGCGCCGGGCCGCTTCCATGGGGATCGACGTAATGCTCGGAGCGCTCGCGCGTAAAATATTCGGCTCGGCCAACGATCGCCGCCTCAAGACCTACACGCCGAAGGTCGCGGCGATCAACGCGCTGGAGCCGGAGGTCGCGAAGCTCACCGACGACGAGTTGCGCGCCCGTACATTGGCCTTCCGCGAGCAGCTCGCCGTCGGCAAGACCCTCGACGACATTCTCGTTCCCGCTTTCGCGACCGTCCGGGAGGCGGCCCGACGCGCGCTCGGCCAGCGTCACTTCGACGTCCAGCTGATCGGCGGCATGGTGCTGCACGAGGGAGCTATTTCGGAAATGCGCACCGGCGAGGGCAAGACCCTCGTCGCGACGCTCGCCACCTACCTCAACGCGCTCTCCGGAAACGGCGTCCACGTCGTCACCGTCAATGATTACCTCGCCCGCCGCGACTCCGAATGGATGGGTCAGGTTTACCGGTTCCTCGGAATGACCGTCGGCGTGATCGTCCACGGTCTCGACGACGAGGAGCGCCGCGCCGCCTACGCCTGCGACATCACCTACGGAACCAACAACGAATACGGCTTCGACTATCTCCGCGACAACATGAAATACGAACTCGCGCAAATGGTGCAGCGCGGGCACAATTTCGCGATCGTCGACGAGGTCGATTCGATCCTGGTCGACGAGGCGCGCACCCCGCTGATCATTTCCGGTCCGTCCGAGGACAAGTCCGATCTCTACAATCAGATCGACGCGCTGATTCCGCGGCTGACCAAGGAACATTACGAAGTCGACGAGAAG
>CAISEY010000286.1 GCA_903884435.1 uncultured Hyphomicrobiales bacterium | reverse complement strand
TGGCCGAAACGCCGGCATCCTTCAGCGCTTGCTTCACCGGCTGGATCGTCTTCTGGATCAGATCGTCGACCAGCGCTTCCAATTTGGCGCGCGTGATCTTCATCGTCAGATGCTTCGGACCCGAGGCATCCGCCGTGATGAAGGGCAGGTTCACTTCCGTCTGCTGGGCGGAGGACAGCTCGATCTTCGCCTTTTCGGCGGCTTCCTTCAGGCGCTGCAGGGCGAGCTTGTCCTTCTTCAGGTCGATGCCCTGCTCCTTCCTGAACTCGTCGGCGAGATATTCAACGAGGCGCATGTCGAAGTCCTCGCCGCCGAGGAACGTGTCGCCGTTGGTGGACTTCACCTCGAAGACGCCGTCGCCGATCTCGAGGATCGACACGTCGAACGTGCCGCCGCCAAGGTCATAGACCGCGATCGTGCCCGAACCCTTCTTGTCGAGACCATAGGCCAGCGCCGCGGCCGTCGGCTCGTTGATGATGCGCAGCACCTCGAGACCGGCGATCTTGCCGGCGTCCTTGGTCGCCTGGCGCTGGGCGTCGTTGAAATAGGCGGGAACCGTGATGACGGCCTGGGTGACTGTCTGGCCGAGATAGGCCTCGGCGGTCTCCTTCATCTTCTGGAGCGTGAAGGCGGAGATCTGCGAGGGGGAATATTGCTTGCCGTCCGCCGTGACCCAGGCGTCGCCGTTGCCGGCCTTGACGATCTTGTAGGGAACGAGGCCCATGTCCTTCTGGGTCATCGGATCGTTGAAGGTGCGGCCGATGAGGCGCTTGATGGCGAAGAAGGTGCGTTCCGGATTGGTGACGCCCTGGCGCTTGGCCGGCTGGCCCACGAGACGCTCGCCGTCGTCGGTGAAGGCGATGATCGAGGGAGTGGTGCGCGCACCCTCGGAATTTTCAATGACCTTGGGCGTGGAGCCTTCCATCACGGCGACGCAGGAGTTCGTCGTGCCGAGGTCGATGCCGATAACTTTAGCCATGTGTTACATCCTCTGTGTTTCGCAAGACCGCCGGACCCCGAAGCAATCCGGCCGCTGGGCGATCAACGTCCGGCCAGTTCTGGCCGTCCGCCGCCCGGTCCCCGACACGGCTGAGATTGGTATTCCCGCCGCTCACCGCAAGGGCCTATCGAAGCCTGGGCGGTATATAGGGAGGCCATTTTTCCGGCGCAAGCGGTCGCGGCGCTTGCGATTGGCGGTCGCTCGCTTTATGGAAGGGCGGAATTGTCGGCATGATGTTCCGAAGGCCATTCGAGGGGCCGAACGGATGAAAAGAATTTACGGATTGTTCATTGCCTGCGCGTTCGGCGTCGCCAGCGCGGCGCCGGCCATGGCGCAACTTGTCCTGCCCGGAGCCGCCGCGCCGACGCCCGCCGGCGCGACCCCCGCGCCCGCCGGCGGCAAAAAGCCCTCGAAGGGCGGCGGCGGGCCGGAATCGGGAGGCGTCGCGCTGACGAAGGCGCCGGGCGAGGACACCGTGGCCGGTCACCAGTTCCAGCGCAACGGATCGGCCGGGGTTCTGGCGCTCGACCGCCCCGCAAGGGATCTCGAAATCAGCAAGCTGGTCCTCGCCGGCTACCAGATTTCAAAACCGGCCGAACTTTGCCGCGTCGATATCGGCGGCAAGGTGGCGCTCACGCCCGCGCGCCGGCACGAGGGGCTGATTTCCTATCAGGCCGAACTCGAGGCTTGCCCGTTCTCGCTGGACATTCTCGACGGGGCTGTGCGGGTGCGCGGCAAGGTCTGCGCCTTCCAGGCGGCGGACTGCAACATCGATCCGACGGGCGTGTGGGGGCCTCCCGGCGCCTCGATCGGCGAGGCCGAGGCCAAGGCCATCGAGAGTTTGCGCGGAAAGGCCGACAAGGACGCGCGCGCCGGATTCCGCGCGGTGCTGGCCAAATACGGCCATGACCGCGCCCAGTCGCGCGAAGTCGTGCGCGAACAGGCGAGTTTCTCCTCGGAGCGCGAGGAGCTCTGCCGCGACTACGCCCGCGAGGACAAGCACGGTTTCTGCGCGTCGCGCGTCACCCTCGCCCGCGCGGTCGCCCTCTCGGCGCAACTGCGCGGCGAGGGGATGGAGACAGAGACCGCGAAAACAAAGCCTCCCGCGAAGAAAAAGCCGCGCCCGAAGCCCGCCGCCGTCGCAGCGCCGGCGACGCCTGGCGCCGCGATTCAGTAAGGCCCTTCCCGGCGCGCTTCGATTTCGCTAGCCTCCCCGCAAACAGGCAAGGCCCCGCGGATGTCGCGCGGCCCGGGAGGTCGCCATGGCGGACGAATTGAAAATCAGGGTCAATGGCCGCGACTGGCCGGTCGGCGCGGACCCGGACACGCCGCTACTCTATGTCCTGATGAACGAACTCGAACTGAAGGGCCCCCGCTTCGGCTGCGGCCTGGCGCAATGCGGATCCTGTTCGGTGCTGCTCGACGGCGTCGAAATCCGTTCCTGCGTGACGCCCGTCGCCAGCGTCGCGGGCAAGGCGGTGACGACCCTCGAAGGCCTGCCGGCGCTCTACGCGCGACAGAAGGGATTGAAGGAGGCTCCCGCGCTGCATCCGCTGTCGGAAGCCTTCGTCGAGGAGCAGTCGATGCACTGCGGCTATTGCTACAACGGCATGACGATCAAGGGATCCGAGCTGCTTTCGCAAAATCCGAAGCCGACGGAAGCGCAAATCCGCGCCCACATGGACGGGCACATCTGCCGCTGCGGCACCTACCCGCGCATCATGAAGTCGATTCAACTGGCCGCCGTCAAGATCGCGGGAGGCGCGCTGTGAGCCCCGTTGATTTCACCCTTTCGCGCCGCGAACTGCTGCGCGGCGGCGCGCTCGTCGTCGGATTCAGCATGGCCGGAGCGGCGCCGGCGCGCGCCGCCCGCGGCGACGCGGCGGGGCCGCCCGATCCCGTCGCCATCGACACATGGATCGCCATCCACGCCGACAACACCGCGACGGTCTACACGGGGAAATGCGAACTCGGCCAGGGCAACACGACGGGCCTGTTGCAGATCGCGGCGGAAGAACTCGACTTCGGCATGCACCAGATGAAGTCGGTTTCGCTCGACACCAACGTCACGCCCGACCAGGGCGCGACAAGCTCGAGTTCCTCGATTGAACGCGGCGGGCCGCAATTGCGCGCGGCGGCGGCGGAAGCGCGGCGCGAATTGCTGGCGCGAGCCTCGCGCGTGCTTGGCGTGCAGATCGGCAGCCTCCTCGTCAACGACGGCGTCGTCTCCATCGCGGGCGAAAACAATTTCCGCTCGGTGAAATATGGCGATCTCCTCGGCGACAAGCCGTTCAACCTGAAATTCACCGGCGTCGCGCCACAAAAGCCGCCGGGCCGTTACCGGCTTCTCGGCAAGCGGCCCGCGCGCGTCGACATGCCCGCCAAGGCCGCCGGGCAATACACGCACATGCATCACCTGCGCGTTCCCGGCATGTTGCACGGACGCGTCGTGCTGCCGCGCGGACAGCGCTCCTTCGGCGCGGGCGCGCGCCCGCTGAGCATCGACGAGGCTTCGATCAGGCACATTCCGGCGGCGCGCGTGGTGCGCAAGGGCGATTTCGTCGGCGTCGTCGCGGAACGCGAGTGGGACGCCATCAAGGCCGCGCGCGAACTGAAAGTGACGTGGCTGGACGGGCCGGAACTCGCCGGCAACGAAAACCTGTACGAGCACATGCGCGCCGGCAAGACGACGGACACGCAGATCGCGAAAAAAGGCGATCCGGCGACCGCGTTCGCGAAGGCGGCGCACGTTCGCGGCTCGACCTACAAATGCCCGTATCAGGGCCATCTGCCCTTCGCGCCCAATTGCGCGCTCGCCGACGTGACGGCGGAGCGCGCGCTGATCAAGTCCTCGACGCAGGACGTCTATTCCTCGCGCGCCCAGATCGCCGAGGTTCTCGGCATGCCCCAGGAAAAGGTCCGCGTGCAATACAACGAGGGTTCCGGCACCTTCGGGCGCTCGTGCTACGAGGACGCCTCGCAGGCCGCCGCGATCCTCTCGCAAGCGGTCGGAAAGCCCGTGCGCGTGCAGTACATGCGGCACGACGAACATGGCTGGGACAATTATGGCCCGGCCCATCTCGCGGAGGTGCGCGCCGGCGTCGACGCCGACGGCAACATCATCGCCTATGAATACGACGGCTGGCAGCATGGCTGGACCGTCACGACGACGGTCAGCGACAGCGCCCTGCGCAAGCCCGGCTCCGAACGCGCCCAGGGATCCGGCTCGATCCTCGTCAATCCCATGAGCACGGGCTCGATGTACAAAATTCCCAATCGCCGGGTGTCGAGCCACGCCGTGCCGATGGAAGGCTATCTGCGCGGCGCGGCGTTGCGCTCGCCGCTCGATCTGTCCTTCGCCTTCGCCTCCGAACAGACCATCGACGAACTGGCGAAGGCGCTGGGGATGGACCCCTTCGAGTTCCGCCGCAAGAACATCGGCGACAGGCGCTGGCTCGGCGTTCTCGACGCCGCGGCGGAAGCGGCGAACTGGCGCAAGCGGGTCTCCGCGACGCCACTTTCGAACGACGAGATCGTCACCGGCCGCGGCATCGCTCTCGGCACGCATCACGTCTCCTACGGGGCGGCGGTGGCCGACATCGAGGTCAACAAACGCACCGGCGTCATTGTCGCGAAGCGTCTGTTCGGCGCGATGGATTGCGGCCTCGCGGTCAATCCGGCGCTCGTCGAGAACCAGATGGTCGGGCAGATGATCCAGTCGACGAGCCGCGTGCTCAAGGAGGAAGTCATCTTCGACAAGAAGGCGGTGACGAGCCTCGACTGGGTTTCCTATCCCGTGCTGCGCTTCGCCGAACATCCCGAGGTCATTCCCGTCGTCGTGCAGCGCCTGGACGAACCCTCGACGGGCGCGGGCGAGGAAGTGATGGGCGCGACGGCGGCCGCCATCGCCAACGCGTTTTTCGACGCGACGGGCGCGCGTCTGCGGCAATTCCCGATGACGCCCGCCCGCGTTCAGGCGGCGCTCGACGGGAGAACGTGAAGCACGCGCGCCATTCCCGCGTGGAATGACTCCACGCCGGAAACACGCCGGCGATTGACCGTCGCCGGCGTGCTGTTATGATTTGCGCCAACAATCACGAAACGCCCGTCTCCCGCGCGCGAAGCGCTTCGCGGGACGCCGGAGGAGAGGATCAGCCACGATGACAGAGGCCGCGAAAAACCAGGTCAACGTGTTTTCGTGGCACTTCATGCCGTGGCCCTATCTCGACGAGGACTTCGAGAAAAATCACGAGAGCGGCTGGATCACGGTTCCGAACTCGCTGTTCGACCGCGAGAAAATGCGCGGCCTCTATCAGGAATATCTCGACGAACTTTCCGCCGCGGACGGGCTTGGCTTCGACGGCGTCGTGCTCAACGAGCATCACCAGAACATCTACGGCCTGATGCCCGCGCCCAATCTGCTCGCGGCGGCGCTCACGCAAACGACGAAGAATTGCAAGATCGTCGTGCTCGGCAATCTCATTCCGCTGAACTTTCGCCCGCTGCGCGTCGCCGAGGAATACGCCATGCTCGATTGCATGTCGGGCGGGCGCGTCGTCGCCGGTTTCGCGCCCGGCGGCGGCCACGAGGCCTATTCCTATTCCTACTCCATGCCGCTGGCGCGCGAACGCTTCTGGGAAGGCGTCGATCTCATCGTGCAGGCGTGGACGCAGCCTGGCCCGACGACGTTCGAGGGGCAGCACTATTCGATGCGTTACGTGAATCCCTGGCCGCAGCCGCTGCAAACGCCGCATCCGCCGATCTGGATTCCCGGCTCCAACAGCGTCGAGACCATGTACGAGGTGGCGCGGC
>CAISEY010000285.1 GCA_903884435.1 uncultured Hyphomicrobiales bacterium | reverse complement strand
CATTCGCGCGCCCGCCGCTTACGTGAACGCGGATTTGTTGACCCGCCCCGCCCCGTCGACGAACCACTTTTCGCTCGTCATCGGCTTGCCCGCGAGGCGGGCCGCCATCCAGTCGGCGACAAGCACCGTTGGCGACGGACCGAGGTTCGCCGAGGAGACGCCGCCCACCGAATGCCGGGACTCCGCGTAGACGACGAGTTGCTTCGGCGATTTGAGCGCCCTGAACATCGCTTCCGTGTAACGCGTCGGGCAAAGCTCGTCGAACTCGCCGGCGACGCAAAGATAGGGCGCCGTGATTTTTTCCGCGTGTCCCTCCCAGGTCAGCGTCTGGCGGAACTCGTCGAACGCCTTTTCCTCGAGAATGTTGGACATGAACATGAAGCGCATCTTGAAAGTCGGCGAGGCCTCCTCGAAAATCGTGTGGCAGCCGGGCTCGAGACAGGTCGCGGAGACCGCGACGGCCTTGATGCGCGGCTCGTTGGCCGCCGCGATGGTCGAAAAGAACGAACCGAAGGAATTGCCGGTCATGCCGATCTTTTCGGCGTCGATCTCCGGCCGCGCCGAGAGCCAGTCGACGCAAACCTTGCCGGTCCGCGCCCAGTTTTCCATGGAGACGTAGAGCCCCACGAGCGGCGCCTCGTACTGGCCCGGACCATCGATGGCGAGCACGGCGATCCCGCGCGACAGCCAGCGGTCGCCGTAGAGCGAGACGCTGATTTCCTTGAGCGAGTCCATGCCCGGCACGGAGATGACCACGGGGACTTTTCCGCCGGAATAACCGGGGGGCAGATGCAACCAGCCCGGAGTTTTCCTGTCGCCAAGAGGAATCCAGACCTCCTCCACCTTGTGATCGGCGATCTTCGAATATTTCGTGTAACACTCGCGCTTGCGCGTGTTGTACATCATGTTTTGCGCGTCGGCCTCGTCGATCGGCCATTGCGCGGCGCCCCAGTGAATCGCCGCGATGAAATAGTTCTCGCGCGCCGTGACGACGTTGCCCGCCGCTTCCGCCTCTTTCGCGACGGCTTCCCGGCGGCGCGCCTGCGCCTCGAAGGCCGGGGCGGCGTCGGCGTATTTCCGGATACGGGCGCGGATCGAGGCGAAGTCGGCGTTGGCGAGCGCGCCGCTCGGCGCGGAGAGGTAGACCGAGCGCGGCTGGTCCCAGTCCATGCCATTGGCCTGAATGATGTTGTCGAGTTGCCAGCGCTGCTCCGTCCAGCGCTTCGTGAGCGGGCCGCCGTGTCGCGCGGCGGGCGCGGCGGGCGCTCCGGTCGCCGCCTGCGCGAGCTGAATTTTCGTTTCGGCGGCGGCGGCCCCGCCCGCGGTCGCGGCGGCGGCGGCGAGCGAAGCCGTTTGCAGGAAATCGCGGCGGTCCATGACAGTCTCCCTTTTGATCCCGCCGTTCCTTGTCCGCGGGATATGTTGATTGCAAGTGCTCGCGGGCCCGCCGCCTCAACCCGGCGGCTGCAGGGCCTTCTTCACTTTCGCGAGCAATTCGGGCGGGGCCGCGTAGATTTTCGCGATGAGCCGCTGGACCTCGGAGCCCTCGACCGCGTCGATGTCGAGACCGGCCTTCCGCGCCTCCGCGACGAATTCCGGGTCTTTCAGCGTCGCCATGAACGCGGCGCGCAGGGCCTCCACCCGGTCCGCGGGAACCTCGGGCGCGACAATATAGGGCCGCCCGAATTGGGTGTGGCTGAAATAGAGTTCGAGGATGGCCCTTTCCTCGTCCGTGCGCGCGAAGGAACCCGCGAGCGGCACGCCCATGGCGTTGAGTTCGGGATGGCCCTTCACGTGCGTCTGCGCGATCACGCGGACGAAGCCGGCGTCGCCGAACCAGTCGGGGTTGGTGACGTTGATCGAGGGCCACGCGAAACCGCAGGCGCCCTGCACTTCGTTTTTCTCCACGGCCAGCATGATGTTGCGGCTGCCGTTGTAGCCAAGGACGACGCGAAACCTCGCGCCGATCGTGTTCTTCAGGATCGAGGAAAAATCGGCGCTCGACGAGGCGATGCTCGCGCCCATGATGATTTCCTTTTGCATCGCCTCCGCGAAGGATTGCGGCGGCGCGTCCTTGCGGGCGAGGCAAACGTAAACATCGTCGTTGGCGCTGCCGAGATAGTGAAACTTGCTGGGATCGTGCTGCACGCTGGTCGTGCCGATCAGCGGCTCGAGAATGGCGCCGCCGAAGATCGAGCCGATCACCGTGCCGTCCTTCGGCGCGACCTTGTAGACGTAGTAACCCGCCGTGTTGCTGCCGGCGCCCGGCATGTTGGAGACGACGATGGCCGGATTGCCGGGCACATGCTTGCTCATGAAGCGCGAGAGAAAGCGCGCGTAGGTATCGTAGCCGCCGCCGGGAGCCGTGCCGACGACGATCGAGATTTGCCTGCCCTTGTAGAATTGCGCGACGCTTTCCTGCCCGCGGGCGGGCGCGATACACGCCGCGAGGGCCGCGGCCAGGGCCAGATCGCGCAATCTTCGCGTCATCGAAAGTCTCCTGTCCGCGGCTGCCCTGTTCAATACGCCGACAGCGCCTTCTTGACGCGCGCCACGATGTCTTTCGGCGCGGCGTAGGCGTTGGCGATGAGCTTCGCCACCTCGTCGCCCGGCACGGGATCGACCTCGAGATTCGCCTTTTTCGCGTCGGCGCGCAATTCCGGATCCTGGAGAGTTTCCCAGAACCCCTTGCGAAGCGCCTCGACACGCTCTTTCGGCACTTCGGGCGCCACGACGTAGGGGCGGCCAAACACTTCCTGACTGAAGAAAAACTCCAGCATGGCGCGCTGTTCATCGGTCTTGGCGAAGCTCATGGCGTTCGGCACGCCCCGGGCGTTGAGGTCCGCGTGGCCGCGGACGTGGGTTTGCGCGAGAACGCGCATGGTCGGGTTCGGTCCGTCGAACCAGCCGGAATTGGTGACGGACACCGAGGGCCAGGCGAGGCCGCAGGCGCCGGACACCTCGTTCTTGTCGACCGCGAGACCGATTTCGCGGCTGCCGGGATAGCCCAGCACGAGCTTGAATTTCGTCCCCAGAGCGGCGTTGAGGACGGAAGGGAAATCCGAGGTCGAGCTGTTGTTGCCGGCGCCGACCAGGAATTCCTTCTGGAACAGATCCTCGAAGGACGCGACGTTCGCGTCCTTGCGCCCGACGCAAACGTACACGTCGTTGTTGGCGCTGCCGATATATTGCGATTTCGAGGGATCGTGCTGCACCGGCGCCTGGCCGATCAACGGCTCGAGCGGCGCGCCGCCATAGAGGACGCCGACGAACGTGCCGTCCTTTGGCGCGACATTGTAGATATAATTGGCGGCGACGTTGCTGCCGGCGCCCGGCATGTTGGAAACGATGACGTTGGGATTGCCGGGCATGTGTTTCGACATGTGCCGCTGGATCAGACGCGCGTAGGTGTCGTAGCCGCCGCCGGGCGTCGAACCGACGAGCAGCGTGACGCTCTTGCCCTTGTAGAAAGCCGCCGCGTCCTGCGCCCGCGCGGGCCGCGTGGCCGGGAGGCAGGCGGCGGCGACGAGCCCCGCGGCGAACGTTCCGCGCAAGAATCGCTTGTTCATCGAAATCCCCTTCAATCCCCGCGCCCGCCCCCCGGAACGCCACGCGCGGAAAGAAGCAGATGCGGAGGCTTTCGTCCATGCCGGGAAGGCGCGGCCTCGCGCCTCACTTTCGCTCGACGAATTGCAGCGTCTTCGGCAGGCAGACGCTGGCGAGATCGTAGCGCTCGACGATGTTCCGCCGCGCGGCCTCGCGCAAGTGGCGGAATTTGTCGGGCCTGGCGAGCGTCTCGATCAACGTTTCCGACCAGCGGTCCACGTCGAAGAAATCGACGAGCAGGCCGTTCGCGCCATCCTCGATGATTTCCTCGACCGGCGGCGTGCGCGAGCCGACGACCAGCGCGCCGGCGCTCATGGCTTCCAGCATCGACCAGGACAGGACGAAAGGATAGGTCAGATAGGCGTGGACTCGCGAAACGCGCATGAGATTGACGAATTTGTCGTAGGGAACGCGCCCGACGAAATGCACGCGGGACATGTCGAGGCGGTCGCGCACCTCCGCGAGAATGATCTCCTTCCAGCTCTGGCCGCCGGGCGCGCGCTGGCCGTAGCTCACGGAATCGCCGCCGACGACGACGACGCGGGCGTTGGGCCTCGCCGCCAGCACCTTCGGCAACGCCCGCATGAACACATGATAGCCGCGGTAGGGTTCGAGATTGCGATTGACGAAGGTCAGGATTTCCTCGCCCGCGCGCAGGACGGGAACGCCGCCGCCGAAATCGACGCTGGCCGTGTCCAGCGGGCTCACGGTCTTCGTGTCGACGCCATCGTGGATGACCTCGATCCTGTCGCGCCATTGCGGCGGGAAGGATCGCGCCTGCCAGCGCGTCGGCGCGAGAACGTCGTCCGCCGTGCTCAGCGGCAGCAACAGGCCGGCGGTGCGAGTCACGACGTTGAGGCGCGTGGGAAATTCGAGCTTCTGGTATTCCGGGTCGAAATCGACGTCCTTGCCGCGGGTGCCGTAGAAGAACTCCGCGTAGAGAACGTGGCGGGCCTCGGGCCAGATTTCCTTGAGGAAGAACGTTTCGCCCCAGCCGATGTGACCGCAGACGACATCGGGAACGTAATTCATTTTCTCGCGCATTTGCAGGGCGACGCCGGCGACGACCTCGGCGCGCTGCAACCGGCTCGCCATGTCCGTCGCGTATCGAAAGACGCTCCGGTCCGGCTCTTTCAATTCGTATTTGTAGCGCAACGTCCGGATCGACGTTTGCGCCGCCGCCTGTTGCGCGGCGAGCGCGACGACGTCGTGCCCCCTGCCCGCCAGCGCCGGCGCGAGGTGTTTATACTGTCCCGGAAAATTCTGGTGAACGAAGAGAAACCGCATCGCTCACCCGAAACCCGCGCGCACGCTCTTCAGGCCGGCTTCTTCAATTGCACGACATTGTGCAAAATCTGGTCGGCGCCGTCGAAGAAACGCCGGACGCCGCGCGCCGCCTGACGAATGCGCTGCTCGTTCTCGACGATGGCGAGGCGGACGTAGTCGTCGCCGAATTCGCCGAAGCCGATGCCGGGCGAGACCGCCACGTCGGCCTTTTCGATCATCAGTTTCGAAAACTCGAGCGAGCCGAGGTGGCGGAACTTTTCCGGCAGCGGCACCCAGGCGAACATGGTCGCTTGCGGCGCGGGAATCTCCCATCCCGCCTGCGCGAAACTCTCGACCAGCACGTCGCGGCGCTTGCGATAGATCGAGCGCATTTCGCGAATGCAGTCCTCGGGACCGTTGAGGGCGGCCGCCGCCGCCACCTGGATGGGCGTGAAGGCGCCGTAATCGAGATAGGACTTCACGCGCGCGAGAGCGGCCAGCAAGCGTTCGTTGCCGACCGCGAATCCGATGCGCCAGCCCGCCATGGAAAAGGTCTTGGACATCGAGGTGAACTCGACGGTCACGTCGTTGGCGCCGGGGATTTGCAGCACGGACGGCGGCGGATTGTCGTCGAAGTAAACCTCGGCGTAGGCGAGATCGGACAGAATGAAAATCTCGTGCTTTTTCGCGAAGGCGACAAGCTCGCGATAGAAGTCGAGCGAGGCGATTTTGGCGGTGGGATTGGCCGGATAGCAAGTGACGACGGCGATGGGCTTCGGAATCGAATGAACCACCGCGCGTTCTAGATTGACGAAGAAGTCCGGCGAGGGATCGGCGTCGACCGAACGAATGACGCCGCCCGCGATCAAAAATCCGAAGGCGTGAATGGGATAGGAGGGGTTCGGCACGATCACCACGTCGCCCGGCGCCGTGATGGCCTGCGCCATGTTGGCGAAACCCTCCTTGGAGCCCAGGGTCGCGACCACCTGCGTGTCGGGATTGAGTTTCACGCCAAAACGGCGGTCGTAATAAGCGGCCTGGGCGCGGCGCAGGCCGGCGATACCCTTCGAGGCGGAATAGCGATCCGTGCGCGGCTTGCCGGCGGTTTCGACGAGCTTCGCGATGACGTGCGCGGGAGCGGGCAAATCGGGGTTGCCCATGCCGAGATCGACGATGTCGGCGCCATTGGCGCGGGCCTGGGCCTTCAGGCGATTGACCTGTTCGAAGACATAGGGCGGCAGGCGTTTGACGCGGTGAAAGTCGCTCATCGGTTCGTCCTTGCGATGCTTTACGAAGTCTATCCAGTGCTGGTTAACGGGATCGAAACAATCCCGCGGCCGTCAATTGGCTTGCGGCCGGGTTTCGACCGTGCAGGTGATCAGGCAGGGCTGGCGCTTGCGCGGCGACGGCTTTTTCGGCTCGTAGGCCACGGACTTGACCGGCCCGGCGGGACGCTTGCGGCGCCCGATGCCGTCGTGACGCGCGCGGATGGCGTCGAGTTCCGCCTCCCGCGCCTTCAGTTCCTCGAACGACATGATCTTCGAAGCGGGCTCCGGTCGCGGACCGCCGACGGGAACATAGTCGAGCCTGTCTTCCGGCGGGCGGGTGCGTTTGACGAAATCGGCGGGCTCGACCGGATCGGCGCGCAGCTTGAAATTGGTGATGACCTCGAGGGGGGCCTGCGTCGATGTCGAGGGCCGGCGCCTGGCGGCCGGCTGCTGGGCCCAGGCCGGCGCGACGGCGAACAGGGCGGCGACGACGAGAAGAACGCTTGAAAACTGGCGCGGTTTTTTCATATCCCGATTCATGTCATGAATCCGTCGATCTCGCGAGCCATGATTTTCACATCGCGGGCTTCGCCGAATGGAGCATTTCGCGCAAGCCGCTTACGGACGTATTGTGGTCAAATGGCGGTCGCCGCGAGGCGCGCCCAACCGAAAGAATTTGAAATGGATTCGCCCCCGAAGGCGCCCGCCCGCAAAAAGACCGCCACGAGGCGGCGGAGCGCGCCCGCGAAGACCGCAGCGCCGCCCGTCCCCCTGCCCATCATCGCGCGGCCCCAGCCCATCGCGCAGTCCGCGCCCGCCGTCCCCGCGACCCTGCCCGCGCCGGCGACGAAGCCCTCCGGGCCTGATTTCGACACGCTCGCGAGCAATATCGGCAAATTCGTCGAGGAAGGCGCGCGCGTCGCCGCCACCTGCGCGAGCGGCGCGCAATCCGCCCATCTCGACACGGGCCTCGCGGATTCCGTCGCGGACATGGCGCGGACCTTTGGCGGCGTCGCCGAATTCTGGCTCTCCGACCCGAAGCGCACCCTCCAGGCGCAAAGCGGCATCGCCGGCAATTTCATCGAATTATGGTCGCGCACGCTGCACCGGATGTCCGGGGAAAACGTCGAGCCCGTCGTGCCGCCGGATCCCGCCGACAAGCGCTTCTCGGACCCGCAATGGCGCGACAATCCGATGTTCGATTTTCTCCGGCAAGCCTATTCGCTGACGACGAAATGGGCGAGCGATCTCGTCGAACACGCGGACAACGTCGATCCGCGCACCCGGGAGAAGGCGCAGTTTTACCTGCGGCAGATCGCCGGGGCCGTCTCGCCGTCGAATTTCCTGCCGACGAACCCCGAACTGCTGCGGGAAACCATTCACGAGAATGGCGAAAACCTCGTTCGCGGCATGAAAATGCTCGCGGGCGACATCGAGGCCGGCAAGGGCCAGTTGCGCATCCGTCAGGCCGACGCGTCGAAGTTCGAACTCGGCGTCAACATGGCCGTGACGCCTGGCAAGGTCGTTTTTCGCAACGCGCTGATCGAATTGATCCAGTACGCGCCGACGACGGCGGACGTCTACAAGCGGCCGCTGCTGATCGTGCCGCCGTGGATCAACAAATTCTACATTCTCGATCTCAACCCGCAGAAAAGCTTCGTCCGCTGGGCCGTGGCGCAGGGACTGACCGTCTTCGTCGTTTCCTGGGTCAACCCCGACGAACGGCACGCCGACATGGGATTCGACGCCTATGTGCGCGATGGAATTCTCGCGGCGATCGGCGCGGTCGAACAGGCGACCGGCGAAAAAGAAGTCGCGGCCATTGGGTATTGCGTCGGCGGCACGTTGCTTGCCGTCGCGCTGGCGTGGATGGCCGCCAGAGGCGACAAAAGAATCGCCAGCGCGACCCTGTTCACGACCCAGGTGGATTTCACCGACCCCGGCGACCTCAAGCATTTCGCCGACGAGACGCACGTCAAGGCTATCGAGGAGGCGATGGCGGAGAAGGGCTATCTCGAGGGCAGCCAGATGGCCGCCGCCTTCAACATGCTGCGACCGAATGAACTGATCTGGTCCTACGTGGTGAATAATTATCTGAAGGGCAAGCAGCCGCCCGCCTTCGATCTGCTCGTCTGGAACTCGGATTCGACGAGGATGCCCAGAGCCAATCATTCCTTCTACCTTCGCAATTGCTACATGAACAACACGCTCACGAAGGGCGAAATGACGGTGCTGGGCGAGCGGCTCGATCTCGGCCGCGTCAAAATTCCGATCTACAACCTGGCGACGAAGGAAGACCACATCGCCCCCGCCCGCTCGGTCTTCACGGGCGCGAAGTTCTTTGGCGGCGAGATGCGTTACGTGCTCGCGGGATCTGGCCATATCGCTGGCGTGGTGAATCCGGCGGACACGCCAAAATACCAGTACTGGACCGGCGACCCGCCATCGGGAGCCTTCGACGACTGGTTGACGCGGTCCATGGAGCATCCGGGCTCCTGGTGGAACGACTGGCTCGCCTGGCTGACCGCGCAGGCGCCCGCGAAGGTTGCCGCGCGCATTCCAGGCGATGGCGCGCTCAAGCCGATTTGCGACGCGCCCGGAGAATACGTTCGCGTCAAGTCCTGACACGGACCATCGGCCGGCGCCTTCGTCGCGCGGGTGGAATCGAAAAGGCCGGACACAAGGCCCGGCCTTCCCGAAAATCGGCTCTCGCGAGGCTCAGTATTTCGCGACAATCGGGGATTTCGGATCGTCCCAGCGATAATTCAGCGCGATGGACAAGATATCGACGTGGGCCGAGCTCGTTCCCGTGTAGGTCAGGGCGCCGTTGAACGCCGGGTTGCCCGGAACGATGTTGACGCCGCCGTTCTTGCCGAAGATATGCGCGTAGCTGACGTCCACGCTCAGCTTGTTGTTGAACTGGTAGCTGGCGCCGAGCGTCGCCCAGACGCGGTCGCTGTCGGGCAGGCGGACGGAACGGGTCACGTCGGTGATCGGCGACTGCTCGTAGCCGAGGCCGCCGCGCACCGTCAGGTTCTGGTTCCATTTGTATTCGGCGCCAACCGAGCCGAACCAGCCGTCGCGGTAGCGGAAGTTGAGGGCGAGCGAAGCCGGGCAACCCGCGAGCGCCGGGAAAGGCGCCGGCGACGTGATGCAAACCGGGAAGCTGTTGAAGATGCCCCAGTGGGTCCATTCGACGCCGGCGAGCACTGTCCACTCGTTGTTGACGCGTTGACGGAGGCCAACAGTCACCATGTCGGGCAGCGTGATGCTGCTGCTGATGCCGTAGGCGCCGCCAATCGTCGCCGCCGCCGGCAAGGCGCCAGCCGCCGAGCCATTGATGAAGGTGCCCGACAGGTTCTCGCGAACCTGCGAGCGGTATCCGACGCCGAGTTCGGTGCCGGCCACGGGCGTGAAGGTCGCGCCAAGCGTGAAGCCATAGCCCCACGACGACCCCTGCAACTCGCCGCTCAGCGCGCCCGGTCCGGCGCCCAGGGCAGAGGTCAGCCGCGTCTTGAAGTTCATCGCCTGGACGCCCACGCCGAACGACACCATGTCGTTGACCTTGAAAGCGAGCGTGGGCATGATTGAAACTGTGCGCACTTCCGAGGTGCGGCCATAAACCTGTCCGGACCAGTTCATCGGCGACTTGGTTCCGAGGCCGAACGGCGAATTCACCGCGAGGCCGAACCAGAGGGACTCATTGAACTGGTAGCTGGTGTAGGACGCCGGCAAGATCGCGTCGCGACCGATGTTGCCGGAAGACCCGAACGCGGCGGTCGGCGTCGTCGCGGACGGATCGATCCGCGCGTAGGGGAACAGGATCGAAAGACCCCACTGGCTGTTGAGGCCCTTCGATTGCGTGATCGTCGCCGGGTTCCAGAACATCGAGGACAACCCGCCCTCGCCGGCCGCCACGCCCGCGAAAGCGGCGCCCTGCGCCGTCGGGCTCTGTTCACGCAGGGCGAAACCGCCCGCGAACGCCTGCCCCGAAAGCGCCCGCAGCGCCGCCGTCGCGACGCCGGCCCTCAATCGGCTGTTTTTAAAGACAGAAGCCATCATTTCCCACAAGACTCTGTTGCGACAATAAATTTCAGATGGATTCTGGATAGAGCCGAAGCAGCGCGCATTGCAATCGCGAGACACGCGGCCAGCAGGTCTGGCAAGGCGAGCGTTACCTCGCGTCTTTTACGCATCACCAGGCATAACGACATGATTTTTCGTCAATTTTCACCAAACCGGGAGGGGCCTCCCGCCCCATGCGGCCCGATCCGCGCCCCGGCGCGCCCGATATTGTTCAAATCTGTTGCATTTGCGTCACATTGAATTTGACCTATCGCAACAAAGGCGCATTGCGGAAGCTCGCCGGACTGGCCCATAAGTAAAGAGGTCAGCCACTGGCGCGCGCGACTCGCGTTTTTTCGGGAGGTCACATGAAACTTGTTCGTTACGGAAAGCCCGGCAAGGAAAAGCCGGGCCTGATCGATTCCGATGGCCGCGTCCGGGATCTCAGCGATGTCATTCCAGACTTCGCGGGCGAGCATCTCTCGCCCAAGTCGCTTCGCAAGATCGCCAGGCTTCGTCCGGCGAATCTGAAACTCGTGCGCGGCAAGCCGAGGCTCGGCTCCTGCGTCGCCCAGCCCGGCAATTTCATCGCGATCGGCCTGAACTATCACGATCACGCCCAGGAGACGGGCGCGACGCCGCCGAAAGAGCCGATCATTTTCAACAAGGCGCCCAACTGCATTTCGGGCCCCAACGACGACATCGTGCTTCCGAAGGGATCGGTGAAGGGCGACTGGGAAATCGAGATCGCGATCGTCATCGGAACGCGCGCCTCGTACATCAAGGAATCCGAGGTGATGGATCACATCGCCGGGTTCTGCGTCTGCAACGACGTTTCGGAGCGCGAATACCAGATCGAACGCGCGGGCCAGTGGACCAAGGGCAAGGGCTGCCCGACGTTTGGACCGCTCGGACCCTGGCTGGTGACGACGGATGACGTGCCCGATCCGCAAAACCTCGCGCTCTGGCTCGATGTGAATGGCGT
>CAISEY010000284.1 GCA_903884435.1 uncultured Hyphomicrobiales bacterium | reverse complement strand
GCGCGTAGCGATCGCGCGCGCGCTGTGCATGAACCCGAAAATCATGTTGTTCGACGAACCAACCTCCGCCCTCGACCCTGAAATGGTCAAGGAAGTGCTGGAAACCATGGTGTCGCTGGCGCGGGATGGCATGACCATGCTGTGCGTCACCCACGAGATGGGCTTCGCGCGACAGGTGGCCGACCGGGTGATCTTCATGGACGCCGGAGAAATCGTCGAATCGAACAGCCCCGAGGCGTTCTTTTCGAACCCCCGGCATGAACGCACGCGGCTTTTTCTCGGCCAGATCCTCCGCTGAGAGTGTTTTTGCCGCCCTTCGTCCATTTTGAGGGACAATTTCGGCAAACCCGTCCGATTCGCTCAACACGCGGCCAGGCACGCGCGCGAAAGCACAGAAAGATTTGATCGCTCACGATTCCGCTGACCCCGGCCGCGAGCGGGACGCGCCACGTCAAGGCGCCAAGTAACGGCGACGGCACAAGGCCACGCTCAAGCCTATGATTTAAAAAGCTTTTTTCCATCGCCGGCGACGCCTCGCGCGGCGTCCATAACGCATGTTATTTTGTATTTAACACAATAAAATCCGTTAAAAATCCTTATTTTCAATCGATTAAAAAGCCTGTACGCACATGAGAAACGAAATTTTACAAATTAATCCATCAAACGTTTACCCGCGAATACCATTCCTTGGTCGTCGGAGCTGGCCATCCACACCGATTCTCCATCGAGAGAATAACAATTCGACAGGAAACCCAGATGAAAAAAATGGGGACCTATATACAAGATTGACCCAATCTTAAAAACGGCGTAGGGTGTTCCCATCGAATGGAGACGCGCCGTGATCCAGAATTTCGACAGCCTCTTTGACCTGATGGACGCCTTCCCGGACGAACAGTCCTGCATTGACCATTTGCGTTCGATCCGCTGGAAAGATGGCGAGTTCTGCCCCTATTGTGTCGCGCGCGGCGCTCATCCCGGCCAGCGGATTTATTGCTTTTCGGATCGCAAAACCTTCAAGTGCGGCGACTGCCGCCAGCGGTTTTCCATCAAGGTCGGGACGATCTTTGAAGACACGAAACTGCCGCTTCGCAAATGGTTCATGGCTATTTGGCTCATCACCAATCACCCGAAGGGGATCGCCAGCGTCACGCTCGCGAAGGACTTGAAAATCACGCAAAAGACCGCGTGGTTTGTCCTGCATCGGCTTCGCCACGCAGCCCGCACGCCGTCGTTCAACGCACCGCTTAAGGGCGAGACGGAAGCCGACACGACGTATGTTGGCGGGAAGGAAAAGAACAAGCACGCGAAGGACCGCAAGGGCGGCACACAGGGCGGCGCGGGCAAGGACGTTGTGCTCGGGATTGTCGAGCGCGAAGGCGAGCTTCGCGTGATGCACGTCAAGGACGGCAAGGCCGCGACGCTTCAAGGCGAAGTGCGTGGCAACGTCGCGAAGGGTTCAACCGTGATGACCGATGAGGATAGCGCGTTCAAAGGGCTTGGCCGCGACTACACGCACCTCGCCGTGAACCACAGCGCTGGCGAGTACGTTCGTCTCGGGGGCTTCGTGCACACGAACGGGATCGAAAGCGTTTGGGCGCTGCTTAAGCGCCAGATCGTCGGCATTCACCATTGGGTTTCGTCCAAGCACCTGCAGCGCTACGTTGATGAAATGTCCTGGCGCTTCAATCGCCGCGACATGAAAGTGACGCCGCGCATGAACGATCTTTTCGCGTGCGTCGAAGGTCGGCTTCGCTATCAGGACCTGATTGCATGACGAACGCGGGAAAAAAGTTAGAGCCTCCATTGCGGCTGGATATGAGCTTCGAGGAAGCTCTGGGGCGCTTTGCCGTCACGAAGCCGGTCGAGGTCGAGGAAAGCATCGAGCGGTCTAAAGCAAAAAAGCCGCCGCAGGACGATGCCCTGCGGCGACCGGGGCGCGTCAGACGCGCAGGGTCGGCACCCTCGAACCGCAGACGCAAGCCCGAGAGCGCCTAGACGCTCGGGCTACACTCCGCAGCAGCGCCAGTGCTCGCGGACAACATGCACCTTGCCGAACTTCGACAATCGCATGTGCTCGCGAACCTTATGGCAGGCTCGGGCGACCATGAGTTACCTCACGGTTTGATCGTGCCCCGCTTGCGATCTCACTCATTAAGCGCTATTCTTTGAACGCAACTAAATAGCGATTTGCCTTCGCCTTCGGGGTGGCTACAGGACCCAAAGGGCGCTGGCAGGACTGACGGCCACAGGTAGCAGCCTGTGGCCGTTTCCTTACCAAGCATCGCAAGCCACATATTCGTACCGCGGAATCTAATCCTCGGCAATTGCGTTTCCGGCTATTTTCCCCGCAATTCCGTATGTGATACGCTAACCGCGAACCGATAGGGAACGCGATCATGGCGACGCCGCTCAATAACGCATTATCAAAATTCGCTGAACTTAAACGAGAAATCGCTCGTATTGAGCGATTCATTATGGAAAATCGCGAGTTTGCGACCGGAACAGATCGCGACCGTATCGATGCCGCCTTGGCTGGAAAAAATCCAAACCCGAACGAAAAAATTCCGGAATCTGTGGATAGTGTGGATAACACGAAACGGCCCGGCCGGAAGCGCACAGGAAAGCCCGACAACATCGCTTTGGTTATCGAACGGGTGATCCGCGATGTCGGGCAGCCAATGCAGCGTCGCGAAATTGTAAAAGCCCTTGAGGCGCGGGATATGGAAATCCCGGCGCTCGACAAAGAGCGTTACATCGGGACCATCGTCTGGCGGCACAAAGGTACGTTTGTGAACGTGGAAGGTCGCGGTTATTGGCTGCGTGATGAGCCGGTCCCTCCTGGAAGAACTATCCCGGATTTACTTGCGGACGCTATTCCACGCTTGGATTAAGAGAGTTATGGGTCACACTCATACATAGGTCCCAAAAAATGTTCTCCCGCTTCCTCGCAGATGAAAATGGCGCGACCGCGATTGAATATGGTCTTATCGCCGGTTTGATCGGCGTCGTGATCATCACGGCGGTCACCACGGTTGGCACCAAGGTTTCCAGCCAGTTCAACACGATCGCCTCCACGTTGAGCTAGAACCGGTCGGGATCAGGCGACGCCGGCGCGCGAAGCGTATCCGGAACCGCGCGACGGCTTGCGTCGCGCGGCCCCGGCGACGTAAGGCAGGCCCTGCCCGCCGGAATCCCTGATGCAACTGCTCTCCATTCTCATCGACGTTGTTGGACCGGTCGTTCTGATCGCCCTGGTCGGGTTCGCCTGGGCGAGGCGTGGCGCGCCGTTCGACCCGCGCTTCGTGTCAATGATGGTCACCACCGTCGGCACGCCCAGTCTCGTCATCGACAACCTCACCCATTCCGGCCTCAAACTTTCGATGCTGGCGACCATCGCGCTGGCCTGCGTGCTGTGCCACGCGACGGCGCTCGCCGCGGGCTGGCTTTTTCTGAAGGCCATGCGCCAGTCCGTCGTCGTCTATTTGCCGGCGCTCGCCTTCCCCAATTCCGGCAACATGGGCCTGCCGCTCGGACTGTTCGCGTTTGGCGAGGCGGGCCTCGCCTTCGCCATCGCGTTTTACGCCACGGCGTCGCTCATGCAGTTCACCGTCGGTCAATCAATCGCGGCGGGAGGCATGAACCCCGGCGCTCTGCTGCGAATGCCCCTCGTCTGGGCGATCACCGTCGCCATCGCGCTCGCCGTCGCGGGCGTGCAACTCCCGTCCATCGCGGATCGCGCCATTCACATTCTCGGCGGCCTGATGGTTCCGCTCATGCTGCTGTCGCTCGGGTATTCGCTCGCGAGCCTCAAGACTTCCTCGCTGAAGCGCGCCACCCTTTTTTCGCTCGCGCGACTGCTTGGCGGATTTGCCATCGGCTGGCTCGTCACGAGCCTGCTTGGTCTCGAGGGAGCGGCTCGCGGCGTCGTCGTCATGCAGTCCTCGATGCCCTCGGCGGTGTTTAACTACATGTTCGCCGAGCGCTACGGAAACAAGCCGGAGGAAGTCGCGGGCCTCGTCGTCCTCTCGACGCTGCTGTCGATCCTGTTCCTTCCGGTTTTCCTGTCGACGCTGATCTGACGCGCGCGAGACGGGCCGCGCGGGTCATGGCCTTCGAGCCCGCGGATCATTCCGGCTCGATGCCGGCGTCCCTGATCCACTTTGTCCATTGCACGAGTTCGTCCTGGACGAAGGCCGCGAATTCCTCGCGCGTGCCGGAAAACGCATCGAAGCCGATGGTGGCGAGGCGCGCGCGGATCTCCGGATTTTCCGCGATCTTGCGCAATTCCGCGTGCAACCGTTCGGCGACCGGCGCTGGCATTCCCGCGGGTCCGAAAACGCCGTTCCAGGAGTTGACGCCAAAATCCGGCAGACCGGCCTCGCGCGTGCCCGGCAGGTCGGGCAACAGGGCGCTGCGCTCCTTCGTCGTCACCGCGAGGGCGCGAACCGTGCCCGCCTTCATCTGCGCGCTGCCGGAGGCAATATCGACGAGCATCGTCTGGATTTCTCCGGAGATCAGGTCGGAGAGGGCCTGGGGCGTCGCCTTGTAGGGCACATGCACCATGTCGACGCCCGTCATCCTCGCGATGGTCTTCATTCCCACGAGGCCGGTGGCGTTGGTGGAGCCGTAGTTGAGCTTGCCGGGATTGGCCTTCGCGTAAGCGACGAGTTCGGCGAAATTCGTTACAGGCAATTTGGGATTGACGACGAGCAAGAACGGCAGGTTGCCGATGCGCGCCAGCGGCGTGAAATCGCGGATGGGGTCGTAGGGCAGATTTTTCACCAGGCCCGGCGCGGCCGAGTGGGTCGAATTCGTCGTCATGAAAATCGTGTGCCCGTCGGGCGCGGCGCGCGCGACGAGCGACGCGGCGATGGCGCCATTCGCGCCGGGCCTGGGATCGACGATCACCGGCTGGCCGAGCGCGGCCCCCAGCCTGTCGGCGACGATGCGCGCGGTGACTTCAAGCCCGCTGCCGGCGGGGAACGGCAAAACCATCGTGACCGGACGCGACGGCCAGGTTTGCGCCGCGGCGCCCGAGGCCATCGCCAGACACGCGACCGCGCGGATCGCGAACAGAGAAAAAAGCGAGCGCATGACGGCCTCCCCCGGGAATTCGGGGGAGCGTCGCGCCCGCGCGTTCGTCTGTCAACGCGGGGGCTTCGGCGCGCCCTTCGCGAGTCGATCGTGGCGGACGCCAAGTCCGAGGCTGAGCCAGACCCAGGCAAGGGCGACCGGCACGATGGCGACCGCGAGGACCGGAGCCGCCGCCGCGCCCGCCGCGTTCAGCACGCCATTGACGAGCCATGTGCTCGCGGCGTTGCCGCCACGATAGACCACCGTGTCGTTGAAGTTCTGCGCGCGATATTTGTCGCGCGGATCGACGATCGTGTAAAGCACCCGCATCGCCGGGCCGGACAGGCCGTAGTCCATGGCGCGCATGATCACCATGATCGTCGCGATCGTCGCCACGCCCGGCGCGAGAGCCAGCGCGACAAGCGCCAGCGCCGCGAACAAAGGTCCGATGGAAATCGTCCGGCCGACGCCAATGGCCTGAACCAGCCGCCCGGTCACGAAGATTTCGAAGGTCATCGTCAGCAGGCTGACGCCCGTCTCGACACGGGCCAGCATCTCGACCCGTTCGGTCTGGTCGGCGAGCGTCAGGCCGAACACGCGCGCCTGCTCCAGCGTGAAGAACAGACCGAAGAAATTTCCGGCCAGCGTCCACAGCGCGATACGGAAAAGATAGGGCGAATTCCAGACGTTGACGGCGCCTGCGAGCACGCTGGCGCCGTCCGGCTTTTCATCGCCGCCCGTGCGGCCGTGATCGCCGACAACGCGACGCAACGCGCCATAGGCGACAAGCGACAGGACGAGAAATCCGGCGGAGACCAGCAACAGATTGGCGACGCCCGCGCGAAGGATGAGCGCCTGCACCAGCAACGGCCCCGTGAGCGCGCCGCAAGTGCCGCCAACGGAGACGACGCCGTAGAGGCGCTTCGCCTGCCCGGTCTCCCACACTTCCGTCATGAAGCTCCAGAACAGCGACACCACGAAAAGGCTGAAAACGCTGACCCATATGTAAAAAGCGCCGGCGACGTAGACGTTCGACAGACGGAAGAAGAAGATCGCCCAGAAGCCGAGCAACGTGACGATGAAAAACCCGTAAACGACGGGCACGATGCGCCGGCGCGGCAGATTGGCGACGAGCCAGCCCATCAGCGGCACGGCGGCGAGCATCACGACGAGAATGATCGTGAAGGCATAGCCCAGAAAGCCGGTTCCATAGGCGACGCCCGTCTCGTCCCGAATGGGCCGCACGATGTAGTAGCCGCACAGAACGCAGAAGAAAAAGCCGAAGGACAGCAGCAGCGCCGGAACCTCGCCGGGCTCGGCGCCAAGGAATCGCGAGAACCACTTGAGGCGCGGCGGCAGGGTTTCCGCGGAGAGTGTCATGGCTTCCTTCCGGCGGCGAACGGCCGCGCTTTCAAACTCGCGGCCATGGCTCAATCGCATTCCACGGATTTCGCCGTGGTGCCCTCGCCAAGATAGGCGATGGCGCAGACGAGGCCCGGCCTGAGATCGGCGCGTTTCGCCTCCTTGCGCGCCAGCGTGATCCTGGTGCGGCCCTCGTCGACGACGATGGTCTCCTCGCCGCCGCCGAGAACACTGATTTTCAGGCGCGCGCCGGCGCCCGCCTCGCCAAGCGTCGCGCGCACGTTGCGATATTGCACCTCCGAACCGCCCTCGGGTTTTTGCAGGGCGGCGGCGCGCGCGATCAGGCTCGGCGGCAGATTGTAGGCCTCCGCCACCAGCGCCTGAAGACGGGCGGCGGGCACGGGGCTCACCTCGAGTTTCGCGCCCTCCGCCTCGGCGAGAAACTCCCGGTCCTTCATCGTCGCCTCGAAGGCCGCGCGAAGGGCCGCGAGCCTTTCGGGGGGAACGCCGGGCGTCGTCAGAAACGCGCGGCCAAACTCGTAGCTCATGAAGACGACCGCGAGGATCTTCTTCTGCTCATCCTCTTTCACGAGGTCGATCAGCAGCGGAATGTCCGGAAGATCGGGATGTTTGGCGAGACCCATCTGGAACAGCGGATTGAGCTTGCCTTCCTTCAGCCAGTCGGCGCGCGTCGCCTTGAGCGTGTGCCAGGAAAAATCGACCCGGCCCTCGACCTCGCCGCGCTCCATGGCGAGATCGACGTCGGGACCGCCGAGATAGCCCGAGACGACCTTGAACTTCATGCCGAGCAGGCGGCGAAAGAGGTAGGGAAACGTCACCATCGGCGTCGCCGCGCCAACGCCGCCGACGACGAGTTCCTGGTCCTGGAGATCGCGCCAGGTCTTCACTTTCGCGCCGTGCCAGGCGACGGCGACGGACGTGGAATTGGCGATGGAGCCGAGCCAGTTGAACTGGCGCGGATCGAACAGGGGTTTGGCGGGATCGCCGTCAAAGAGCTGATCGACGGCGATGAAACTCTGCACGGCGGCGACAACCGTGCCGTCCTTCGGCGCGGCGGAGACCATGTAGGTCGCGCCGATGCGGCCACCGCCGCCTGGCATGTTCTGCACGACGACGGCCGGATTGCCGGGAATGTTGCGGCCGAAATGCCGCGCGAAAATACGGGCGCCGAAATCATAGCCGGAACCCGCTGGCGCCGCGACGACGAGAGTGACGCGCTTGCCCGCGTAAAAATCCGAAACAGCGTCGGCGCGGGCGGCCGGGGCGCCAGCGACAAGCAGCAAACCGGGCCACGCGCGCCAGACCGGCGCGAACGCCGTCTTTGCGACGACGCGACGCGAAAAAAACGCGCGGACCGCGCGCGTGACAAACGCCAGCATTCCCGACTAGCCCCCCTCGTGCGCCCTGCGCGCGCGTTCGATCACGGCGGGCGAGACGTCGTTCAGTTCCGCGATGAATTTCTGCAAGTCCGCGCCGTTCAGCGGATCGTGGTCGAGATTCGCCTTTCGCGCCTCGGCGATCAGATCCGGATCCTTCATCGCGGCGGCGAAGGCTTCGCGCAGCAGATTGACGCGATCCGCGGGCGCGCCCGGCGGGGCGGCGAGGGAGCGGCCAAGATCGGTGGCGCTCCCGTAGAGCGCGAGCACCTTGCGGTCGTCCTCGCTCCCGCCGAGTTCGACCATCGCGGGCACGTCCGCGAGTTCGCGGTGGCGCGTGACGCCCCATTGCAGGATCACGTTGATTTTTCCGCCGTCGAGCCAGGATCGCAGATTGGTCTTCACGTGAGTCCAGGAGGGCGCGCAGCCCTGCACTTCGCCCTTCTCCATCGCGAGGCAGGATTCGGGCGAGCCGGCGTAGCCGGTAATGATCCGGAACTTCGTGCCGCCCACCGCGTTGGCGACCCTGCGGATCACCGTGGTGATCCCCGCGGCGCCGGTGCCGCCGACGATGAATTCACGCCGTTTCACGTCCTCGATGGAGCGCACCCCGGTCGTCGCCCAGGCGGCCTCCACGTTCACGCTGGAGGTCACGCGGCCGATCCAGTTGAACTTGCCCGTGGCGTAAGCGACGCCGGGCGTCCCCAGAACTTCCTCGGTCGCCGCGTTGTCGGCGACCATGCCGATGGCCGATCCGTCGCGCGGCGCCACGTCGTAGAGGAAATTCGCCGCCTTGACGCCGCCGGCGCCCGGCATGTTCTGCACGACGATCGCGGGATTGCCAGGCAGATGCTTCTGCATGTAGCGGGCCGCGAGACGGGCGTAGATGTCGTAGCCGCCGCCCGAGGGAAAGGCCACGTAAAGATTGACGGTTCTCCCGCGATAGAAATCGGCGGCGGTCTGCGCGCCGGCGACCGCCGGCGCGACCGCCGCCAGAAGAGCCCCCGCCAGAAACGCACGCATTGTCTCACCCCTCCGCGCGCGCTTGCGCGGCGGGGGACCCTCCCCCTATCATGCCGCCACGAGTCCCGCCGCCGGAGTATCGCCTCGCGCGCCCGGCGGAACAAGTCCCGGACTCCGAAGCGCAAGAACTGGCCGGGGATGAAATGAACGCACCGATCCTGAACTCCGCGAACCTCGCCAACGCGATCCCGACTCGCGAGGATTTTCTCGGGCGGGCCCGCGAACTCGCTCCGAAATTGCGCGAGCGCTCGGCGCGCTGCGAGGAGTTGAGGCGCCTGCCCGAGGAGACCATCCAGGACTACATGGACACCGGCCTCACCCGCGTCGCCCAGCCGCTGCGGTACGGCGGCTACGAAATGACCTGGGACGTGCTCTGCGAGGTCGCGCAAATCCTCGCCGCCGCTTGCGGCTCGCAGGCCTGGATCCAGCGCATCATGGCCGATCACGCGTTGCTCGTCGCCACCTTTCCGGCGGAGGCGCAGGAGGAGGTTTGGGGCAAGAACGTCAACACGCTGGCCTCGGCTTCCTTCGATCCCGTGGGCCGGGCGACGCGCGTCGAGGGCGGCTATCTCTTTTCCGGCAAACACGGGTTTTCCAGCGGAATCGACTACGCGGGCTGGATCATCTGCGGCGGCTATATCCACGACGGCGACAAGCGGGAGGGGCCGCATTTCTTCCTCGTGCCGCGCCAGGACGTGACGATCATCGACGATTGGAAAACCATGGGCCTTTCGGGCACCGGCTCGAAAAGCTTCGTCGTCGACAACAAGTTCATTCCCGCCCATCGCTTTCTCGACGGCAAGCAGTCGCGCGACGGCAAGGGTCCGGGCACGCTGGTCAACACGGCGCCCGTCTATCGCACGCCGCGCGGCGGCGGCATCACCGCGACCGGCTTCGCGGCGCTCACCGTCGGCATGGGCCGCGGCGTGCTGAACGAATGGCTGCTCTACACGGGGCCGCGCAAGTCCCGCGGCGTCTCCATCGGCGCCCTGCCGACGACGCACATGATCGCGGCGGAAGCCGCCGCCGAACTCGACGCGGCCGAATTGCTGTATCTGACCACCCTGCGCGAGGCGATGCGCAAGCTCGAGGCGGGCGGCGAGATCACCGAGGACGAGAAGCGCACCTCGAAGCGCAACGTCTCCTTCGCCTGCAAGCTCGCCGTTTCCGCCGGCCAGAAGCTGTTTCACCAGGCGGGCGGGCGGGCGCTGTTCTCCAGCAACCAGTTGCAGCGGCAATACCGCAACCTGCTGGGCGCCGGCTCGCACCACGCGGTGGTGTGGGAAGAAGCGGGCGTTGAATATGGCGCGGGTCTGCTGGCGGCCTACGGGGCGAAATGAGCTGGCTTAACCGCCCGCCGCCGAAACATAGCGCTTCACCGTGATTTCCCCCGCGCGCTGACGCATTGCGTGTCCATCGTACCACGCCTGCATCCTGAGCAGCGTATCCATGCTGACGTCGAAAGCCTTTTCGATCCGCAACGCCATCTCGGGCGACATCGCCGCCTTGCCGTTCAGGAGATCGGACAGGGTCGCCCGGCGCACGCCGAGAATTTCGGAGGCCTTGCTGATCGTCAGGCCGAGTTCGTCCAGCACTTCCTCGCGGACGAATTCGCCGGGATGCGAGGGTCTCATGCCGATTTTAACGTCGGTCCCGTTCGTCAATGGTAGTCCTCCAGATCGAGATTCGCGATCTCGCCTCCAACAAGTTCGAACGTAATCCGCCAATTCCCCGAAACCGACAGGCTCCAGGCGCCTGCCCGGTCTCCCGTGAGTTGATGAATACGCCATCCTGGCGGGCCGCGAACGCCATCCATATTTTCAGCCGACAAAAGAACCGTCAGAATATTTCGCACCCGACTTCGAAGATCGCCACGAATTTCCCTTGGATCATCGGTTTCGATGAAACGTCTCAATCCGCGATGCCTGACGGATCGAAGCCTCATCGCGCACACGTGTACGGTAATGCCGGACAAAATGCAATTGAAAAACGCGCGTGCATGATCCCCCCGCCCCGCCCTCACGGCTCCTGCGCGTCGATCAGCACGAAGGCGATGCGGCACGGCTCCGTGCCGCGGTTGACCCAGGCGTGGTTCGTGCCCTGCTGGACCAGCACGTCGCCGGCCTTCAGGTGGATTTCCGTGTCGTCGAGCAGCATGTCGATCTCGCCGGCCATGACGATCGCGTAATCGATGGTGCGCGTGGCGTGCATCAGCGGATGGCGCGGCGGCATGTGGCGCTTCGGCGTGGAATCGCCATGCATGGAATGGTGATAATCGACGGGCAGCGCCTCGACGTCCTTCGTGATCGGTGGGATGTCGACCATGCGGAAAATCGAGCCCGATTTCGGCGGCGCGACACCCTCAAAGTGATGGCCGCGATCCGCCGGCCCCGCGATGTCCGCCGGCGTCTCGTTCGTGACCCAGAACAGGCGCGAGACGGTGCCGCGGCCCTCGCGCACCTTCTTGTTGGGATTGTCGCCGTCGAACAGAACGACGGCCTTGCCGCTCCCGTCGACGGTGGTGACGACGCGGCGGACTTCCTTGCTCAGGGACATGGGCTTTCCTCTTCGGCTAGCGGCAGCCCCGCAACGGGCTCGCCTTGTTGATGAGTTCGAACGGGCCAAGCTCCTTCGCCGCTTCCGCGGCGAGGCTCGCCTCGATCATCCTGTCGGCGGGCGGATCGCGTTCGATCAGCCCTTCCTTTTTGTAGAGACGATGAATGTCGGCGATGCTCGCGGGATTGACGGCGCCGTCCACGCTCCGCGCCTGCCATTTCATGCGGTCGAGAAAGGCGCGGTCGGGCGCGATTCCATTGCGCACCATGAGATCGAGCACCTCGCCGCGGTTGGGCCCGTGATGATAGGCCTGACAATAGTCGCGTCCGCCGCGCACCAGCGCGACCATCACCTTTTTCGCGATGTCGCGATTTTGCCTGATCCAGTCGGCGCTCGCCATGTAGGCGAGGCTCGTCATCGGCAACGCCTTCACCTGACCGACTTCCGGGTCGATCCAGGGAACGCCGACGCCCTGCTCGACCGCGCTGTCGAGGAAGGGCGACACCATCAGCGCGACATCGAGCGACTTGTTGGCGAGCGACGGAATCATTTGCGGGAACGAAAGATTCTTCACGTTCACGTCGGCGAGGCGCAGCCCGACGTTTTCCAGGATCACGCCGAGTTCGTAGACCGAGAGCGAGCCCGGCCCGCTGACCGCGACATTGCGGCCCTTCAGATCGGCGGCCGTCCTGATCGTGTCCTTGAGGTCGGGGCGGACGAGAAAATTGTGAAACACCGGCGTCGAGCCGCTTTCCAGCGCGAGAATGACGGGAAGCCCCTGCCCGACCGCGTTGAAATACCCCGCGTTGATTCCGCCCTGCGCGAGTTGCATCTGGTTGGTCGCCAGCAAGGCCATGGCGCGGCTGAGCGTGTCGATGTTCTCGCTCCTCACGGCGACGCCGGCGTCGCGAAAATAGCCCTTCTCGATGGCGATGAAGGTGGAGGCCGATGGCACGCTGAGCACCGTGCCAATGGTGACGACCGGCTGCGCCCCGGCGCTCGCCACGCTGAGCCATGTCGCGGCGAGCAAGGACATCAGTCGAAAGACCGGCACAAGAACCTCCCGTGTTCGCCGGCAACGTGGCGGCGCGCGCCCATCGTGTCAACCGCGCGGCGCGGCTTGCGCGCCATGACAAAGCGCGCGTAACCTGCCGGCGGAAAACACGGCGCCGCCGGGAGAAAAAGATGAGGAAACGCACCATCCGCCTCGCGCTCGCGCTCGCGGCCTGTCTGGCGACCGCCGCGGCGCCGGCGCAGGGCCTGACGAAGGTCAATGTCGGCCACACCAACGCCGCGGCCGACGGGGGTTTTTTCGTCGCGGACAAGCGCGGCTACTTCAAGGCCGAGGGCATCGAGCCAAATTTCATCGCCTTCGATTCCGGCGCGCGGATGATCGCGCCCTTCGCCTCGGGCGATCTCGACGTCGGCGGCGGCGCGCCATCGGCGGGCCTCTACAACGCGGCGGGGCGCGGCATCAAAATCAGGATCGTCGCCGACAAGGCCTCGACGCCGCCCGGCTGGCGCTCGCAATCCCTCATGGTGCGCAAGGATCTGATCGACGGCGGACGCTTCAAAACGCTCGCGGACCTCAAGGGCCTGAAACTCGCGGGAACGGCGCTCGGCGCCTCTGGCGACGGCACGGTGACGAAGCTCTACGAACGCAGCGGGCTCAAGCCCGGCGACTTCGAGCGCGTTTACATGGGCTATCCCCAGCAATTGCTGGCCCTTTCGAACAAGGCGATCGACGCGGCCCTGCCGGCGGAGCCGACCGCGACGGAGATCGAAACGCGCGGCGTCGCCACGCGCTTCATGGGCGACGACGAGATTTATCCGGGCCACCAGATTTCCGTCGTGCTCTATTCCGCGCAATTCGCGGGGAAGACGGACATCGCGACCCGCTTCATGCGCGCCTATCTGCGCGGGCTGCGCGACTACAACGACGCCGTCGAGAACGCGCGCCTCGCCGGCGAGAAGGGCGAGGCGATCATCGCGATTCTCACGGAATACAGCCTGATCAAGGATCCGGCGATCTATCGCAGGATGGGCGTCAACGCGATCGATCCGGACGGCAAGGTGAACGTCGCCAGCCTGCAATTCGATCTCGACGTGTTCCGCGACGAAAAGCTGATCGAAACGAAGGTTTCCCTCGACATGGTTCTCGACGCGTCCTTCGCCGCCGCCGCGGTGAAGGACATGGGCGCGTACGAAAAGCCCGCGAAACAAAACGGGGGCTCGCCATGAAAACGCGTTTTCTCCCGCGGGCGCTGGCCCTCGCGTGCCTTCTCCTCGCGCCGGCGGCGCGCGCGCAGGAGGCGAAGACCATCAACATCATCGTCGGCTTCACCACCGGCGGCGCCTACGATCTCACGGCGCGGCTGTGGTCGCGGCATCTCGGACGGTTTCTTCCGGGCAATCCGCAGGTCGTCGTGCAGAACATGCCGGGCGCCGGCTCCATGTCCGCGACGAACCATCTCTACAATCTCGCGCCGCGCGACGGCTCGACGCTCGCGGTCATCAATGGCGCGACCGTGTTCGAGCCCCTGTTCGGCAACGCGGCGGCGAAATACGATCCGCAAAAATTCAACTGGATCGGCGGACGCACGCCGGAAACCGCGCTGTGCGCCGTGTGGGAGACCGCGAGGGCGAAGACGTTCGCGGACACGCTCGCCGTCGAGACAACCGTGGGCGGCATCGGACCGGGCTCGCGCACCAACAATCATCCGCTGCTGCTCAACGCGCTGCTGGGCTCGAAACTGCGCGTCGTCAGCGGCTATCCCGGCGGCGTCGAAATCGTCGTCGCCATGGAGCGCGGCGAGGTCGACGGGTTCTGCGGCTGGGCCTGGGGCGCCATCAAGGCGCGCTCGATGCAGCTCGTGCGCGAGGGCAAGCTGCGGTTGCTGGTGCAGACGGGTCTGCAAAAGGTCAAGGAGTTGCCGGACGTGCCCTTCGCGCTCGACCTGACGCGCTCGCCCGAGGACAACAACGTGATGCGCGCGCTCGTGACGGACACGCAGCTCGCCTGGCCGCTGCTCGCGCCGCCCGGCCTGCCCGGGGCGAAGGTCGCGCAATTGCGCGAGGCTTTCGACGCCATGTCGAAGGACGCCCAATACATCGCCGACGCCGGACAGGCGCAACTCGATCTCGATCCCGTCGGCGGCAAGGCCATGCAGGAGGCCGTCAACGCGCTGGTCGCGCAGCCCGCCGCGATCATCGAGCGGGCGAAGGCGATCATCAAATAATCAGCGCGGAAAGTCCGGCATTTCCCGCATCAGCTTGCCGAAGCCCGGCAGGGGATGGCGCACGTCGAGACGGGTCTGGAACTCCCAGACCTGCGCGCAAATGGATTGCAGCACCGGAATTTCGAAATCCTTTTCCATGGTCTCGACGATGTCGAGCGTGCGCCAGCCCGAACCGAGCATGTAGACGACCTGGGCTTCCTTCCGGTGCTTTTTCCAGAGCGGCTTGATGAAGGAATAAACCGACTGCGACGAGAGCTCCTGCACCTTGTCGAAGGGCACGTCGACGCCTTCCATGGCGAGCACGTCAAAACCGGCGTCGTGGAAATACTGGCCGAACACGCGGTTGAGTTTTTCGGGAAAATAGGAGACGCCGACGATGCGCTTGACGCCGAGCGCCTTCAGCGCCGCGATCTGGTTCATGCCGGAGGTGAAGACCGGCGCGCGATAGCGACGCTCCCACTGGCGGATGAGTCGTTGTTCGTCCTCGTAGCCCAGCATCATGAAGGGCGGCGCTCCCGAGGGATGCATGATGTCGACGCGCTGGTCGGCGAGCAGTTCGAGCTTGTCCTCGTAGCCGCGGATGACCTCGCGAAACTCGCTCTCGTCGCCGCGCTGGATGTTGTTGAAGAGTGGGATCACGCCGATTCCCTCGGGCAACATGCGAATGATCTCCTCGAGCCCGCCGGGGCGGAGGGTTGGACGGATCAGGCCGACGACGCCACGCCACGCGGAAAAGGACACGCTTGCCTCCTATCGGAAAATTTCGCCGAACATTTTCGCCCAGCCGGCCATGGACGCGTCGATCTCGTCGCCGGTGAAGACGAGGCCGCGGAACGCTTTTCCATCGGGCACGAGTTCGGGCACGCGCGCCTTCACGGCCGGGTTGGTCGGCAGGTAGTCGTTGTCGCGGAAGATCGCCTGCCCCTCGTCCGACATCATGTAGTCGAGAAACAGCTTGCCGGCGTCGGGGTGCGGCGCGTCCTTCACCACGGCGGCGACGTTGAGCGTCACCATGGCGGGCGAGACGGGCAGCCATTTCACCGGCGCGCCCTTCGCGGCGCTGATGACGGCGTGATGGTTGAACATCATCAGGCCCAGCGCGTATTCGCCGGAGATGACCTGATCGAGAATCTGCCGCGCCGCGACGGGCAGCGCGGCGATGTTCTGTATCGCCAGCTTTTCGAGATAGACTTTCGCCTTCTCCGGGCCGAGCTCGCGCAGCATCATGCCGACGAAGCCCGGCCCCGCCGAACTCGAGGTCGTCGAGCCCCAGGCCATCTTGCCCTTCCATTTCGGGTCGAGCAGATCGTCGAGGGAGCGCGGTTCGGCGGCGGGCGGCACGAGATCGGTGTTGATCCCGATCGTGTTGACGAAATAATTCGTGGCGATCCAGAAGCCTTCGGGATCGACGAGCTCCCGCGGCCAGGATTTCGAATAGTCCGGCGTCCACGACATCAGCATCTTGTCGCGCTGGAGCGTGATCATGCTGGTTCCATCGACCACGTCGCTCAGCACGCGCCCGGCCTTCGCCTCGTTGAGCACGCGCAGCACGACCTCGCTGGAAGTGGCGCGGATGTAATTGACCTTGATCGCGTATTTTTTCTCGAAGCCGGCGACGAGGGGCAGCACGATCTGCGGGATCGTCTGCACCGTGTACCAGTTGATTTCCTTTTCCTTCCTCGCCGCCTCGACCAGCGCCGCGTCGGCGGCGCGGGCGGAGCCAGCGAGAAGCGGAAGAAAAGCCGCGCACAGGCTGGCGACGCGTGTCAGAGCGTTCATCGCTGTCTCCGTCCCTCGCGCGCGCGGTTCAGGCCTTGACGCCCTTTTTCGCCATCGTGGCGCGCGCGGCGGCGAGATATTCGTCTTCCTTCGCGTTCTGCGCGTCGAGACCGACGAGGCCGTAGTAATCCTGCAAGGCCACGAGTTCCTGGCGCACGGCGTCGAGGTTGCGGTCGCGCTTCAGCGTCGCCATGGCGCGGGTGACGCCGCCGACCGCCGCGAACAGAGCGGCGGAGGGATAGGAAACCATCGCCGCGCCGGCCTTTTCCAGCTCGTCGAACGGCGGCCAGCCCTTCGGATTCGCGTTGGAAAAATTCGCCATGTGCGGACAGGGTATTTCGCGAATGACGCGCTTCACGTCCTCGATCCTGTCGGCGCCCATGGGCTTGGCCATGTCGCAGCCGATGTCCATGTAGAGCTGGCAACGCTCGATGGCGCGGTCGAGCCCTTCGACGTGAAAAGCGTCCGAACGCGCGACGATGTAAAAGTCCGGGTCGGTGCGCGCGTCGAGCGCGGCCTTCATCTTGGTCAGCATTTCCTCGGTGGAAACGACCTGCTTGCCCGCCATGTAGCCGCAACGGTTCGGGAACACCTGGTCCGAAATGAACACGCCGGCGACGCCGGCGGCCTCGAAGGCGCGGATCATCTGGCGTACGTTGTTGACGCCGCCAAAGCCCGTGTCCGCGTCGACATAGACGGGAATGTTCACCGCGGCGCAGATGCGCGCGTAATGATCGGCGTAGTCGCGCATGTTGGACTGGCCGGTGTCCGGCTGGCCGAGCATGCTGCCGACGGCGGCGTAACCGCCGGCGGACATGGCTTCGAAGCCCTGCGCCTCGATAATGCGCGCGGAAAGCGCGTCATAGGCGCCAGGCGCCATGGTCATGCCGGGCGCGGCGAGGAGCGCGCGGAATTTCTTGCGAGGGGTCATGGTGGCTCCGGAGTCTAGAGGGCGTTCGCGTCGGCGCGCTGCGACCAGGGTCTGGCGATTTTCATCCTCGCCTCGAAAGCGGCGATTTCGGCGTCGTGTTTCATCGTGAGCCCGATGTCGTCGAGCCCTTCGAGCAGGCGCGTGCGGTCCGCGGGCGGAATGTCGAAACGAAACACCGCCCCGCCCGGCCCGGAAATTGTTTGCGCCGCGAGATCGACGCGGAATGGCGCTCCGCCATTCGTCGATACAACGAGCGCCTCGAACGCCTCCGCGTCCCCGTCCCCGAACACAACCGGCAGCACGCCGTTTTGCAGGCAGTTTTCGCGATAAATGTCGGCGAAGCTCCGCGCCACGACGCAGCGGATGCCAACGGCTTGCATGCACCAGACAGCCGCTTCGCGCGAGGAGCCGCAGCCGAAGTTGGCGCCCGTCACGAGAATCGAGGGTTTCGAGAATTGTGGCTTGTTGAGGAAGAAATCCGGGTTGGGCGAGCCGTCCGCGTTGACGCGCTGGCGCATGAACAGCATCGCCGCGTAATCGGGATTGACCCGGGGTCCGGCGCCGATGGGCGCGACCTGATCGGTGTTGACGTCGTCCTCGATCAGCTGAGCGGCGACGCGTTCCAGAATGGTGAAGGGCTGCATCAGAGCGCTCCCGACATGAGCTTGCGCTCGTCGACGATCTTTCCGGTCACGGCGGAGGAGGCGGCGAGTTCCGGCCCCTCGTGATGGGTGCGG
>CAISEY010000283.1 GCA_903884435.1 uncultured Hyphomicrobiales bacterium | reverse complement strand
CGAGGCGCAAAGCGCGACGGGCCGGGCGCGCACGCTGCCGCCCGCGGGGGCGCCGGTTTCGATCCTGCGCTTCGCCTCCGCGGGCTGCCAGCAATGGGAGGCCGGATATTTCGGCGCCTGGCGCGCCATCGCCGAAGACGATCTCGATTTCGTCTTTCACTATGGCGATTACATCTACGAGGGTGCGCGGAGCTTGCTCGACCAGGCCAAACGGCCCTGGCCGCGCCCGCTGCCGGAGGGTTTTCCCGCCTGCGTCAACCTCGTCGATTATCGTCGAAGATACGCGCTCTACAAAACCGATCCGGACTTGCAGGCCGCGCACGCCGCGTGCGCCTTTTTGCCAACTTTCGACGATCACGAGATCGCCGACAACTGGGCGGACGACACCGAGCGCGACACGCCGCCGGAGGCGTTCCTGTTCCGTCGAGCCGCGGCCTTGCAGGCCTGGTACGAGCACATGCCCGTGCGCCGCGCGATGCTGCCGCGCGGGCCGGACATTCTCGCGCATCGCTGGTTCTCGATTGGCGACCTCGCGACCATCGCCGTGCTCGACACGCGCCAGCACCGGTCGAAACAGGCGTGCGGCGACGGCGGCAAGGCGAATTGCGCGGAGGCGGACGACCCTCGCCGCACAATGATGGGGGCCGGGCAGGAGGCCTGGCTCGCGCGCGGCCTGCGGGATTGCGCGACGCCATGGCAGGCGCTGGCGCAACAGGTGACGTTTTCGCGGTTCGACTGGCAATCGTTTCCCTGGACGAAGGCGGGCGAGACGGACGTTCACAACATGGATTCCTGGGATGGCGCGAAAGCCGCGCAGAAACGCGTGCTGGCGATGTTGCGCGCGGCGCCCCGCGCCAATCCGGTGGTCCTCTCCGGCGACATTCACATGGGCGCGGCGCTGGAAATGCGCGAGGACTGGAAGAACCTCTCCACGCCCTGCGTCGGCGTCGAGTTCGCGGCGACCTCGATTTCCTCGGGCGGCGACGGCGTCGAGAAACTCGCGAACGAAGCCGTCGTGCTCGCCGCCAATCCGCACATGAAGCTCGTCAGCAACAGCCGCGGCTACACGCGCCACGCGGTGACGCCGAAGCAATGGCGCGCGGATTATCGCGTTCTCGGGACAATTTCCGTCGCGGGCGCGCCGGCCACGACTCTCAAATCGTTCGTCGTCGAGGCGGGCAGGCCAGGACTCGCCGATGCGTGACGATCGTCGCCGCGGCGGGCCGCGTGGAACCATCGGGAGGACGGACGCTTGAATCGCGTGACACTCATTTCGTTGCAGATCGCCGTGGCCCTGGTCCTGATCGGGGCGTGGCACCTGTGCTCGAACTATCCGCTCGTGGGCGAGGTGAAGAACATCCGCTTCTTCTTCTCGACGCCCGAGGACGTGGCGCTGCGCATCGTCAAGTTCTTCGCCACGGGCATGATCTGGAAACATCTGTGGATCACGCTGACCGAGACGATGCTCGCCTTCGTCATCGGCGCGGGCGCCGGCATCGTCGTCGGCTTCTGGTTCGCGCGGCAGCCGCGCGTCGCGGCGGTTTTCGACCCCTACGTTAAAATGGCCAACGCCCTGCCGCGCGTCGTGCTGGCGCCCATCTTCATGTTGTGGTTCGGGCTTGGCGTCTGGTCCAAGGTGGCGCTCGGGTTCACGCTGGTGTTCTTCATCGTCTTCTTCAACGTCTATCAGGGCGTGAAGGAGGTCAGCCCGGCCGTGCTCGCCAACGCGCGGATGCTCGGCATGAACGAGCGGCAATTGTTGCGGCACGTCTACTGGCCGTCGGCGCTGTCGTGGATGTTTTCCTCGCTGCACACGTCGGTCGGCTTCGCGCTGGTGGGCGCCGTGGTCGGGGAATATCTCGGCAGCGCCGCGGGGCTGGGCTACATCATTCACGAGGCCGAAGGCACGTTCGACGTGACCGGCGTGTTCGCGGGGATGGTCGTGCTCTCCATTTTCGTGCTCGCCATCGACATGCTGGTGACGCTGGTGGAAAACCGGCTGCTCGCCTGGCGCCCGCCGGCGGCGGGGCAGGGGTAGGCCCCTTGCCGCGCGTCGCCGGGGGCGGCATTGTCGGGCGATGGGAGACACGGGAAAACATCCGGTGAGAATGATCGTTCGCGGCGTTTCGCTGGCGCTGGCCGCGTGTGCGGCGGTTCCCGCGGCGGCGCAGGAGACCTGGCAGGGCAAGACGGCGTCCATCGTGATCGGTTCCGCGCCCGGCGGCAGCTATGATCTCTACGCGCGCCTCGTGGCGCGTCATCTGGGCCGCTTTCTGCCGGGCAATCCCGCCGTCGTCGCGCGCAACCTGCCGGGGGCGGCGAGCATCCAGGCCGCGCATTTCGTCGGCGAGGGCGCGAAGGACGGAACGATTCTCGGCGCGCCGCTCAACATCCTGCCGCTCCAGCAATTGCTCGAGCCCGAGAAGGCCGGCGTCGACGCGGGCTCGTTTCAGTGGATCGGATCGGTCGCCAGTCCGACGAACCTGCTCGCGACCTGGCACACGAGCGGCGTGAAGACGCTCGACGACGCGCGGCGCAAGGAAGTCGTCATCGGCGCGGCCTCTCCGGGCACGACGACGGAAATGTATCCGCTGATGGCGAACGATCTGTTCGGAACGAAATTCAGGGTCGTCACGGGCTATCTCGGGGGAACCGAGATCAATCTGGCGATGGAACGCGGCGAGGTGGGCGGGCGCGGCGCGAACACCTATATTTCCTATGTTTTCCAGAATCCCGACTGGCTGCGCGACGGCAAGCTCAATTTCATTTTCCAGATGGCGCTGGAGCGCGATCCGCGCGTTCCCGACACGCCGACGCTGCTCGAGTTCGCGCGGGACGACGAGGAGCGGAAGGTTGTTTCGATGATGGCGATCACCGAACTCATCGGCCGTTCGTACTTCGTCGCGGGCGGCGTTTCCTCCGCGCGCGTGGAACTCCTGCGCGCGGCGCTCGCGGCCGCGGTCCGGGACGAACAGTTTCTCGACGAGGCCGGCAAGGCGAAGCTCGACATCGATTTCGTGCCGGGCGCGAAATTGCAGGCGCTGGTGGGCGATCTCATGCGCACGACCCCGGCCGTGGCGGCGCGGTTCAAACGGGCCGTGAGCGCCCGCAAGTGAGGGCGTGCCGCCGCGCGCGATTCAGGCTAGAAGAGGCGCGACGGAATTATCGACCCTCCAGACGGGAGATCAGGATGAAACGCGCCTTCCGGGCATTCGCCCTCCTCGCCATGTTCGCGGCGACCGGCGCCTTCGCGCAGGCGCCGGAGAAAACAAAGCTCACGCTCGGCGTCGGGGGCAAGGCGTTGCTCTATTATCTGCCGCTGACGATCGCCGAGCGGAAGGGCTTTTTCAGGGAGCAGGGGCTCGACGTCGAGATTCAGGACTTCTCCGGCGGCGCCCGCTCGCTGCAGGCGCTGGTCGGCGGCTCCGTCGACGTCGTGACCGGGGCCTATGAACACACGGTGCGGATGCAGGCCAAGGGTCAGGACATTCGCGCCGTGATCGAACTGGGGCGCTTCCCCGCCATCGCGGTCGGCGTGAAGAAGGGCCGCAAGTGGGATGGTCCCGCGGACTTCAAGGGAATGAAAATCGGCGTCACCGCGCCGGGCTCCTCCACCAACATGCTGATGAATTTCGTCATGGCGAAGGCCGGTCTCTCGCCGCGCGACGCGTCCTACATCGGCATCGGTTCGGCGCAGTCGGCGCTGGCGGCGATCCAGAAGGGCGAGATCGACGCTATTTCGCATCTCGAGCCGGTTATTTCGTTCCTCGAGCGGTCCGGCGAGATCAACGTCGTCGTTGACACGCGCACCGAGCAGGGCACGCGCGATCTGTTCGGCGGGTCGAATCCGGCGGCGGTTCTCTACATCACCAGGGGGTTCATCGACAAAAACCCGAACACGACGCAGGCGCTGGTCAACGCCTTCTACAAGACGCTGCAGTGGCTGAAGACGGCGACGCCCGAGGACATCGCGGCGACCGTGCCGGAGGAATATCTGCTCGGCGACAGGCCGCTGTATCTCCTCGCCGCCGGCAAGTCGAAACCCTCCTATTCGCTCACCGGACTCATCGATCCCGCCGGCATGAAGTCGACGGCGGACATGCTGACGAAATTCGACGAGGAGATGAAGGGCGCCAACGTCGATCTGACGAAGACGTTCGACGACCGTTTCGCGAAAAAGGCGGCGGAGGTCTTGAAGTAGAATGTCGCGCCGCGCCTATCACATTCTCGATGTCTTCACGGACACGCCCTTCGCCGGCAATCCGCTCGCGGTGGTGATGGACTGCGCGGGGCTCGACGCGGCGCGCATGCAGAAAATCGCGCGCGAGTTCAATCTCTCGGAGACGGTCTTCGTTCGCGACGCGGGCGATCCCGTGAACACGGCGCGGCTGCGCATCTTCACGCCGGCGAGCGAATTGCCATTCGCGGGGCATCCCACGATCGGCGCCGCGGCGCTGATCGCCCATTTGCGCGCGCCCGAGCATATCCTGAAGGACGAGCTGCGCGTCGTGCTGGAGGAGGGGATCGGCGACATTGTTTGCGTCGTGCGCGCGGGGAAAAAGGGCGTCGTCAACGCCAGCTTCAATCTCGCGCGTCTGCCTGAAAAGCTGTCGGACCTGACCGACATCGCCGCCATCGCCGCCGCGCTTTCGCTCGACGCCGACGACATCGGGTTCGACGCCCACCGGCCGGGCGTCTGGTCGGCGGGCGCGCCGCTCGCGTTCGTCCCGGTCGCCTCGCGCGAGGCGATCGCGCGGGCGCGCCCCGAAGCGGCGCTTTTCGCGGGCGCCTTTGGTCCCGACGCGATCGGCGTCTGGCTCTACACCAGCGAATGCGAGCGCGAGGGAAGCGACGTTCACGCGCGCATGTTCGCGCCCTCGCAGGGCATCGCCGAAGACCCGGCGACGGGCTCCGCGGCCGCGGCCTTCGCGGGCGTGGCCGTCGCTTGCGAGAATCCGCCGGACGGCGATCACACCCTCGTCATCGAACAGGGGTTCGAAATGGGCAGGCCCAGCCTGATCACCGTCGGGCTCGAGGTCGAGGGCGGCGCTCTCGTCGGCGCCAGCGTCGGCGGCTCCGTCGTGATGATCGCGCAGGGCGCGATCGAGGCATGAGCCCCCGCGACATCCGGATTGAACCCGTCGACGCGCTCGCCTGCGAGGTCGAGGCGCGCGACTGGGATTTCGCGCGCGAACGCGAGCTGGAGATCGCGGCGCACTGGCGGGGCCTCGTCGCGGCGCGTCCGCGGATGTTCAACGGGCGGGTGCTGCTGTCGCACCGGGACGCGATCATCCGCGAGGGCGGAACGCGCCTGTTGCGCGCCGCGAGCTTCGAGACGGATTTCGCGGCCTTCGTCGCCTGGCGCGATTTCGGCTTTCCCGATCCGGGCGTGCGCAACATTTTCTCGATGGCGGCGCTGCGCGGCTCCGATGGCGGCTTCATTCTCGGCGAAATGGGCGCGCACACCGCCAACGCCGGTCTCGTCTATTTTCCCGCCGGCACGCCCGATCCGGGCGACGTGCGCGGGGGAATGCTCGATCTCGGGAGCAGCGTCCTGCGCGAACTTGGCGAGGAGACCGGCCTCGCGCCGCACGAGGTGACTCTCGATCCCGGATGGCTGATCGTCGACGCGGGGCCGCGGCTCGCCTGCATGAAGATCGTCAATATCGACATACCCGCGCGCGAGGCCGCGCGGGAGATCGAGGCGCGCGTCGCGCGGCAGGACGACGCGGAACTCGCGGGCATGCGCGTCGTCAGCGATCCCTCGGGCGTGGAGGCGGCGAGGCCGCTCGATTTTGTCGCGGCGTTTCTGTTGCGCGCGTTCGCGGCGCGCTGAGCCTTCAGCCTATCCGGGATAGCCGTGCCGGGCCTTGCTGGCGCGCACCATCGCGCTCGCCTGCGCGCCTCGCCCCGCCTCGCAGGCGGCGGCTGCCTCGCCGATTTCGCCCTGGATCTGGTCGTAAACGCTCCTGTTGACGTGCCCCATTTGCAAGTCATTGTCCTGGATCGCGCGCCAGCGGGCGACGTCGCCCGAGCAGCCGGCGCCTTCCGGCATTCGGAACGACGATGGCGTGACGTTCGTCGACGCCGGGGGCGGCGGCGCGACATAGACGGGCGGCGGCGGGCTGGCGTTGCAGGCGGACAGGCCGACGAATGTCGCGAGCGCCAGGGCGCGGCCCGGCTTCATGTGGATCGACACGGGTTGTCTCCTTCGTGAGAATCGCGCGGGCGAATCCCGAAAACTAGCGACGACCTTGACTTTGCGCGGGCCGCCCGGTCAAGGACTTCGACACGGCGGTTTGCCAGCCCTTGCGACGAGGCGGTTCGATGAAGCTTTCCGGCATCCTTTTCACGGCGGCGCTGCTGCTCGGCGCGATCGCTCCCGCCGGGGCGCAGACGTTTCCAGATCATCCCGTCAGGATCGTGGTGCCGCAGCCTCCCGGCGGCGGGTTCGATCTTTCCGCGCGCGTCATCGCCGACAAGCTGCCGCAATTTCTCGGCCAGCCCGTGATCGTCGAAAACAAGCCGGGCGCGGGCACGCTCGTCGGCACCGAATTCGCGGCGCGCGCCGCGCCCGACGGTTACACGCTGCTGCTCGGCGGCACGTCGAACATGGCTCTGAACATCGGGCTTTATCCGAAACTGGCCTACGATCCGGTCAAGGACTTCACCTCGGTTGGCCTGATCGTGACCTGGCCGTTCATGCTCGTCACCCGCAAGGACCTGCCGCAAAAGTCGCTGGCTGAAATCATCGATTTCGCCCGCAAAAATCCCGACAAGCTGACCTACGCCTCGGGCGGGCGCGGCACCGGCCAGCACATCGCCGTCGCCGTCATGGCCTATCTCGCGGGCGTGAAAATGACCCACGTGCCCTACAGCGGGGCGCAGGCGGCCTATCAGGACATTCTGGGCGGGCGGGTCGACATGTTCTTCGACAACGCCTCGACGGCCCTGCCGCAGGTGCGGGCGGGCTCCGTGCCGGCGCTCGCGGTGTCGTCCGCCAAACGCTATCCCGTCATGCCGGATCTGCCGAGCGTGATGGAGACCGGCCTCGCCGCTCTCGACATGGAGACCTGGTTCGGTCTGTTCGCGCCCGCCGGCACGCCGGCGCCCGTGGTGGCGAAGCTGCGCGACGCGGTCGAGAAGGCGCGGGCCCTGCCCGAGGTCGTCGAGCTCTTCGGCAAGACCGGCGGCTCGGTGAACGCGCTCGACGCCGCGGCGACCGCCGCCTTCGTGAAAAGCGAGGCGGAGCGCTGGGGCAAGCTCGTGCGGGAAGCGGGCGTCGCGGCGGACTAGCGACGTTTCGCCGGTTTGAGATTTCTTCCGATCCGTGCAAATTCGGCGCGATCCGCGCGTCGCGCCAGAAATTGTTCGAGGAAGGAAACCGCAATGTCCGCGAGAGGAATCGCCGCAGGCCTGATTGCGTCGTTGATGTGTTGCTTCGCGGCGCCCGCGTCCGCGCAAGACTCCGAGAAGGCCTTTTTCGCCGGCAAGACCGTGCGCATCGTCGTCGGCTCCGGCAGCGGCGGCGGCTACGATGTTTACGCGCGGCTGATCGCTCCCTATCTGGGCAAGGTGCTCGACGCCAGCGTGATCGTGGAGAACCAGCCGGGCGCCGGCGGACTCATTTCGCTCAATCGCCTTTACGTGTCGCCGGCGGACGGGCTGACCATGTCCTTCGCCAACGGCACCTCCGCCGCCTTCGCGCAGATCACCGAACAGGAGGGCGCGCGGTTCGATCTGGCGAAATTCGACTATCTCGCCACGGTTGGAGCGCCTCCCGGATTGTGGCTCACGGGATACGACTCGCCGATCCGCGAGGTGAAGGACGTGCTCGCCACGAAGAAGAAATGGCAATGGGGCGCGAGCGGGCCGGCGGACGGCCTCGGCAACGGCGCGGCTTTCGCCTGCGAGGCGCTCAAGCTCGATTGCCAGATCGTGCCGGGGTATCAGGGCAGCAACCAGGCCGCGCTCGCCGTGACGCGCGGCGAGATGGATTTCGTCTACATTCCGGAATCCTCGGCCAACAATTTCGTCAAGGCGAAGCAGAATCACGCGCTCGCCACGATGTCGCGCAAGAAGTCCCGCTGGTTCCTCGACCGTCCGACCATTCACGAGGCGGTCGCGCTCGACGCGGACCAGCAATGGCTGTTCGATTTTCTCTCGGGCGTGGAAGACCTCGGCCGGCTGATGATCCTGCCGCCGGGCACGCCAAAAGCGCGGCTGGCGTATCTTCAGGCGGCGGTGAAACAGACGCTCGCCAATCCCGAACTGATCGCCGAGGGCGAGCGCACCGAACGCATCATTGAATATCTCGACCCGGAACACAGCCACGACAACGCGCTGGCGGTCGTCTCGAAAGTCACGCCGGAGCAACGAAAGCGCGTGCAACAGATCGTTTCCCGCAACAAGTAGGCACGAACGGCTCCGGCGCGAGACCGCGCGATTCGAAAAGCGATTGACGCATGGCAATGCGCGTCCGCGCGCGGCGTGGTTGATGACCTTCGCGAAAGCGCCGGGGGGCGTTGTTTCCGGAGGAGCAGATCCATGCGTTCAGCCGTTCACCTGGCCGCGATTTCGATCGCCGCCGTTTTATTGGTCGCTCCGGCCTTCGCGCAGGGGCGCGGCAGCTTCGGTCCCGGCGACGGGGCCATGATGGGGCCGGGCATGATGATGGGCATGGGCCGCGGCGCCGATATGTGCGGTCCGCGCGTCGCCGGCCTCGCGGAATGGCGGCTCGACCGCATCGAGCGCGCCGTGAAGCCGACCGACGCGCAAAAGGCGAAGCTCGGCGACCTGCGCGAGGCTTCCAGGAAGGCCGCGGAAGCCATGACGAAGGCCTGTCCCGCGACGTGGCCCGCCGCCGCCACCGAGCGCCTCGCGCTGATGGAGACGCGCATGGAGGTCATGCTCGCGGCCATCAAGACCGTGCGTCCGGCCTTCGATGCTTTCTACGGCAGTCTCGACGCCGGTCAGAAAACCCGTCTCGACGGGTCCGGCCCGCGTGGCTGGGGCTGGAACTGGTGGCGCCGCCAGTAGCGATCACTGCTCGAAGATCGCCACGGCCCTCGTCCAGCCAGCCGAGGCGGCGGCGATCTTCACCGGGAAACAGGCGATGGTGAAACCCGTCGCCGGCAGACATTCGAGATTGTGCAGCTTCTCGATATGGCAATAGCCGATTTCGCGGCCGGCGCGGTGCCCTTCCCAGATGATGGAGGCGTCGCGCGTCGCCGCGAATTTTTTCGCGGTGTGGATGAATGGCGCGTCCCAGGACCAGGCGTCCGTGCCAGTGACGCGCACGCCGCGCGAGGTCAGCCACAACGTCGCCTCGCGTCCCATGCCGCAGCCTTTCGAGACGTAATCCGCCTCGCCATATCGCGCGCCCGCGCTGGTGTTGACGACGACGATGTCGAGCGGTTGCAACGCGTGGCCGACGCGTTTCAGCTCCGCCTCGACCTCCGCCGCCGTGACGACATGGCCATCGGCGAAATGGCGGAAATCGAGTTTCACGCCGGGGCGGAAAAACCAGTCGAGCGGCGCTTCGTCGATGGTCATGGCGCGCTTGCCGCCGTCCATGATCGAGGAGAAATGCCAGGGCGCGTCGACATGCGTGCCGTTGTGCGTCGACAGATTGATCTGCTCGACGGCCCAGCCCTCGCCGTCGGGCAAATCGGCGGGCGAGAGACCCGGAAAAAACGAGCAGACCTTTTCGGCGCTCTGCTTGTGGTCGATGTAGGCGATCTCCGGGGTTCCGCCCGGCGGATCGGAGGCGATGCCGGACCGCAGGTCCACGGAAATATCGACGAAGCGGCGGGCCATGGGGTCTCCGGCGGTTGTTGCGCGCCGACGATGTTGCGCCTCGAACCGGGAGCGGCGCAAGCGGACATTTGAACGTGCCGCGGAACCGGACATCTTCAGGAGCTGTCGACACTGGCGAGGGCGCGCCCTTGTCACGGGGCCCGCTTTTCAGTTAAGGAGAGCTGGCTCCCATTCGGGATCGTTGGGGATCGCCGTGGCCTGCTTCGCCACATTGCCGGAAAACGCCGACGCGGGTTGCAAAACCTCGCGCGCCTCCGCTCGCGCCTCGAAACTCGCCGCCCTGCTTCTTCTTAGCCGCCCCTGAGGGCCGGCCGGGCTTTGCCTGGGCGCTCAGGGGATGACGAGGCGGGACGAGCAACCAGGTCCAGGCGGAAGCCGGACGAATTTTCAGGACAGACCCATGACAGACCAGGCCACCAGCGGCGCCAGTTCCAACAAGGACCGCGTCGTCATTTTCGACACCACCCTGCGCGATGGCGAGCAATCGCCGGGCGCCACCATGACGTTCGAGGAAAAACTCGAGGTCGCCGATCTGCTCGACGCGATGGGCGTCGATGTGATCGAGGCCGGGTTTCCCATCGCCTCGGAAGGCGATTTCGAAGCGGTGTCCGCCATCGCCAAGCGGGTGAAGCGGGCCAGCGTCGCCGGCCTCGCCCGCGCCGCCTTCAAGGACATCGACCGGTGCGCCGAGGCCGTGCGCCACGCCGTCCATCCGCGCATCCACACGTTCATCTCCACCTCGCCGCTGCACATGAAATACAAGTTGCAGAAGGAGCCGTCGGAAGTGCTCGAGATGGTCACGGCGCAGGTGACCCGGGCGCGCAACCTCGTCGCGGACGTGGAATGGTCGGCTGAAGACGGCACGCGCACCGACATGGATTTCCTCTGCCGCACCGTCGAGGCCGCCATCAGGGCCGGCGCGACGACGATCAACATTCCCGACACGGTGGGCTACACGGTGCCCGAGGAATACGAGCGTATTTTCCGCACCGTGCGCGAGCGCGTGCCGAATTCGGACAAGGCGATCTTCTCGGTTCATTGTCACAACGACCTGGGGCTGGCGGTGGCCAACACGCTGGCGGGCCTCGCCGGCGGCGCGCGGCAGATCGAGTGCACCGTCAACGGCATCGGCGAGCGCGCCGGCAACGCCGCGCTGGAGGAAGTCGTGATGGCGTTGCGCACGCGCGCGGACATTCTGCCCTACGTGAACAACATCGATTCGACGATGCTGCATCGCGCCTCGAAACTCGTGTCGGCGGTGACATCGTTCCCGGTGCAGTACAACAAGGCCATCGTCGGCCGGAACGCCTTCGCGCACGAACGCGGCATTCACCAGGACGGAATGCTGAAGAACGCGCAGACCTACGAAATCATGACGCCCGAGAGCGTCGGCGTGTCCAAGACCTCGCTGGTCATGGGCAAGCATTCGGGCCGCGCCGCCTTCCGCTCCAAGCTGAAGGAACTCGGTTACGAACTCGGCGAGAATGCTTTGCAGGACGCGTTCAACCGATTCAAGGATCTCGCCGACCGCAAGAAGATCGTCTACGACGACGACATCGAGGCGCTGGTCGACGACGAGATCGGCCATCATGGCGAACGCATCAAGGTCGAGGCCCTGACCGTGATCGCGGGCACGATGGGCCCGCAGACCGCGACGCTGACTCTGTCGATCGACGGCATTCAGGCGACGAAACAGACGACCGGCAACGGTCCCGTCGACGCGATCTTCAACGCGATCAAGGCCATCGTGCCGCACACCGCGACGCTGGAGCTCTATCACGTCGAGGCCGTCACCGAGGGCACCGACGCGCAGGCCGAAGTCTCCGTGCGGCTGCACGAGGACGGCAAGTCCGTGACCGCGAAGGGCGCCGACCCCGACACGCTGGTGGCCTCCGCCCGCGCCTATATCGCCGCGCTCAACAAGCTCATGGTGAAGCGCATGAAGACGAAGCCGGAGGCGATGACGGCGGGCGCGGCTTCCTAGACGAGTCGTCGCCAGGCCCCGCGGGTTGCGTGACGGAGTCCGCGCGGCTGCGTTCTGGATGGACGCCGCGCCGGCGTTCGTCTATCGAAAATGATCTGGCGAATAAAAGCCGGGGCCGGCGGGCGCCGGCTTTTTCACGTTCGGGAGGCTTCATGTCCAGGTTCATTCTCGCGGCGGCCGCGAGCCTCGCGCTCGGCGGCTGCGCCACGGTCACGCGCGGCACGACCGACCAGATCCAGCTCGTTTCCGAGCCGGACGGCGCGACGGCCAAAACCTCGCTGGCGCAACAATGCCTCACGCCCTGCACGTTGCAGGTCTCGCGCAAGGACGAGTTCTCGGTGACATTCAGCAAGCCGGGATTCACGGATCAAAGCGTTCAGGTGAAGACCCGGGTCGCGGGTTCCGGCGCCGCCGGCTTCGCGGGCAACGTCCTGTTCGGGGGCGTCGTGGGCATGGGCGTCGACGCGGCGACGGGATCGACGCTGGAACACGTTCCCAATCCCGTGTCGGTGGTTCTCAAGCCCGCCGGGCGGCCCGCGCGCGGCAAGCCGGCGCCGCGCGGACGCGCGCCGGCGCCCGCTCCGGAGACCGAAGAGACGCCGGAAACCTGATCCCTGAAAGAATGCGTTGTTCACGCTGGACACGCGGGAAAGCCTCTGCTAAATCCCGCCTCGTTCGCGCCGGACATCACCGATGACCGGCGCGGTGCTTTTGGTACGGGTGATTAGCTCAGTTGGTAGAGCAGCTGACTCTTAATCAGCGGGTCGTAGGTTCGAGCCCTACATCACCCACCAATTCAATCAATCCGTTAGCGACAGAGTGTCCGGAACGGGGCGGGAACGTGCGGCCCCTTGCGACGGGTCGCGAAGTCGCACGTGCTACTTGAATTCACGTCGCGCCGTCCTGGCTGCTTCCCAGGCTTCCAGCTTGTCAATCGCCGCGTCGGCGTGCGCCTCGCCGATCTCCAGATAGTATTTCATCGCCTTGTTGATCGTTTCCGGTGAATGGCCGGTGACGCCGGCGATCTCCTTCAGTTTCTCTGTCGCCAGCGTCGCGCCGAAGTCGGCGCAATGCCGTCGTGATCGGCGCCACGATCTCCGGGCCAGGCCGGTTGCTGGAGGGCGCGCCGCGCCGTCGCGGCGCCATGCTCGCGCCGCCGCCCGCTCGAAACGCCCGGATCAGACGTTTCTTCTGCCGCGTCCCCAAGCCCGGAAGCTCTCCGGCCCGCGCCTGTCAAAACGTCCGCCGCGAAAGACGGCCCGGAACATCCATACGCTCCCGCTCCCGCTCCCTCTCGTTCATCGACAAAATCCCCCCGGCCAAAACGCCCTCCCGGCGCATCGCGAAAAAGGGACATTCCAGCCTGGGGGTAACGCCGGGGCGGTTCGCCTTGCTTGTACCCGTTTACTTTGTTAGCCTTCTTCAGTGGCGGATTCTGGAGGCTTCGATGCAACGGTCCGGCTCTTCGATGGCTGTTTTCGCCTTCGCCACGCTCGCGCTGTCGGTCGGGATTGCCTGGCCCGCGAGGCCAGCTTTCGCCCAGACAAGCGCCCATCGCACCGCGGCGCGGCCCGACGCGAGGGTTTTTTTCGTCGATCTGGCGAATGGCGCGACGGTTCCCTCGAAATTCACCGTGCATTTCGGAGTTTCGAACATCGAGGTCGTGGCGGCCGGCGTGACGAAGCCCAATTCCGGACATCACCATCTGCTGATCGACGCGCCGCTTCCGGCGTTAGACCAGCCGATTCCGAATGACGCAAATCATCTGCATTTCGGTCGCGGGCAAACCGAGGCGGAGGTCATTCTCGCGGCCGGCGAGCACACGCTGCAACTGGTGCTCGGCGATCAGGATCACGTGCCCCATGATCCGCCCGTCGTGTCCGGGATCATGCATGTGCGCGTCGATCCGGCGACGGTCGAAAAATCGCGCACGCCGGCCCCTCCCGGGGCCAGCGTCTCCTTCGTCGGGCTTGCGGATGGCGCGCGGGTTCCGCTGAAATCCATCGTCAAATTCGCCCTCGCGGGCATGGAGCTCGCGCCGGCGGGAACCGTCAGGCCAAACTCCGGGCATCATCATTTGCTCGTCGACGCGCCGGCGCCGGCGCTCGACCGCGAGATTCCCGCCGACGCGAACCACCTGCATTTCGGGCGCGGACAGACCGAGACGGAACTGACGCTGACGCCGGGGCCGCACACGCTGCAACTCATTCTCGCCGATCACGAGCACGTGCCGCACGATCCGCCGGTGATGTCGCAGGTCATTCACGTCACCGCCGTCGCCGAAGCCGCGCCCGCCGCGCCGGTCGCCGCCGGAGCCGCCGGCCTGACGCCGTCGCCGCCGGACGCGGCGGTCTATTTCGTCTATCCGTCGAATGGCGCGGTCATTTTTCCCAAGTCAACGATCAGGTTCGGCCTGCGCAACATGGGCGTGGCGCCCGCGGGCGTCGAGAAGGCCAACACCGGCCATCATCATCTGCTGATCGACGCGCCGCCTCCAGCGCTCGACAAGCCCATACCCAACGACCTGAACCATCTGCATTTCGGCGCGGGCCAGACCGAAAAAAAGATCACGCTGAAGCCAGGCAAGCATACTTTGCAGCTTGTTCTCGGCGATTTCCAGCACGTGCCTTTCGATCCGCCGGTGCTGTCGGAACGGATCGAGGTGACTGTCTCCGGGCCGCGCGCGCGCCGTCGCCACCGCTAGGCGGGGCGCGGCCATCATCGAGGGAGCAATCTACATGGGGCACCGGCGGACGTTCTCCTTTCTCGCGGCAGGCCTGTTGCTGGCATTCGGAGTGGCCGGGTCGCCCGCCCCCTCGGGGGCGGGAACGGCTTCGCCGCCCGGCGCGCTCGTCTATTTTCAATATCCCCTCGACGGAACGCAGGCGCCGCAGCGCTTTACGGTGCGCATCGGCCTCAAGGAAATGGGCGTCGCGCCGGCGGGGATCGTGAAACCGTTCACGGGCCATCATCACCTGCTCGTCGACACGGACGCTGGCGATCTGACCAGGCAAATTCCCTCGGACTACAATCACATTCACCTCGGCAACGGGCAGACCGAGGTGTTGCTCACACTGCCGCCGGGGCCGCACACGTTGCAATTGCTGGTCGGCGATCACGAACACATTCCGCACACGCCTCCCGTCATTTCGAAGAAGATCACGGTCTATGTTCGCTAATCCGGTTTTCAGGCTTTCCGGACGCGCGCGCCGGGTCGCCGCGTTCGTGGTTCTCGCGACGGCGGTCGTGGCGACGATTCCCTCCATCGCCGCGGCGCAGGGCCGGACCGCGCCACGGCAGGGACAAAGTGCGGCGCCGGCGGATTCCCTCGAGGCGCGGTTCTGGACCGCGATCCAGGACAGCAAGCTCGCCTCTGATTTCCGCACCTATCTCGACGCCTATCCCGACGGACGCTTCGCGGCGCAGGCGCGCGCGCGCCTCCTGCAAATCGAAGGGGCGGACGCAAAACCGCAGCCAGTGAAACAACCTCCGCCGGTCAGGCCAGCGCCGCCGCCGCCCGCCGTCGAGGCCGGCGCGAAAGCGTCGCGGGATTGTCCGCAATGTCCCTTGATGACGCCCATTCCCGCGGGGACTTTCGCGATGGGTTCGGCGGAGATGTTTCCCTTCGAGCAACCGGTCCATCAGGTCGTTATTCGCAAGCCCTTCCTCATCGGCCAGCGCGAGGTCACGTTCGAGGAATGGGACGCCTGTGTCGCCGGCGGCGGCTGTTCCTACACGCCGAATAACCGGGGGGCGGAGCGGGGAACGCGCCCGGCGACCAATCTCGACTGGAACGACGCGCAAGAATATGTCGCCTGGTTGTCGAAGAAGACCGGCAAGACCTACCGGCTGCCGACCGAGGCCGAATGGGAATACGCGGCGCGCGCGGGAAGCTCGACCGCCTATCCCTGGGGCAAGACCATGGAAAAGAACCGCGCGAATTGTTCTGGCTGCAATGGCGAGGCGAGCGGCGACACACTCGCGACCGGTTCCTATCCGCCAAACGATTTCGGACTCTACGACATGACGGGCAACGCCGCCGAATGGGTCGAGGATTGCTGGAACGACTCCTTCCGGGGCGCGCCGTCCGACGGGTCGGCCTGGACCCGACCGAGGTGTCAGGAGCGCGTTTTGCGCGGCGGTTCGTTCAACAACGATCCCCGCTACCTGCGCTCGGCCTCGCGCTACAAATATGATTACGACGTGCGCTTCTACTCAAACGGATTCCGGGTCGTTCGCGAGAATTGACACGGAAGGATCATCGCGCCCGCGTCGCGTCCGGCGCGACGACCTGGCCCAGCGGTCCGCCGGCGTCCTTCAGGAGTTCGTCGGTCCGGGCTGCTTCCCGCAATCTGGCGGCCTCGCGTCTCCGTTGCGCGGCCAGACGTTCCACCTGACGGCGGTCCAGGTCACGGATGACGGCGTCGAGGCGTTCGGCTTCGCGACCCGCGGCCAGCTTCCGGGCCTCGAGCAGCCGCTTTAATTCGTCCTGTTCGGCGGCAGCGGCGTCACGTTCCCGCCGCGCGGCCGCCTCGGATTCCGTTTCCAGGCTTCGCCCCGGCGACCCGGCCGCGACCGTGTCGGGCGGCGGGTCCAGCGAGGCCGCCGCCTGGCGGCGGGCCCGGTCGCGCACGAGCGCCGCGAGGCGGTCGATTTCCTCGCGGCCGGCGTCGAGTGCCGGGGATTCGGGGCGCGCCGCTTCCCGTTTCGCGAGGTCCGCCTGGCGTTTTTCCGTTTCCTGCCGGCGCAGCGCCGCGAGCCGCAGCACCTCCGCGCGATCCGCCTCCGCCCGGCGCCGCGTTTCCGCCTGTTCGGCGGCGATCCGGTCGGCGTCGCGCCGCGCCGCGATCTGTTCCTCCCCGAGGCGCCGTTGCCGCGCCAGACGCTCGGCCTCAAGTCTCGCGGTTTCAAGCGCCTGTGTTTCGAGCCTGTCTTTTTCCGCCTGCTGGCGAAGCGCTTCGGCGCGGGCCGCCTCGAGCCTGTCGGCCTCGCGCTGGCGCGCCGCGGCTTCGAGCCGGGCGATTTCCTTGCGTTGTTCGGTCAGTCGCTGACGCTCCTGCTCCAGCGCCTCCCGTTGCAACCGGTCCTGCCCGGCGGCTATCTTTTCCTGTTCGCGCGCCACCCGTTCGTCGTTCTCGCGGCGAAGGCGAGCGAAAAGATCGAGACGGAACCGCGCCTCGCGGACGAGCGGCGAGGCGGGATATTTCTGGATGAAACCGGTGAAATCCGCCGGCTCCGAAGAATCGCGGATGCGATTCCAGGCAAGCGAATCAGAATCATCGAGGTTCAGATAATAATCGTTCAGCAGGGACAGGGAGACTTCCGGCCGCTGCGCGCCATTGGTCTTCTCATAGACATCCTGCGCGACGCGTCGAAACAGCATGGCGATTTCAAGGCCCGGCTCGGCGAGGCGGCGAACCAGCGCGGCCGTGAAGGGACTGTTGCGTCCCGCGCCATCCTGCGCCGTCTGGTCGGGCGCGGTCGCGTAGGCGATCACCAGTCCGTCCGTCCGGTCGAGGCGCGCGAGGCCGCGGGTTTTTTCGCCAACCCCCCGGCTCGCGGCCGAGATGCGCTTGTCGAGCGGATTGTCGCGGCAGGCGTCGAGGACGACGATCTTGATGCCGTTGCTGCGCTCCAGCGCGGAGAGAACCCGGGCGACGCTGACCGCCTGAAACTCCACGTCGTTGTAATCCTCGACCTCGACGTCGATCGGCAGCAGGTAATTCTGGTTTTTGTACTGAATTCCATGTCCGGCGTAATAAAACATCGCCGCGTCGGCGCCATTCGCCTTGCGGGCGAATTCCGACAAGGCGCGGTCGAATCCTCCCTTGTCCGTGTTGGTCCGCAAAATCACGTCGAAACCGACCTTGCGCAACGCCTCGGCCACGTCGGGAGCGTCGTTCAGCGGGTTCTCGAGCTTGTTGATTTTGAGGTATCCGGCGTTGCCGATCACCAGCGCGACGCGCCGCTCCGCCCAGGCGGAGCCCGGGATGGTCGCCAAAATCAAAACGCCGGTCATCCAGACCAGGAAGGAGGAGAATATCTTCATCATGCCCGCGAAATTCCGACGAACAGATGGCGATTCTCACAACCGCGCACCAAGCTGTTTTCAGTATAGCTCAATTCGGGGAGACGGGCAAAAAGAAACAAGACATCGCGACGACCGCGGGATTTATGGCGCGTCGTCCCGCGGATGCACACGCGGCGCTTTACCCGGTCGGCCCGTGGTTTCCCGAAGGAATTCGAAAACCACGCTCGCCCGGTCGTCATTCACGCCATCCGGTTTAATCGAAGCGGACACGACCCGGCCCGGCTGGATTTCAAACTGGCCCGCCACGGGGATTCCGTCGCTCTTGACAAGCTGGCCGGAATAAAAGAACATAAAGAGAACATGATGATCCTGGAGTTTCGCCATGGGCATATCCATCGTTCGAAGCAAGGTGAATGTCCGGACGGTCATTCCCGCCGACTGGCGAACCGTCCTTGGCCGGTTTTCCAGCGATGTTCGCGACGCATTCGAAGAAAGGGCCGCGATCATCGAATATGACGGCGGCGAGCCGCGGCCGACAGCCGAAAGGCGCGCCTTTGAATGTATGCTCGACGATTTCGAGGAGGCGGCGCAGGCTCTGCGGGCGCATCTCCTCGCCGTTGAACCGGGTCGCGGCAAGTCGATGGTCAAGGGCGCGGCGTAGGCCCGCCGAAGGGGCCTGATCGCGTCGCGCGGATTTCCAGGAGCCGGCGAGATGTTTCGTTGCGTGGCGCGCGATGGACCTGCTAGGCTGCGGATGTATTCGCGAATGATGTCGCGCTGGCTGAACGCGTCTTCGGGGCCCTCGTCCATCGCGGGCTTGCGGGGAAAACAGAACGGGGGCCCGCTCCGGTGGGCCACGCAGGTTGTTCATGGGCTGCAAGACATTCGCGGGCCATCGGCCAGCCGTCTCCGGCGGGTCGAGCCGGGGACAGAACCCGTGAGCCGGCCTGTCGCCGCTGTTTCGTCCGGTCCCGCCGCTCTCGTGACAGCCGTTCGCGGGCCCGTCCTCGACGTCAGGATCTCTGGCCCGTTGCCGGCCATCCACGACGTCATCGAGATTGGCGAGGGCGGCGCGCGCGTCGTCGCGGAAGTGCAGGCGCATCTCGACGATCGCCATGTCCGGGCCATCGCGTTGCAATCGACGGAGGGCGTCGCGCGGGGAACGCCCGCGCGTCCCGCGGGCGGGCCGCTGCTCGTGCCAGTCGGCGACGCCGTTCTGGGGCGGCTTTTGAACGTCATGGGCGAAACCCGCGACAATGGCGGCGATTTGCCGGCGAACACGCCGCGCCGGCCCATTCACCGGGCGCCGCCGCCGCTGTCCTCGCAACGCGGAGACACGCGCGTCTTCTCGACGGGGATCAAGGTGCTCGATCTTCTCGCGCCGCTCGCGCGCGGCGGCAAATCGGCCATGTTCGGCGGCGCCGGCGTTGGCAAGACCGTTCTGGTGATGGAGCTGATCCGCGCCATGGTTTCTGATTATGATGGCATATCGGTGTTCGCGGGCGTCGGCGAGCGCTCGCGCGAGGGCCACGAGATGCTGAACGAGATGCGGGACAGCGGGGTTCTCGACCGCACCGTGCTTGTCTACGGGCAAATGAACGAGCCTCCCGGCGCGCGCTGGCGGGCGCCTTTGACCGCGCTGACCATCGCCGAATATTTTCGCGACGAGAGGTCCCGCGACGTGCTGTTGCTGATGGACAACGTCTTTCGCTTCGTTCAGGCCGGCGCGGAGATTTCCGGCTTGCTCGGGCGGATGCCCTCGCGAGTCGGCTATCAACCGACGCTGGAAACCGAGGTGGCGGAACTCCAGGAGCGGATCGCCTCGGTTGGCGGGACCGCGGTCACGGCGATCGAGGCCGTCTATGTTCCCGCCGATGATTTCACTGATCCCGCCGTCGCGGCGATCAGTTCGCACGTCGACAGCACCGTGGTTCTGTCGCGCCAGCTCGCGGCCGAGGGCATCTATCCGGCGATCGATCCGGTCGCCACCGTTTCGGTGCTGCTCGATCCGCTGGTGGTGGGAGATGAGCACGTGCGGGTCGCCGGGCGAATTCGCGAGTTGATCGAACACTACATGGAATTGCGCGACGTCATCGCGCTTCTCGGCGTCGAGGAGCTCGGGCGCGAGGAGCGGCTGCTGGTCGGGCGGGCGCGCCGCCTGCAGAGATTCCTCACGCAGCCCTTCTTCGTCGCCGCCCCCTTCACGGGGATGGAAGGCCGTTCGGTTCCCGTGGCGCAGACTGTCGCGGGCTGCGCCGCCATCCTCGAAGGAGAATGCGACGACTGGGACGAGGCGTCGCTTTACATGATCGGCGCGCTCGACGAGGGGCGCGTCAGGGAAGCCGCGCGCAAGCGGGCGGGGGCTCCATGAGCGGCGCGCTGAGTCTCACCGTGACGACGCCGCTCGCCGTGGAAGTTGACGAGCGCGATGTCGCGTCTGTCCGGGCGGAGGACGCGAGCGGCGGCTTCGGCGTCCTGCCGGGACACGCGGACATGCTGACCGTGCTGGGCAATTCCGTGCTGCGCTGGCGCCCGGCGGGCGGAGCCTGGCGATACTGCGCCGTCCGTCATGGCGTCCTTCGCGTGATCGATGGCGACCGGGTCGAGGTTGCTTGCCGCGAGGCGGCGCGGGGCGACGATCTGGCGGCGCTGGAGGCGTTCGTGCGATCGCGCGCCGCCGACGCGACGGACGCGGCGCGGCGCGCCCGCGGCGAGCAGATCCGCTTGCACGCGAGCGTGATCCGGCGGTTGACGCGACGCTTTGGCGCCGCGGTCGCGAGCGACGATCTCGCGGGAGACTTTCGATGACCGGTCGTTCCGGCGATGGTCCCGACGAACCGCTCGCGACGGCCGCGCGGCGCGCGCGGGAACGCGAGGCCGCCGGCCAGCGCGATCCAGGGCCGTCGCTGGCGCGCCAGTTCGGCCAGATCGGCATGCTTGGCTGGATGATCGCCGGTCCGGCGCTGCTCGGCGTCGTCGCCGGCCGCTGGCTCGACAACCGGCTCGGCTCCGGCATCACGATGGCCGCCGCGCTGACGATGCTGGGCGCGGCGCTCGGTCTGTGGCTGGCTTTGCGCTGGATGCACGAGCAATGAGCGGATCGGTCGAAGCGCTGGGCGTCGCGACGGTTTTCGCTCTGGCGGGCGGTTTTGCCGGCTGGCTGCATTTCCGCGGCCTGCGCCTGCTCGTCGAGCGGCTTCTCGCGGGGGATCCCGCGGCGGTTGTCCTGCACGTCGCGCGCTTCGCGGGCCTCGGTCTGTTCCTGTATTTTTGCGCCAGGGCCGGATCGCTGGCGCTCCTGTCCGCCGCCGCCGGGCTGATGGCCGGGCGCGCGATCGAGGCGCGTCGCGCCCGGAGGGAGGCGCCATGAACGACGCGCCGCTGTCCGTTTCGATGGCCTTCGCGATTGGTCCTGTCGGGATCAGCTGGACCGTGGTCACGACCTGGGCCATCGTCGCCGCCCTGGGGCTCGGGTCGTTTCTGACGACCCGCCGCCTCGCGATCCGGTGCGGCAAGCCGCAGGCGGCGATCGAACTCCTCGTCGGCGCGATCGACGATCAAATCCGCGCGACGATTCCCGGCGACGCCGGACAATTCCGGGCGCTGGTCGGCACGCTGCTGCTGTTCATCCTCGCCGCGAACTGGTCTTCGCTGATCCCCGGCGTCGATCCGCCCACGGCGCATCTGGAAACCGACGCGGCGCTGGCGCTCATCGTCTTCGTTTCCACTGTCGTCTTCGGCGTGCGGGCGCGGGGCGTCCTGGGCTATCTGGGGAATTTCGCGAGGCCGAGCTGGGTGATGATCCCGCTCAATCTGGTCGAGCAGGTCACGCGCGCGTTCTCGCTGATGGTGCGTCTTTTCGGCAACGTGATGAGTGGCGTTTTCGTCGTTGGCGTCGTCCTGTCGCTCGCCGGTCTGCTGGTTCCCATCCCCCTGATGGCGCTCGACCTGCTCACGGGCGCCGTACAGGCCTATATATTCGCGATCCTCGCGCTCGTGTTCATCGCCGCGGCGGTGGAGGAAGCCCCGGAGCGAAATTCCCCGGACGCAGTGGAGAACCACCCATGAATTACGAGCATGTCGCCAGCATAATCGCGGCCGCGCTCGCCGTGTCGTTCGGAGCGATCGGGCCGGCGCTCGCCGAGGGCCGCGCGGTGGCGGCGGCGATGGACGCGATCGCGCGCCAGCCGGAGGCCGCCGGCACGATTTCGCGCACGCTCTTCGTGGGCCTCGCCATGATCGAGACCATGGCGATCTATTGTCTCGTGATCGCCCTTCTGTTGCTCTTCGCAAATCCCTTCGTGAAATAAGCCGATGAAATTCGACTGGGCCACCTTCGGATTCCAGCTCGTCAACGTCCTCGTGCTGCTCGCGATCCTGCGGCGTTACCTGTTCCGGCCGGTGGCCGACATCATCGCTCGCCGGCAGGCCGAAACGACGGAAGCGCTCGACGCGGCGCGGACGGCGCGAGAGCGGGCGGACGAGGCGGGCGCCGCGGCGAAACTGGAGGCGGCGAAATCCGCCGCCGTCCGCGAGGACGCGCTGGCCGCGGCGCGGGCGGACGCCGGGGCCCTGGGCGCGAAATTGCGCGAACAGGCGCGCGCGGAGGCCGCGCGGATTCTGGCGGATGCGCGCGACGAGGCGGCGCGCGTCGTCAAAAGCGCGGAGGACGAAACGCTGGCGCGCGCCCGCGATCTGGCCGGAGCGATTGTCCAGCGGATCATTCTGGCGCGGCCCGATCCGCCGACTCCGGCGGGTTACGCGCCGCGGCTGGCGACGGCGCTGGCCGCGATGCCGGACGATCGCCGCGCCGCCCTGCTCGCGGGGGGCGACCCGCGCCTGATCGCGCCTCGCGCGCTCACCGCCGCCGAGGCGGACTCGATCCGCGCGACGCTCCGGTCGGCTGGCGTCGACGGGGCGGTTTTCGAGGCCGACGCCTCCCTGATCGAGGGGCTCGAGTTTCGTTCCGGCGCGGGGGTGGTGCGCAACTCCGTCGCTCACGATCTCGAAAGCATCGCGGAGGCGTTGAAGGATGACGAGCGATCCCGGTCTTGAGACGCTGAAGGCCCGCGTCGCCGCCGCCCGTCTCGGCCCGCGAGCCGTCGAGACCGGGGTGGTGACGGAACTCGCCGACGGGCTGGCGCACGTGTCGGGCCTGCCCGGCGCGCGTCTCGGCGAGATCGTCGCCTTCTCGACCGGCGCGCGCGGCTTCGTGCTCAATCTGGAGGAGACGACGCTCCAGGCGGCCTTTCTCGACCCGATGCAGGGCGTCGAGGCCGGCGGCGGCGTGACGCGAACCGGCCATTTGTCATCGACGCCCGTGGGCCAGGCGCTGATGGGGCGCGTCGTGGATCCCCTTGGCCGTCCGCTCGACGGCCTCGGCCCCCTGGCGTCTCCCGAAACCGCGCGGACCGAACGGCCCGCGCCGGAGATCATCGATCGCGATTTCGTGCGCGAGCCGCTCGAGACGGGCCTGCTCGTCATCGACGCGCTGTTCGCCATCGGGCGGGGGCAAAGGGAACTCATCATTGGCGAACGCGGCACCGGAAAGACGTCGATCGCGGTCGACGCCATGCTCAACCAGAAGTCCAGCGACGTCGTCTGCGTCTATGTCTCGATCGGCCAGCGCGCGACGGCCGCGCGCCGCGTCATCGAGGCGGTGCGCCAGCGCGGCGCCTTCGAACGCACGATCTTCGTCGTCGCGGCGGCCGACGCGGAGCCCGGATTGCGCTGGCTCGCGCCCTTCGCCGCGACCTCCATGGCGGAATGGGTGCGCGACCGCGGCGGGCACGCGCTCATCGTTTACGACGACCTGACCAAACACGCCGCCGTGCATCGCGAACTGGCGCTCCTGTCGCGCCAGCCGCCGGGGCGCGAAGCCTTTCCCGGAGATATTTTTTATCTGCACGCGAGGCTTCTCGAACGCTCGGCCAAATTATCGGCGGACAAGGGCGGCGGGTCGCTGACGGCGCTGCCCATCGCGGAGACCGAGGCGGGCAACCTGTCCGCCTATATTCCGACCAATCTCATTTCGATCTCCGACGGCCAGATCGTCACTTCCGCCGCGCTTTTCGCGGGCAACCAGCGCCCCGCGGTCGATATCGGCCTGTCGGTGAGCCGGGTCGGCGGCAAGGCGCAACCGCCCGGGATGAAGCAAACCGCCGGGCGCCTGCGCCTCGACTATTCGCAATATCTGGAAATGAAGATGTTCTCGCGTTTCGGCGGCTTCGCCGACGCGGGCATGAAGCAACGGCTCGCGCGTGGCGAGCGAATTGGCGCGCTGCTCGCCCAGCCTCGCTTCGCGCCGGTTTCGACGCTCGCGCAGATCGCCCTGCTGGCGGCCCTGGCGGACGGGGTTCTCGACGCCGCGCCGGTCGAGGCGATTCCGGCGCTCAAGGCCTTGCTCGACCCGTTGATCGCTTCCGAACCCGGGCTGGCGGCGTTTCGCGCCGATGGCGGGCCGCTCGACGCCGCCACGCGCGCCGCGATGATCGAATGTGTTCGCGTGGCGGCGGCGCGCGCGAACCCGACGCTCGCGGAGGCCAGGCCATGAAGCGGGCCGACGAGATCGCCGGGCGGATCGACAACATCCGGCAGATCGAGAGTATCGTCACGACCCTGCGGGCGCTGGCGGTGGGGCATCAGCAGGAGGCGCGGGCGCATCTCGGGGCGATTCGCGCCCATGAAAAGATCATCGCCGGCGCGCTCTCGACGATTCTGCCCGTCGTCGCTCCGGAGCCCGGGCCCGCCGCGGGCGGGCGGGGCCTGTCCATCATCGCGGGCGCGGCGCAAGGGTTTTCGGGCGCCTATGGAGACCGGATCGCGGAAGCCGCGCTGGCGGAGGCCGCGAGCGGTCAGGATCTGATGGTGGTCGGCGGCCGCACCCTCGCGGCGCTCGATGAACGTGGCGTCGCGCCGGTCTGGTCGGCGGAGATGGCGCCCCACGCGCTTGACGTGCCGGCGCTCGCGAACCGGCTCGCCGACGCGCTCTTCGACCGGCTGGCGCGCGGCCCCGGCGGCGCGGTCACGATCCTCTTCGCGGACCCCGCCGCGACCGGGCTGCCCTTGTCGCGGCGAACTCTCTTCCCTTTCGATTTCGATCGCTTCGCGCGCTCCTCGCGGGCGGCGCCGCTGCTGACGCAGCGGCCGCGGACGCTTCTGGCGGGACTGGTGGAGGAATACGTCCACGCCGAGGTTTGCGAGGCGCTGATGCTGGGCTTCGCCTCGGAAAACGCCGCCCGCGCGGCGGCGATGACCCGGGCGCGCTCGAACGTGCGTCGCATCGCGTCGGACCTGAAATCCGAATTCCAGCGCGCGCGGCAGGAGGAGATGACGACGGAGATCGTCGAGCTATCGGTCGCGGCTTCGATCAACGGGTAACGCGCCGGTCGCGCGGGGTCGCGCGACCCGGAAGCCCGGCGAGCGAGGCCCGCGCCCACCCCGAGAGCCGGCGGAGCGTCAATCCATTTCCAGATGGCGCGCCTTCACCAAAGCCGTCCATTTGGCGATGTCGTTCCTGATGTAGTCGCCGAATTGGGCCGGCGTCATCGGCATGGGATCGAGCGCCTCGCCGGCGAGGCGCGCGGCGAGTTCTGGCAAGGCGAGTTCGGCGTTGATGGCCGTGTTGAGGCGCGTGACGATCGCGGCCGGCATCCCTGGCGGCCCGACGATGCCATACCATTGCACGCCGTCGAACCCGTGGTAGCCAAGCTCCTCGAGAGTCGGCGTGTCCGGCAGCAGGCGATGACGCTGAAGCCCCGTCACCGCGAGGGGCGTGAGTTTGCCGGCGGTGATTTGCGGCAGCGCCGCCGCGAGGCCGGGGAAGGCGGCTTGCGTCTGTCCGGCGAGAACGTCGAAAATCGCCGGCGTGACGCCGCGATAGGGGACATGCGTCATGGCGACGCCCGTCGCTTCCTTGAACTGCTCCATCGCGAGATGGGTCAGCGTGCCGGCGCCCGCCGTGCCATAACTCATCTCGCCCGCGTGCGCCTTTGCCCAGGCGATGAATTCCGCGACGGTCCTGACCCGCAACGCGGGCGTCGCGACGAGAACGTTCGGCGTGCCGCCAACCCTGGCGATCGGCGTAAATCCGTTGATCGCGTCATAAGGCAATTTGCGCACGGCGGGATTGGCGCCGTGTGTGCCGACGTAACCCACCATCAGCGTGTAGCCGTCCGGCGCGGCGCGCGTCACGAGTTGCGAAGCGACGATGCCGCCGCCGCCGCTCTGGTTGTCCACGACGAACGGCTGACCGAACACAGGCGCCAGCCGGTCCGCGATCGTGCGCGCGACGAGATCGACGCCGCCGCCCGGCGCGACGGGCGCGATGATCCTGACCGGTTTCGAGGGCCAGGTCTCCTGCGCGCTGGCGCGAAACGGCAAGACGGCGGCCAGGGCGAGCATCGCGCGGCGGGTCACGGGGACGCAAGGCGTGCTCGAAGACAAACGCATGACCCGACGTTCCCCGTCTCGCTCATGGACTATTTCGATTTCAGCCTGCCGCAATCGGCGACGCCTGGCAAGCGCCGCGGGCGCCCGGCGGCCGCGGATATAAAATTCCAGCCCCTTGCAATCCCGCGGGGGCGTCTCTATCTCACTGAAGTCGATGGACGGACAGATGACCTTGTCTTGCGCGGAAACGATCCCGCGCCGGGTTCACAATTTTCATTCTTCCCTGAAAACGCGATTTCGACGGCCGGCGCTCGCGCCGGCTAGCATGCTTGCATAGTGAAAGGGGCTCCCATGACGACGGGAACCGTAAAGTGGTTTGATTCTCAAAAAGGCTTCGGCTTCATCCAGCCTGACGACGGGGGCAAGGACGCCTTCGTCCACATCAGCGCGGTGG
>CAISEY010000282.1 GCA_903884435.1 uncultured Hyphomicrobiales bacterium | reverse complement strand
GTCCATCGCCAAGGCGACGGGCCGCGACTTCGTGCGCATGTCGCTGGGCGGCGTGCGCGACGAGGCCGAGATCCGCGGCCACAGGCGCACCTACATCGGCTCGATGCCCGGCAAGATCATCCAGTCGATGCGCAAGGCGAAATCGTCCAATCCGCTCTTCCTGCTCGACGAGATCGACAAGATGGGCATGGATTTCCGCGGCGATCCGTCTTCCGCGTTGCTGGAGGTCCTCGACCCCGAGCAGAACTCCTCGTTCAACGACCATTACCTCGAGGTCGATTATGACCTGTCGAACGTGATGTTCGTGACGACGGCGAACACGCTGAACATCCCCGCGCCCCTCATGGATCGCATGGAGATCATCCGCATCGCCGGCTACACCGAGGACGAGAAGATCGAAATCGCGAAGACCCACCTCGTTCCGGCGTCCGTGAAGAAGCACGGACTGTCGGAGAAGGAATGGTCCATCGAGGACGAGGCGTTGCAGATGCTCGTGCGCCGCTACACCCGCGAGGCGGGCGTGCGGAACCTCGAGCGCGAAATCTCCAATCTCGCGCGCAAGTCGGTGAAGGATATCGTCACCGGCAAGAAGAAGAAGGTCGTCGTCACTCCGGCGGTTCTCGAGGAATATCTGGGCGCGCCGAAGTACCGCTTCGGCATGGCGGAACTCGAGGATCAGGTGGGCGCGGTGACGGGCCTCGCCTGGACCGAGGTGGGCGGCGAGTTGCTGACCATCGAGGGCGTCATGATGCCCGGCAAGGGCCGCATGACCGTCACGGGCAACCTGAAGGACGTGATGAAGGAATCGATCTCGGCGGCGGCGTCCTACGTCCGCTCCCGCGCCGTCGATTTCGGCATCGAGCCGCCGCTGTTCGAGCGCCGGGACATCCACGTGCACGTGCCGGAAGGCGCGACGCCCAAGGATGGACCTTCCGCCGGCATCGCCATGGCGACGGCCATCGTCTCGCTGCTCACGGGCATTCCCGTGCATCGCGACATCGCCATGACCGGCGAGGTGACGTTGCGCGGTCGGGTGCTGCCGATTGGCGGCCTGAAGGAGAAGCTGCTCGCGGCCTTGCGCGGCGGCCTCAAGAAGGTGCTGATCCCCGAGGAGAACGCGAAGGATCTCGCGGACATCCCGGACAACGTGAAGAACGCGCTCGAAATCGTCCCGGTCTCGCGCATGGACGAGGTGTTGAAACACGCCCTCGTGCGCGCGCCGACGCCCATCGTCTGGGAAGAGGAAATCCCGGTGAAGGGCGCGACGCCTAACGTCGCGGGCGACGAGGAAGCCGGCGGCGTGATCGCCCACTGATCGGGGCGCGACGCTTCGCGAACGAACGAAAAGAGCCGCGGGGTCCGTCCCCGCGGCTTTTTTGCGTCGTGAACTTGCCACCGCCGCCGCGGGGGCGCAGATTTGCACAAATTGACCGGCGTCGCCGCGGGCGAACGTTTCGCGCGCCGCCAACGGGGAGAAAACGATGCGGCGGTTCTTCACGCGATTCGCGGGCGCGGCGCTTCTGTGCGGGCTCGCCACGCCAGGCGGCGCCGCCGATTTCTATCAGGGCAAGACGCTCAATTTCGTCATCAATTTCAGCGCGGGCGGGCCGACGGACGTCGAGGGCCGCCTCGCGGCGAAATATCTGCAACGCCATATTCCGGGCGCGCCCGCCGTCATCGTGCGGAACATGGCCGGCGCCGGCGGCGCCATCGGCGTCAACTGGCTCGGCGAAATCGCGGCGCCCGACGGGCAGACCCTCGGCTTCTTCACGAGTCTGGCCACCTATTCGGCGATCTCCGCGCCATCGATCCGCGTCGACGCGGCGAAGTTTGGCTTCGTCGCGGGCGATCCGGGCGTCTCCGTCGCCTATGCCCGAACCGACATCGCGCCGGGCCTCAAGGTTCCCGTCGACATCATGAAGGCGAGCAATTTCTGGATCGGCGGCCTCGCGCCGGATTCGGACAAGGATCTGCGGCTGCGGCTCCAGTTCGACATGCTCGGGTTGAAATACCGCTATGTCAGCAATTATCCCGGCTCGAACGAGGCGCGGCTCGCCATCGAGCAGAAGGAGATCGAGGTCTTCCCGGAATCCATGCCGACCTACCGAACCTCGATCGAACCGCTCGTCGCCGCCGGACGCGTGATCCCGCTCTGGCACGACGCGCTGCCCGATGGCGACGGTTTCGCCCGCTCGCCCGACGCGGAGGGGATTCCCGCGCTCACCTACACGGACTTTCTCCTGCAACAGAAGGGCGCCTTCCCGAAGGGCCCCATGTGGGAGGCGTACAAGCTCATCAACACCGTCGGCACGACATTCCTGCGCAGCATCGTCACGCCGCCGGGCACGCCAAAGGAAGCCGTGACCGCTTTGCGCGCCGCTTTCGACGCGGTGACGAAGGACGCTGAATTCCGCGAGGAATCCCTGCGCGTGCTGAAATTCTCGCCGCGCTACCTCGTCGACGACGCCACCGAAAAGCTCTACCGGGACAAGCTGACGCGCGATCCCGTGGTTTCCGCCTTCATGCAGGATTACATCGAGAAGGGGCGACAAAGCCTCGGGAAATAACGGCCGCCGCGGGCCTTTACGCCGCGCTGGCGCGCCCCTAAAAGCACCGGAGGGGCGGTTAGCTCAGTTGGTAGAGCGTCTGCTTTACACGCAGAATGTCGGCGGTTCGAGACCGTCACCGCCCACCACCGTCGTGTCGCCGGCGCGGCGCGAAATCTCGCGGTCGGCTGGCGCGCCCCTCCGCCTCGCCGCTACGTGTTCGGCCAGTCGTGCGTCAGCGTCAGCCAGGGCACGGTGCCGACGCCGGGGGCGCCGGTCATCAGCGCGTCGCCGTGATAGGGCTCCCAGGTGCAGATTTCGAGCTTGTGGCCCTCGGGGCTCTGGAAATAGGCGGAGACCACGTCGATGCCGCGATGCCGGTATGGTCCGGCGACGGGAATGCCCAGCCCGCGCAGCCGCGCGATGTTGCCTTCGAGATCCGCGGCGCTGACGAGAAAGGCCTGGTGCGGCGGCGAGTTGGGATCGTCCTTGCGGATGATCATCTTGCCGTCGGCGGGCTCGGCGCATTGCATCAGCACGTTGCCGACGCGAATGAAAATGTGCTTCGCGCGGCCCATCTGTCGGTCGGCTTCGTCGAAGCCGGCGTAATAATAGGGCTTGCCCCCGAGCACCACGCGAATGAATCGCTCCATCAACTCGATGTTCCGCGTCGGCAGCGCGAAATGATCGATGCTGCCGAGGCCGAATTCGTTGCCGACGTCGGCGAACCGCTGTCCATCGCGCGCGTTGAGATTCCGGAGTTCCGTCATGGTCGTGAATGTCCCGTTTTTGTCAGCGCGACTTGCGCGTGTAGGGCCCGAGCGCCGCCGCCGCCTTTCGCGCGAAGGTTTCGTCGAGCAATTGCTCCGGCTTCACCTTGCCGGAAATCTGTCCGTCGGCGACGAGAAAATCCCGGTCGATGGCGACGCTCTTCATGTTGATGAGTCCATTCGGATCGACGGAATGCGAGAACATCGAGCGCAACTGCTTCGGCCACATTTTGAACTCGCGCTCGAAGGCGGAGATGATGTCGTCGTTGCCGCTGGAGAGCAGCCCCCTGTCGTCGAGCGCGTCGTTGTAGTCGCGCATCCCGCGCATCAGCGCCTTCATGAAGCGCTCGCCGACCTCGCGTCGCTCCTCGAGCAGGCTCGGGCCGTAGAGGAACACGGTCACGACGTAGTTCGGGAAATAATCGTCCGTGTTCATGAAGCGCACGCCGACCTTTTCCTCGACGAGCGCGGTGGCGAAGGGCTCGCCCATGATCGTCGCGTCGAGCGCCTTGTTCTTCAGCGCCAGCACCTGCTTGGTGTAATCCATGTAGACGACGTCGACGTCCTGCATTGTCAGGCCGGCGCTGCGCAATCCCGCCTCGAGCAGCGCGGTGACGGTGATGCCCTTCGCGATGATCGCGAAGTTCATGCCCTTCAAATCCTTCAGCGACTTGAATCGTCCGCTGTCGATGTGGTCCTGCCGCACGAAAATCGTCAGATAGGGTATGCCTTGCGTCGTGTGCGAACGGTCGGCCACCGCCTTGATGTTGATGTTGCGGTCGACGCCGTTGTAGAGCGCCGCCGATATCGAGCCGCCGGCGACGTCGATCTGCTTGCTGGCGAGCGGCACGATGGTTTGCGAGGCCGAGGCGAAGACGACTTTTTCGATGTCGATGTTTTCCGCCCTGAAGTAGCCGCGCTCCATCGCCACGATCATCGGCGCGTCGGCGAGCCCCGCCGTCATCGCGACCGTGACCTTGTCGTTCGCCGCGAGGGCGGGCGCGCGAACGAGACTCGCGGCGCCGCCGGCGATGGCGGCGCGCCGGCTCATGCGTGGCGGGAAACCCGTTGCGGTCATTCCATTCCTCCCATGGCGCGCGCGCCATTCAAAGATAGTTCTTTTCCCGATAATAGCGTTCCGCGCCGGGATGCAAGGGGATCGGCAGGTCGCGACAAAGCTGGCGCATGTCGATCTTGCCGGTGAGACCGGAGCCTGGCCTGTCCATCACGCGGTTGATCGCCTCCTTCTGCTCGTCGATCGCCATGACGACGAAATAGGCGAGATCGTCGGGCAATCGCGTGGCGCAATACATCAGCCAGCCGCTGAAATCGAGCGTTTGCACGTCCGCGTCGAGCCCGCGAAACAGGTCTTTCGCCAGCGTGCCGCGCCGCCAGCCCTGTTGCTCGAAATGCGCCATCGCCTCGTCTTCGACGGGCAGGAAGACGAGGTCGTGTTCGGCGGTGAGTTTCTTCCAGCGCAGCGTCATGATGGCTTCGTCGAAAATGGCGTCGAAATCCTCCGACACCGGAACGCCGCCGCCGCTCAGCATACGCGGCCGGTCGCGCAACACCTTGCCGCCCCAGGCCTCGATGTCGTCGAAGCCAAATCCATGAGCGTTCATTACCTTTTCCGCGCACCAGGCGCCGGAGTGGTTGGTCTCGCGCAGCGGCGTCGAGACGCGCAGCGGATATTTGCGCTCCTTGATGTCGCGAAAACTCCGGAGTCCCGTTTCCTTGCGAACGGCGAAGACCATGCGGTCGTTGTGCGGAAAATTGGCGATGGCGCGCAGGGGCAGGGGCTTGTCGAAGGGATCGGTTCCATCAACCGCGAGTTTCGCGACCCAGTCGGGCGTGGTGATGGCGACGTGATAGTCTCCCGCCGCCGTCTCGCGGCAACCGTCGAAAATGCTGCGTCCGGGCTCCGTCGCGGTGACGGAAACGCGCGTTCCGTCCGGCAGCACGCTATAATATCCGCCGAGCCAGAGCGCCAGCTGGCCGCAAAGCGGCATCCAGTTGACGCCGCTGCCGAGGAACTTCAATTCGCTGGCGCTGGTCACGAGCGTTTCCCCTCCATTTTTACGACGCGAGTTTAATCGATGTCGCGCGCTTGTGAACCCCGGCGGGGCGGAATTCATTTTGGCGCGCCTCGCCTCGAAAGCGCGCGCCCGCGGCCGCCCCTGACCGGCCTCTCGCGGCCCCGGGGGATTTCCGATTTCGCCGATGGCGCGACGTCGAACGAATCTGTAAAGTCGCGCACGTCGCCCGCCGGGGACGCGAGGATATTCCGTGCACGCCCGACCCTTCTGGACAAGGTCATGCCTCGCCGCCGCCATCTTCGCGGCCTGCGCGGGCGCTCGCGCGGCGGAACTGCCATCCCGCCGGGTCGAGCCGCGCCCTGCTCTTCAGGTTTGCGCCCGTTATGGCGCGGGATTCGTCTGGGTCGCGGCGCTCAACTCGTGCGTGAAAATGGGCGGCGGCGTCAGCGTGGAGACAGGGATAAGCTCGACAAATGCCCCCCGCAGATAATCGCGTTTCCGCGGGCGGACCGAAGTCCCTGTTCGCCGCCGTTCCAGGCGCGCGCTTGCGCTACATCGACACGGGCGGCGCGGGAGATCCCGTCGTGCTGCTGCACGCCAACACGGGCGCGGTGGAGGCCTGGGAGCCCCAGATCGGCCCCTTCGCCGCGGCCGGCCATCGCGTCATCGCCTTCGACCGGCGCGGCTGGGGAGCCAGCCTGGCCGATCCCGCGACCGGCGCGCAGCCTGGCTCGATCGCCGGCGATCTCGACGCGCTCGCCGATGTCCTGCGGCTTGAAACCTTTCACCTCGTCGGCGTCGCCGGCGGCGGTTTCGCGGCCCTCGACTACGCGGCCTGGAAGCCGTCGCGCTTGCGTTCGCTCGTCGCCGCCGCCACCTCGGCGCAACTCGCGGAGAAGGAGATCGACGCGTTCCGCCTGCGCATCGAATTCGAGGGCTTCCGCAAGCTGCCGCCGCATCACCGCGAGATCGGCGCTTCGTACCGCGGCGGCAATCCCGCCGGCGTGGCGCGCTGGATGGAGATCGACCACCACGCGCAACAGGAGGGCGCGCCGGCGCAGCCCCTGCGCACGCCGAACACATACGCGAAACTCGCGACGATCCGGACGCCGACGCTGGTCGTCGCCGGCTGTTCCGACGCCGTGTCGCCGCCCTCGATGATGCGGCTGTGGGCCGCGAAAATTCCCGGCGCCGAATTCGCGCTCGTGCCCGAGGCGGGACACGCGGTCTCGTGGGAACAGCCGGAGGCCTTCAACGCGCTGGTCCTGGGCTTTCTCGCGCGCCACTGAGCCGCGCGTGGCGCGCGCGCCACGCCGGTGCTAGCCTGTTCTCTTCACCGAACCGGAGCATGCATCATGAGCGGCGCGAAAAACCTGTTCCATCTCGCGCCAGTCCTCGCGGGCGCGCTGCTGGCGACGCCCGCCGGCGCGCAGAGCGCGGCGGATTTCTACAAGGGCAAGCAAATCAAGATGATCGTCGGCTTCGCCGCCGGGAACGACTACGACATCGGCGCGCGCGTTCTCGCTAAATATCTTGGCAAGCACATTCCCGGACAGCCCGTGATCATCGTGCAGAACATGCCGCAGGCGGCCAGCATCGTCGCCGCGAATTATGTTTACACGCAGGCCCCGCGCGACGGCACGGTGATCGGCGCGCTCACGCGCAACATCGCGAGCCTGGCGCTGATGGGCCAGCCCAATCTCGAAGCCGATCCGCGCCGCCTGATCTGGCTCGGCGCGACGTCGTTTCCGGGCCGCGTTTGCGTCGTGGGCGACAAGGCGCCGGTGCAAAACGCCGCCGATGTCTTCACGCGCGAACTCATCGTCGGCAGCAACGGCGCGGGAAACTCGACGAACACCCTGCCGACCGTGTTCAATCACGTTCTTGGAGCGAAGTTCCGGCTGATCGAGGGATACAAGGGCACGCCCGACATCGTCCTCGCCATCGAGCGCGGCGAGGTCGAGGGCGTCTGTTCGTCCTACGGCCAGTTCCGCGCCAGCGCGCAATCGTTCCGCGAGGGCAAGCTGCGCGTGCTCTTTCGCGCCGAGGAGGCCGCCATGCCGGAAATCCCGGACGCGCCCTCGATCTATGATTTCGCGAAGAGCGAGGACCAGAAACAGTTCATGCGCTTCGTCTTTTCGAGCACGGAATTCGGCAGGCCCTACGCCTTTCCGCCCGACGTGCCCGCCGACCGCGTGGCGCTGATGCGCCGCGCGATGGAGGACGCGGTGAAGGATCCCGAACTCGTCGCCGAGGCGGAAAAGCTCAACCTCGACATGTCCTGGCGTCAGCCGGACAACCTGACCCGCCTCACCGGCGAACTCTACAAGACGCCGCCGGAGATGCTGGAAGCGGTCAAAAAGCTCGTGCCGAACATGCAGTGAGCGGGAGGCGCGTTGTCGCGGCCTCTCGCGTCGCGAAGCTGCCTACGCCCCCTCGCATCCCTCCCAGAGTTGTCCGGCGATGTCGAACACGACGCCGTCGGGGCCGCGGTATTTGATCTCCGCGTGGCCGCCGGGCGGGGGATCGTAGGGCACGCGTTCGGCGCCCATCGCCTCGAGCTTTTTCATCCAGGCCTCCGTGTCCTCGACATGCACGCCGAAGTGATGGATGCCGAGAAAATCGAGCCCCTTGCCGAGCTGGTCGTCGTTGAATTTCAGGATGGCGATATTCATCTCGCCATCGGTGAGGAACACGCCCGAGGGGCGTTTCGCCACGTCCGGATTGGCCGGATCGATGCCGAAGCGGCGCAATTCCCGAAACCCGAAAGCCTCCTTGTAGAAATCCGCGGCCTTGCCCGGATGGTCGCTCGCCATGGCGATGTGTCTGATGCGCAGCATGTGTGTCTCCTCAATCTCCAACCATGGCCTTGAACCGCTCCAGCACGGGCTTCGGCGTCTTCGATCCATCGCCGATCAACCTGACGATGGCGGCGCCGTCGATGGCGCTGACGTCGATGTTGGTCTTTTTCGCGTCGGCGAGAAAGTCCGGATCCTTCATCGTGCGCATGAACGCGTCCTGCAAGGCCTTCGCGCGGTCGGCGGGAATGCCGGCGGGCGCCGCGAAGGGCATCGCCATGAAGAAGGGCATTTCGGCGAACTCGATCAGCGCGCGGTCGTCGGGGTTCGTCGCCAGTTCGCGCCCGGTGGGCACGTCGGGAAAATCCGCCATGCGGGTGATGCGTCCGAACTGGACCAGCGGACGCAGCTTCTTGCCGAACCAGGCGTCCGACATGCCGCTGGCGAAGAAACTGATGTCGGAGGCGACGCCCTGAACCTCCTTGCGCTGCATGGCGAGCCCGACCTCGGCGGCGCCGGGGAAGCCGCGCACCACCTGAATGTTGAGCTTGAGCACGTCGCGCAGGATGAGCGCGAAGGTCACCGTCGCCGAGCCCGTGCGGTTGCCGCCGACGGGCATGGCGGGCCCCGGCTTGCGCAGATCCTCGACCGACCGGACCGGATAGTCCGCGTTGATCGCGAACATGTAGGCGTCGTTGGCGTAGTTCGAGAGCGAGCCGAGCCAGGTGAATTTCATCGGATCGAAATGCGCGTTGGGATCGCCGATCATCGGAAACTGCGGCATGGCGCGGCTCATGAAGGCGATGGTGAGCCCGTCCCGGTCGACGCCCGCGCCGAACCGGTTGGCGAGAGCGATGCCGCCGGTGCCGGGCTGCGTCTGCACGACGATCGACGGATTGCCGTCCATGTATTTCGGCATGTGTTTGGCGACGAGGCGCGAGCTCAGTTCGAAAATGCCGCCGCCGGCGGAGGGCACGATCAGATTGATCGTCTTGCCCCGGTAGAATTCCGCTGGCGTTTGCGCCCGCGCGCCCGCGGCGCAGGCGAGCGTGAGGGCCGCGAACAGGGCGGCGGCAATGCGCGGCTTCAATCGATCCTCCCGGGGATGCGTCGTGATCGCTCCACCATGTCGCGCGGGCGCGCGATTGGCAATGGCGGGCGCCGCGCGGGGCGAATTCGCGAACGCGATTTTCGGGATTGATCGCGCCCGGCGAATAGCACAGAACGTCGCGCATCGCGCGCGTCGCGGCGCCCCGTCCGGCGCGGCGCGCCTCCGTCTTCCGTTTCGCGGACGAAGGACACTCCGACAACGAGGAAACCCCATGCGCCTGTTCACCTGCGCCTGCTGCGCCGCCTTCGCTCCGGCCGACTCGGGCGGCGCCTCCGCCGCGAAAAAATCCGCCGGACCCGTGCCGCGCGAATTGCTGGAAGACCTCGCCGCCGCGAGCCGCATTTGCGCCGATCAGGGCGTGTTCGACGCCTTCGGCCATCTGTCCATGCGACATCCCGATTCGCCCGAGCGTTTCCTCATGGCCCGCTCGATCGCGCCGGCGCGCGTGCAAGCCGACGACATCATGGAATACGATCTCGACGCCGAGGCCATCGACGCCCGGGGCAGGGGCTCGTTCCTCGAGAAATTCATCCACGGCGAAATCTACAAGGCGCGACCGGACGTGATGAGCATCGTCCATTCGCACTCGCCGAGCGTCGTGCCCTTCAGCCTCGTGCCCAACAAGATGCGCGCCATGTATCACAACGCCGCCTTCATCGCGGAGGGCGTGCCCGTGTTCGACATTCGCGAGAAGTTCGGCGCGACCGACATGCTCGTCAGCGATCACGCGAAGGGCCGCGAACTCGCGAAGGTTCTGGGCCAGAAGCCCGTGGCGCTGATGCGCGCCCACGGCTCCGTGGCGGTGGGGCCGAGCCTGAAACACGCGGTCTTCCGCGCGGTCTACACCGAGGCGAACGCGAAACTGCAAATTCAGGCGACGATCCTCGGCGGCCCCATCGCCGCCCTCGACGAGGACGAGGGACGGCTGGCCGACGCGGTGAACGTCAACGTCGTGTCGCGGCCGTGGGATTTGTGGCGCGAGCGCGTTTGAGGCGGCCCGGGCGCTTTCAATCTCGTTGACCTGCGAGGGACCCGATTCCGGTCTGGCTCGTCCGGGTCGAACAATCGGGGACCGAAGGCCTAGTCCCCCGCCAGCGCTTGCTTCAGTCGGGCGACGACCCTCGCGTCCGAGTCATAGACGCGCGCCAGCAGCCGCTGGATGTCCTCCCCGGACGTGAAGGCCACGTCCGCGTTGAGGCCGCGCGCGTCCGCCAGGTACTCCGGGTCCGTCACCGTTTCCGCGAAGGCTTTCCGCAGGACGGTCGCGGCGGCGGGCGAAACGTTCGGCGGCAGCAGGAAGGGCGACGCGACGCGAAATTGCGCCATGTAGAGTTCGACCGCCGCGCGGTCGAGATCGGTCGACGCCAGCGAGGCGAGCGAGGGCGCGCCCGCCTTCGCCGGCTCCGAACCCTCGTCGGAACCGCCGCGCAGGAACACGCGAAATTGCGACTTGCCTTCGAGTATGCCGGGGTAGCGCGGCTTCACCACCGCCCACGACGGGCAAATGACATCGACCTCGCCGCGCTCGATGGCCAGCGACAGGCCCTGAAAGCCGGAATAGCCGCGCACGATCCTGAATTTCGCGCCCGTCAGGCTCGCCGCGATTTTCGGAACGTCGCCCGAGGGCGTTCCGGGGGAGAGAGCGCCCGTCGCCGCTTCGCGCCGGGACACGCCGCGGAAGTCGGCGACGGGCCCGTCGCGGCTCGCCATGCAAACCGATTCGTCCATCGACGCGCTGCCGGCGTAGACGAATTTCGTCGCGTCGTAGGAGGCGGCGCCCGCGCCCAGCATGGGTTCGAACAGCGCGTTGGCGAAGGGCAGGCCGATCACGGTCCCGTCCCGCGGGGCGACGGTGTAGACGTGCCGGGCGAGGATCTTGCCGGCCGCGCCCGCCATGGACGAGCCGGCGATGGAGGGAGCGCCCGGGACGTGGCGCCCGAGGTGGCGCTGCATCAGCCGCCCTTGCAAGTCCAGAACGCCGCCGGCGGGCGCGGCGATGACGATGTTGAGGGTCTTGCCGCGAAAAGGTCCGTCGCCTCCTGCGCGCCGACCGGAAATCCGGCGAAGGGGGCGAATGCGGTCAGAGCGCAAATCCAGCCGCTGCGCTGCTTTCTGGACATGGCTCCTCCCCGGCGGCGGATGCGATCCGCCCCGATAGCATGTCCCGGCGATTTGCCGAAAGCCCCGCCATTCCCTCCCGCGCCGAAACGCCTTAAACAGGCCGCGACACACCCAACCGGAGCCCGCCATGCTCGCCGAAGCCGAAGCCAGAACCCAGCTCGTTGACGCCATCCGCATGCTGGAGCGCGCCAACGTGGTCGATTACAACGGCCACTTCTCCGCCCGCGTCGGGGCGGACCGGCTGCTGATCAATTCCGGCCCCTCGGTGCGCGGCGCCCTGACAGCGGCTGACATCATTTCCATCGACATGAACGGCAAGCCGCTCGACGGCAACGTGCCGCCGCCGCTGGAATTTCACCTGCACGCGGAAATCTATCGCGCGCGCCCCGAGGTGAACGCCATCGTCCACACCCACCCGCGCTGGTCGACCTATCTGTCGATGACCGGCACGCCCTACCGCCCGGTCTACGCCCAGGGCGTGCTGCTCGGGGATATTCCGCTGTTCGACAGCCCCAACTCCATCAATTCGAAGCCGATGGGCGAGCAACTCGCCAAAGCCCTTGGCGACCGGCCGTCGATCCTGCTGAAATCCCACGGCGTCACGGTCGTCGGCGCCGACGTGACGGAGGCCTTCACCCTCGCCGTCTATCTCGAGGAAAACTCCGAGCGGCAATACATGGCGATGCAGATCGGCGAGCCCTATGTGTTCAGCGCGGAGGAGCAACAGCTCTGCCGCGAGAAACTCTGGACGAAGAGCCTGTTCCAGAAGACCTGGGATCACTACCGCTCGAAACTGGCCTGAGCAAACGGCGCGCGCGCGCCCGGAGGGAGACGATCATGCGCAAGGCGTCATTGCTGCTCGCGAGCGCCGCCTCGCTGATATTGTCTTTCTCCGCGAAGGCGCAGGACGCCGTCGCCGACTTTTACCGCGGCAAGACCGTGACGATCGTCGTCGGCTCGACCGCTGGCGGCGGTTACGATCTCTACGGTCGCCTCGTCGCGCGCTTCATCGGCAAGTATATTCCGGGCAATCCGAACGTCGTCGTGCAGAACATGCCGGGCGCCAGCGGCAACACCTCCGCGTCCTGGGTCGCCAGCATTGGCGCGAAGGACGGCACGGTCATCGGCGCGCCGCAAGCCGGCTCCCTCGTCGACCAGCTCGTCAGCCAGAACGCGGCGCAGATCAAGCACGACGCGCGCGTGTTCAACTACGTGGGCAGCGCCAATTCGGAGGTTTTCACCTGCCTCGTGCGTTCCGATTCCCCGATCCGGTCCTTCGACGATGTCTTCACGAAGGAAGTCATCCTGGGCTCGAGCGGCGGCACGACGCGCGACATGCCCATGGCGCTGAAGAACATTCTCGGCGCGAAAATAAAGTTCGTGCATGGCTACGCCGGAACGCGCGAGGTTGGCATGGCCATCGAGAGCGGCGAGGTTCAGGGCCTGTGCGGCATGGGCTGGACCTCCATCCAGTCGCAGCGGCCCGACTGGTTCGAGAAGAAAATCGTCCGCGTGCTCGTGCAGGAATCGACCGTCGGCGACGCGGAGCTCAACAAGGAAAAAGTGCCGCTCTCCGTCTCCTACACCCAGGACCCGGAAAAGCGGCAGATGCTGGAACTGCTCTATTCGCAGGGTATTTTCACGCGGCCCTATTTCATGGCGCGCGAGGTTCCCAAAGAGCGCGTCGACGCGGCGCGCGCCGCCTTCGTGAAGGCGCTCGCCGATCCCCAGGCCCTCGAGGAAGCGCAACGGCAGAAACTCGTCATCGGAACCATCGACGGCGCGTCGCTCCAGGCGATGGTGAAAAAAATCTATGACATCCCGGCGCCGGTGATCGCGAAGCTGAAGGCGGCGCTGGAAGGGGAATAGTCTTCACCTTCGCAAGAGCGCCGGCGCCCAGGCGGCGATGGCGTCGAGCACGACGCAGCCCTCGACGATCGTCGCCAGCAGCAGCAGACGGCGCGCGCCGGAGGGAGGCGCCATCAGCCAGGCGAGCCCGAATCCGCCGGCGACGAAGGGCGAAAGCAACATGGGGATCACGGCGAGCCCCGCCCAGGAGGCGAGCGCGTCGTCGGGCGCGCCGAACGGGCGCAGCCTTTCGAGACCGAAAACCACGCAGGCCGCGATTCCGGCGCACGCGACGACGAGCGCGAGACCGGCCAGCGCGCGCCAGAACCAGCCGCTGCCGCGCAAAAACCGCAGCGCCATGACGGTTGGAACGACCGCCATGGCGCCGAAAACAGCGATGAACAGAAACGCGTCGCCGGCGGCGCGCATCCCCGATTCGGCCTCCGCCTCGGGGCCGTCGGTGAGGGTGTAGTGAACGACCACGACGCCGGCGGCCACGAAAATCGCGAGGCAATAGCCGGCGAGAATCGCGCCGGCCTTGATCCAGGCATTCACGGCACGGGCAGGCGCTTCACGTCCGGCCCGTCGTCGAGCTGCATGTCGAACACGCAGAGAAGCGCCGCCGTGCTGGCGTAATTGCCCATGAGTTGCACGAGGTCGATCAGGCCCTTCGTGCCGAAGCGTTTGTGGGCGCGCGCGTAGGTCTGCGGCGAAACCTTGCGCTTGCCGAAGGCCTCGCGCCCGAGTTCGATGATGATCTGGTCGGTTTCGTCGAGGCCGGTCGTCGGCTTGCGGTGCTTGATGACGTCGATCACCGCCTGCGGCACGCCGACACTCAGGCCCTCGGGCTCGTGCGCCGCCCATTCGAACTGGCTGTCGCATTCGCGCGCCGTGATGAGAATGGCCGTCTCGCGGATGCGCGGCGATTCCGGCGCCTCGAAACGCAGATAACGCCCGACCGGGCGCGTCAGCCCCGCGAGTTTGGTGGAATGCAGGCCGATGCCGCCGGGCCCCTTGAGGCCGCGAATGGTGCCGCCCTTCGGGTCCGTGTGCGTGTCGAACATCTTCTTGCCCTCGTCGTCGAGGTCCTCCCGCCGCACCAGCGGCAGACGGCAGCGGGATTCCGGGTCGATGTCGGGCGGCAGCATGGCGTTCTCCTCGTTTGTCCTGATGTCGGCAGACTAGCGCGATTGCCGCGCCGGCGACAATCTCAGATCGTCGCCTCGATCATCTCGCGCATTTCGCGCGTCACCTTCGGGTCGATGCCGAACCAGGAGCGCCACGCGGGCCGGCCCTGGTGCAGCAACATGCCAAGTCCGTTGACGGTGCGATGGCCGCGCCGGCGCGCCTCCGCCAGCAGCGGCGTCTCGCCGGGAATGTAGACGATGTCGCACACGTCGGCGCCCTTCGGCAGGTTCCCGAGCGAGAGGTCGAGCGGCGGGTTGTGCACCATGCCCTGGCTCGTCGTGTTGACGAGCAGAGCCGCGCCGTCCAGCGCCGCGTGGCGTTCCTCCCAGCGCAGCGGCGTCACCGGTCCGCCAATCGCCTTGCCGAGCGAAACCGCGCGTTCGAACGTGCGGTTGACGAGCCGGATGTCTTTCGCGCCGCGGTCCGCCAGCGCGTAAACCACCGCGCGCGCGGCGCCGCCGGCGCCCATCACGACGACCGGGCCGGCGTCCGCGCGCCAGTCGGGGAACGCCTCCAGCAGATTTTCAATGAACCCATAGGCGTCGTTGTTCGTGCCCGCGAGCGTGCCGTCGGGCCGCACGGTGACGCAGGAAATCGCGCCGATCCTGCGGGCGGTCACGTCCGCTTCGTCGACGATTTCGAGGGCGCGCTCCTTCAGCGGGATCGTCAGGTTGCACCCCGCGAAGCCGAGCGCGGGCAGGGCGCGCAACGCCGCTTCCAGCCGCTCGCGCGTCACGTGCACGGGCACGTAAACGCCCGTCAGCCCGTGCTGCTTCATCCAGTAATTGTGCAGCGAGGGAGACCGCGAATGCATGATGGGGTCGCCCATCACGCAGGCGAGGTGAAATTTTTCGGGATGCGACATGAAAAACTCGCGAAACGAACGCCGGGCGAAGTTTTCTCAATAAACGCGCGGGAGAGGGCGGGCAAGCCGCGCTCCGATCGTCAATCTCCCGCGATTTCCTTCGCCAGCGCGACAATGTCCGCCGGCGACGCGTAGATTTCCTCGATGCGCTTCTCGACGGCGGCGCCGGTGTCGGGCCCCACGAGCAGCCGCTGCTTTTCCGCGTCGGCGAGAAACTCCGGATCCTTCATCGTCGCGTCGAAGGCCGCGCGCAGGGCGGCGAGCCGGTCGGCGGGAATTGATTTCGACGCGAGAAACGGCCGGCCGATTTCGGCGCCCGCCATCAGCAGGCGATAGGTTTGCAGCTTGCCGGGATCGGGCAGGAGATCCGCGGCCCACGGCAGGTCCGCCGGCATCCCGGGCGCGAGCGTCTTCGAAAAGCGCGCGTGCATGTCGATCTTTTTGTCGCGCAGCCAGTCTTCCGGCAGGCTCGTCCACGAGCCGCAATCGCCGTCGAGTTCGCCGCTCTCGATGGCGATCTTCTTGTCGGCGGAGCCCGGATAGCCCTGCACCATGCGCAGTTTCACGCCGAACAGCATCATCAGCATCCGGTCGTCCATGAAGGCCGACGTGCCCGCGCCCGTGTTGCCGAAGGAGATTTGCGGCTTGCCGACGAAATCCTTCCACGTCTTGATGCCGCGCGCGCCCCAGGTGAAGCACACGCGAATGTCCTCGCTGATGTTGCCGATCCAGGCGAACTTGCGGAAATCGACCGGCGTGCGCGAGGGCGCGGTGAGCGAGCCCATGATGAGGCCGGGATTGAAGGTGACGATGGCCGTTCCGTCCGCGGGCGCGCCGGAATCGAGGAATTGCAGCGATTTCAGGCTGGCCGCGCCCGGCATGTTCTGCACGACGACATTGGGGTTGCCAGGAATGTGCTTGCCGACGTGGCGCGCGAACAGGCGGCCATACTGGTCGTAGCCGCCGCCCGATGAAAAGCCCACGATGACGCGCACGGTCTTGCCGCGATAAAAGCTCGCCGCGTCCTGCGCCCGGGCCGAAGCCGCGCAGAGCGCGAGGGAGATCGCCGAAAACCAGATGCCAGCCTTGTTCAAAATCCGTCCTCCCTGGGGCGCGAGCGGGCTCCGCCCGGAAAACCGCGCTTTTATGGCCAGCGGGCGCGGCGGGCAACACGTGGCCTCGCGGCGCGCGCGGCGCTAGTCTTGCCCGACCCGGCTGGAGATCGCGGATGAACAAGCTCATGGCCCTCGCGCGCGCGGCGCTCGCTCTGGTCGCCGCGTCCTTCGCGGCGCGCGCCGACGAGGCGGATTTTTATCGCGGCAAGACCGTCACGCTCTACATCGGCACCGGCGCGGGCGGCGGCTATGACAATTACGGGCGCCTCGCCGGCCGCCATCTCGGTCGCCTGCTGCCGGGCGCGCCGAACGTCGTCGTGCAGAACATGCCCGGCGCGTCCTCGCTGGTGCTGACGAATTTTCTCTACAACAAGGCGCCGCGCGACGGCTCGGCCATCGCCGTCATCAACCAGGCCATGCCCATGGAGCAGTTTCTCTCCACGGAGGGCGTCGCCTACGACGCCAACCGCTTCAACTGGATCGGTCGCGTCAGTTCCGCGGTCGAGACCGGCATCGTCTGGCACACGTCGCCGGTGATGAAGATCGAGGACACTTTCACTCGTGAAACCATCGTCGGCGGCACCGGCCCCACGTCCTCCACCGTGTTCATTCCCTATCTGCTCAACAATCTCGCGGGGACGAAGTTCCGGGTCATCACCGGTTTCAACGGCACCAATGAAATCGGCCTCGCCATGGAGCGCGGCGAGGTGGAGGGCTCCGGAACGCCGCTGGAAAGCCTGAAGTCCTATCGCGCCCACTGGGTGCGCGACGGCAAAATCCGGGTGCTCGTGCTCTGGTCGGCGCAACGCGATCCGGACATGCCCGGCGTGCCCGGCATCGTGGAGCTTGGCCGCACGGAAGAAGCGCGGCGCATCCTGAAGTTCTACGCCAGCGCCGACGACATCGGCCGCGCCATCGTCGCGCCGCCGGGCATGGCGCCGGAGCGCGTCGAGACCCTGCGCCGCGCCTTCGACGCCACGGTGACGGACCCGGCCTTTCTGGAAGACGCCGCGCGCTCCGGCCTCGAGATCAAGCCCATGACCGGCGAGAAGTTGCAGGCGATGGTCTCGGAGGTCGCGAGTTTCCCGAAGGACATGATCGGAAAGGCCCGCGCGGCGCGCGAGGGGCCGAAATAATTCGCGCTACCTCTTCTCCGGCAACGCGAACACATAGACCGCGCTGTGCCCCTGCACGGCGTTGGCCTTCAGCTTCGGCACGTTGCCGAGCACGTTGCCGGTGCCTGACTGGCCGTCGCCCGTGAGCACCGCCACGTATTGCCGGCTGTTGACGGAATAGGTGATCGTGCTCGCCATGATCATGCCGCCGACGGTGACTTCCCACAGCATCTTGCCGGTCTCGGAATCGAAGGCGTGCAGGCGGCGGTTGAGGTCGCCCCAGAACAGAAGATCGCCGCCGGTGACGAGCGCGGAGCCGTTTCCGGGCCATGGCTGCGAATGGATGCGCTTCATTTCACCCGTCGAGAGATCGATTTTCATGATCCCCACGTAGTCTTTTTCGTCGATGCCGGGCCGCTGGACGCCGAACCGCGGCCCCGCGCCCGTCGGCGCCTTGTTGTTCGCGGTCATGTCGAGGCAGGCGTCCTGGAAGGGAACGTAGAGCGCGTTGCGGTTGGGATCGTAGGCCGTCGCCCACCAGCTTCTCGTGTTGTAGGAGCAGGTCAGGCGTCGCTCGCCTTCCTTCGTGAACATGTCCTTGACGTTGATGTGGGTGCGGCCCGTCTCCACGTCGATGGATTGCAGCGTCTGGCCCGGCGCGTCGTAGGGGAAGGGCTGCGCCCACAGGAACTTGCCGGTGTCGCGGTCGAGCGCGAACACATCGCCGGCTTCGGCGACCTCGACCACGATGTCGCGCTCCACGTCCTTCGGAACGGTCGGGTTGATCCACTTCACGAATTTCGGATCGGGCGAGACCCGCGTGCGCACGAGCGTGCGTTCGTGGATGTGATCGGAATCCCAGTCGTCGCCGGGAAGATGCTGATAGTACCAGACGAGCTTGCCGGTGGCGATGTCGAGCGCCACCGTCGAATTGCTGTAGAGTTCCGAGGGCGAGGAATTGGGGACCGCGCCGGCGGCGCCGTGCCGTTTCAATCGCGTGTAGGGCGTCGGATTGGCGACGGACCAGTAGAGCACCTTGCGTTGCGGATCGTAGGAGCCCGGCAGGCCCCATGAAGACGCGAGGCGCTTGTCTTTTTCGAGGCCGCCCCAGGTGTCGCCGCCGGGCTCGCCGGGCGCGGCGGTGTTGAAGAACTTCCAGAGTTCCTTGCCGGTCATGGCGTCGTGGGCGGCGATGAAACAGCCTTCCCGCGTCGTGCGGCAGGTGCGGTTGCTGATCAGCTTGCCGTCGGCGACGAGCAGGCCCGCGCCATGTTCCGTCCCGTCCGTGTAGTCATGCGCGCGCGTCTCCCAGCGCACCTTGCCGGTGCGCGCGTCGAGCGCCACGAGGAACCCGTCGGCCGCGGCGAAATAGACCATGTCCGCGAACATCGCGAGATTCTTGCCGCGCGACAGCGTCGCCGCGCGGTTCTTTTGAGCCATGTCCTTCGGGTAGTCGCGCCAGTATTCCCAAACGAGGTCGCCGCTCGCCGCGTCGAGCGCCTCGACGCCGCCGCCGGGCGCGATGACATACATGACGCCATTGTAGACCATGGGCGTCGATTCCTGCGTTCCCTGCGGCAGGCCGCGGCTCCAGACCATGCGCAGATCGCCAACGTTGCCGCGGTTGATCTGGCTCAGCGGACTGAAACGATGCTCGTCCCAGGTGCGGCTGATCATCAGCCAGTCCGCCGGATCGGGATTGGCGAGTGTCGCTTCGGTCACGGGCCTGAAATCGGCGGCGAAGGCGGGCGCGAGCGACCCGAGAAGGCAGGCGGCGAGACGCGTGGCGGTGCGAAACATGAAGTCCTCCCGGGGGGATCGTGCGTGTGGGGCTTTTTTATCGCGTCAGCCTATAACGAAACCCCGACGATTGCACCGACGCGAAAATCGCGGGCGCGTGTTCCTTCTCCCGCGCGCGGGAGAAGGAAGGGATCAGGGGCGCTACCGCAACGACCCCCACAGCCGCTCGGGATTATCCACCAAAATCCTCCGCTGCGTCGCCTCGTCCGGCGCGAAGCGATAAAACAGCTCCAGCAAGTCCGCGTCGTTCGGCATGACGCCGCTGTAATGCGTGTGCGGCCAGTCGGTGCCCCAGACGCAGCGATCCGGCGCCGCCTCGATGAATTTGCGCGCGAAGGGGATGGAATCGTCGTAGGGCGCGCCCGTCGCCGAGCGGCGATCGGCGTTCGACAGCATGATCCAGAAATTTTCCTTCTTCAGCAGTTCCAGCAGCAGCGAAATCACCGGCTGGTTCATGCCATCCTTGAAGTAGAAGTGCCCCATGTGGTCGATCACCGTCGGCAGTTTCAGCGGGCGGACGAGATCGGCGATCTCCAGATATTCGTCGGCGACCGCGTGGATTTTCGCCACCCAGCCCATGCCGGAAATACGGTCGATACAACGTTTGAACGTTTCCGGGCTGGGCGAAATCCCGAGGAACTTCGCGAAATTGAATCGCGCGCTTCGAAAGCCGCCGTCGTGCAGCCTCTGCAGTTCCCTGTCGCTGGTCGTGTCGTCGATGATGGCGGCGCCGACATAGCGCTTCTCCTCCGCGAGGAGATCGAGCAGCAGCGAATGGTCGGTGCCGTGCGGCGTCGCCTGCACCATCAGGCCCCGCGATATTCCGAGCGCGCGGTGCATCCGCCGCATGTCGTCGATCCAGGCGCGCGGCGGCGGATATTTCGAGCCGGGCCGGATCGGATATTTCGTCTCGTCGCCGAAAACGTGGACCTGACAATCCCAGGCGCCGGCCGGGGCCTTCCGCGATGGCGCGCGCGTCTCGCGCTGGAATTCCGGATGGGCGTGATCGGCGGCCATGAATTTCTCTCCCGTGGCTGTGTCTGGCGTTCTGGCGCGCGGGCGCGCCGCCTGCTAATCAGGAAAAAATCCGATCGCGGGAGACGCCCCATGCTGAAGAATGAATATGATGGACTGCGCACCTTTCTGCAATTGTGCGAGGCGCACGGCGAGGTGAAGACCATCGCGGGCGCGGACTGGAACCTCGAGATCGGCGCCATCACCGAATCGGCCTCCGAACTCATCAAGGAGCCGCCGGCGCTGCTGTTCGACGAGATCAAGGGCTATCCGAAGGGCCACCGCGTTCTCTCGATCCCGACGGCCTCCCGCGTGCGCATGAATCTCGCGCTCGGCCTGCCGGTGGACACGCCGAAAATGGAGATCGTGCGTTACGCCGCGAAGAAGATGAAGGCCGCGACGCCGATTCCGCCGGCCTTCGTCGAGACCGGACCCGTCATGCAAAACGTCATGCGCGGCGACGACGTGGATTTGACGAAATTTCCGGTGCTGAAATCGCACCAGCTCGACGGCGGCCGCTACATCGGCACTGGCGACAGCGTCATCAACCGCGATCCCGAAACCGGCTACGTCAACGTCGGCACCTATCGCATCCAGATGCACGAGGGGAACAAGCTCGGTATCTGGATGAGTCCCGGCCAGCAGGGCCGGCTCATTTGCGAACGCTACTGGAAACAGGGCAAGGCCTGTCCCGTCGCCGTGACCTTCGGCGGCGACCCGCTGATTTTCTTTCTGTCCTACACGAAGTTTCCCTTCGGCGTCTCCGAGTTCGACCGCGTCGGCGGCATGCTCGGCCGTCCGCTCGACGTCATCAGGGGGCCGGTCACCGGCCTGCCGATTCCCGCTCACGCCGAAATCGCCATCGAGGGCGAGATTCCCCCGCCGTCCGAGGAAACCCATCAGGAAGGCCCGTTCGGAGAATGGCCGGGCTATTACACCGTCGGCACGGCGGGCACGAACGACATGCAGCCGGTGATTCGCGTCAAGGCGGTCTACTGGCGAAACAATCCGATCATGCTGAACATGGCGCCGCAATGGCCCGGCGCGCCGCATCATTCCGTGCGCTTCGAGGGCGGCATTCTGTGGGAGCAGCTCGAGGCGGCTGGCGTGCCGGGCATCGCCGGCGCCTACGTGCATCATCCCATGCTCATCGTCGTCGCCATCAAGCAGCAATACGCCGGCCACGCGAAACAGACGGGCATGGCCGTGCTCGCCTGCGCCACCGGCGCGCGCAACGGCCGCTTCGTCATCATCGTCGACGAGGACATCGACCCCTCGAACATGGACGAGGTCGTCTGGGCGATGACGACACGCGTCGATCCCTCCGTGGACATCCAGACGGTGACGAATTGCTGGGCGAGCCCGCTCGATCCGCGCATGCCGCCGGACGTGAGCGAAAACGGCCCGCACACCAATTCGCGCGCCATCGTCTACGCCGTGCGCCCCTGGGAATGGCGCGACAAGTTCCCCGCCGTCAACCGCATCAGCCGCGAACAGATGGCGGAGGTCGTGAAGAAATATTCCGGCGCGCTGCCCTTCCCGAAACGGTGAGGCATGGCGATGCCCGCGCGAAAGACGACCGGCGTGACGAATCCCTCGTCCGCCATCTTCATCGGCAACAGCTTTTTTTATTACAACAACGGAATCACCACCCACCTCACGCAGATGTTGCTCGCGGCGAGGCCGGCGCACAAGTGGCGCTCGACGCTCGTCGGCATCAGCGGCGCGGGGCTCGACTGGCACGACGTGGAATCCTACTTCCGCCCGGACGCCATCGGCTCCTTCTCCTTCGATCCGCGAAACAACATCGTCTTCAACAAGCTCGATCGTCTCTTCGATGTCGCCGTGCTCATGGACGGCAGCCAGAGCCCGATTCATCCGGATCTCGCGCGAGCCTCGCGGGATTTCACCCGCCGTCACTGCGAGACCGCGCGCCGCCACGGCGCGACGCCGGTTCTGTTCATGACCTGGGCCTACGCCGACAAGCCAGACATGACCGCGCCGCTGGCCGAGGCCTATACCCGCGCTGGCGCGGACAATGACGCGCTCGTGATTCCCGCCGGCCTCGCCTTCGCGCGCTCCATCGCGCTGAGGCCTGATCTCGATCTCTGGCACGCGGACAGGCGCCACCCGAGCCTCGCGGGAACCTATCTTTCGACCTGTCTGACCTTCGCGGCGTTGTTCGAGGCCTCGCCCGCGGGCGTTGAATACGACGCGGGGCTCGGGGCGGAGACCGCGGCTTTCTTGCAGTCCGTCGCGCGTGATACGCTGCGCGACTATCTCGCCTGAACGGGACACAAAATGCGCGCTCTATCCATGGACGAGGCCCTTCAAATCATCCTCGGCACGTTCGAACACGCCGGAAAGCTGAAGTCCCACGCGCTCGCGGCCATCGTGCTCGACGCGGGCGGACAGGTGAAGGCCTTCCTCAAGCAGGACGGCGCCTCGATCAAGCGATTCGAAATCGCCCGCGGCAAGGCCTTCGCCAGCCTCGCGCTCAACCGCTCGTCGCGGCAGGTGCTGCAAAAGGCGCGCGAGAAGCCGCTGTTCATGGAGACTCTTCGCGCGATCTCGGACGGGCCGATTTTCCTCGAGGCCGGCGGACAGCTCATTCGCGACAGGGACGGCGAAATCGTCGGCGCTCTCGGCGTGACGGGCGATGTCAACGAGGTCGACGATCTCTGCGCCATGGCGGGAATTCGCGCCGCGGGCTATCGCTGCGACGACGATTTCGACGAAGCCGAATGCCGTCGTCTGAACATCAAGAAAGACGCGCCGGTGAAGGATCCGAGGTAGGGCGGGGCGCCGCGATTTGTCGAACCCGCGAAACAAGAGTGTGCCGCCGATGCCGACCTTCCGATTGAAGTCAATTCCCGGCGCCCTCGTCCGTCATGCTTCGCGCGGCGCCTTCTCCCGCGCGCGGGTGAAGGCCAAACCCGCGGTTTCAGGGGCCTGCCTCGCCGCATCCATCCTCGCCACGCCCGCCCTGGCGCAGGATCCCGCGGCCTTCTACGCGGGCAGGAACGTCGATTTCATCATCGGCTCCGCGGCGGGCGGCGGATATTACGTTTACGCGAACGTGCTTTCGCGCCACATCGGCAAACACATTCCGGGCAAGCCCCAGGTCGTCGCGCGATTGATGGAGGGCGCCGGCTCGCTCACCGCCGCCAATCAGCTTTATTCGCGACTGCCCGCGGACGGCACGGCGTTCGGCGCCGTCTTCACCGGCGCCATCGTCGAACCGCTGATCGGCGACCAGGCCAAGGCGCGCTACGATTCGCGAAAGTTTGGCTACGTCGGCAGCGCGAATCGCGAAACAAGCATCTGTTACGCCCACAAGGACGCCGGCTTCCGGGACTGGTCAGACGCGTTGACGAAAAAGCTCATCGTCGGCGGCGCCGGATGGGCTTCCTCGATCCGTCAGTTCCCCGCTGTTCTCAACAAGGTCATCGGGACGAAATTCGAGATCATCACCGGCTATCCCGGCTCGAAAGAAGCGGTGCAGGCTGTTGAAAAGGGCGAGGTGCAGGGCACCTGCGGCATCCAGTTGTCGAGTTTCATGCCGACAAATGGCGCCTGGATCGAGAGCGGTTTCATCAAGGTCTTCGGCCAGATCTCGGCGCCGCCAGGCGATCCCGCCATGAACAGGCTCGGCGTCCAGAACATCTGGGACGCCGTGAAGAACGAGGAAGACCGCAAGGTTCTCGAGCTCGTCTTCAACCAGAGCGAATTCGGCAGACCCTACATCACGCCCCCCGGCGTGCCTCCCGAGCGGCTGAAGGCCCTGCGCGACGCCTTCGACGCGACAATGAAAGACCCGGACTTCCTCGCCGAAGCCGCGAAGGCGCAATTGCCGATCAATCCCATGGGCGGCGACGAATTCGCGCGCGTCGTCCAGAAACTCTACGAAGTGCCCGACGCGCTGGTGAAACGCGCGCGCGAGGCGCTTGAGTGAGCCGCGCGGACCGGGAAGGGAAGGGGAGCGGCGAAACGCTTCTGGAGCCGCTCGTCGTGTCGAGCTTTCCCAACGCCAAGGCGCTGCCATTGTGGGCGGGCGTGGAACACGGGCTCTTTGAACGCCGCGGCCTCGCGCTGTCCATCGATCTGACGCCCGGCTCGGACGCGCAGCGCGCGAAACTCATCGACGGACGCATCGACATCGCCCAGGCCGCCATCGACAACGCGCTGCAACTCATCGTCGAGGGCCATGACGCCATCGTCGTCATGGGCGGCGAGAGCGGCATGAACGAATTCATCGCGCAGGCTGACATTTCCTGCTTCGCGGATTTCCGCGGCCGCGCGCTCGTCGTCGACGCGCCGAACACGGGCTACGCGCTGCAGGCGCGCAAGCTGCTGGCGGCGGCGGGTCTCGAGGCCGGCGTCGATTATCAAATCAGAAGCGTCGGCAACGCCGGCCTGCGTTTGCGCGCCATGCTGGAAGACCCGGCGAACGCGGGCGCGGTGATGAACCCGCCCTTCTCGTCGGAGGCCTTGCTGAGCGGCATGAAGAGCCTTGGCCGCATGACCGACCTGCTCGGTCCCTATCAGGCGGGCGGCGCCTATGTGCTGCGCTCCTGGGCGAACGCGAATTCGCGCCGCCTTGAAAATTACATCAGGGCCTATGTCGAATCGCTGCGCTGGATCGTCGATCCCGCCAACCGCGACGCGGCGATCGACATTCTCGTTCGCGAACTCGCGCTCGCGCGGCCGGTCGCGGAGGCCGCGTTCGGGCAACTCGCCGATCCCGCGTTCGGCTTCACGCCAGACGCGAGGCTGAGCAGGGCGGGCGTCGACAACATGCTGGCGACGCGCGCGGAAACCGGGGAGCGGGATCCGCGCCTCGACGACAGGGCTTCCTGGATCGACGAATCCTGGTATCGTCGCGCGCTCGCCGATACGACCTGAGGAAATCGCGATGCTGGCTTGTGTCAAATGGTTGCGCCGCGCGTGGGCTTTCGCGCTGGCCATCGCCTTCGTCGCCGCGGCTCCGGCCGCGGTCGCGCAAAACGCCGTCGCCGATTTCTATCGCGGCAAGAGCGTGCATCTGCTCATCGGCGTCAATGTCGGCGCCTCCTACGATCTCGAGGGGCGGCTGATCGCGCGCCATCTGGGCCGGTTCATTCCGGGCAATCCGGTCATCGTGCCGCAGAACATGCTGGGCGGCGGCGGCATCGTCATGGCGAACTATCTGCAAAACATAGCCGCGAAGGACGGGACCTGGCTCGGCATGATGCCGAACACCTTGCCCATGGCTCAGGCGGTCGGGCTCGAGGGGGTGCGCTACGATTCAACGCAATTCGCCTGGCTCGGCTCGGTCATGCCGCCGGCCCACAGCGCGCTGGTGTCCTGGGCTGCCTCGGGCGTGAAAACCATCGACGACATTCGCCGCAAGGAAGTCTCCAACGGCGCCTCGCCGAAGGGCTCGTTCACCTACACGATGCCGGCCATGATCAACGAATTGCTCGGCGCGAAAATGAAACTCGTGGCGGGATACCAGGGCATCAACACGATTTTTCTCGCGCTGGAGCGCGGCGAGGTCGAGACGGTCGCGGTCACCTGGAACGATTTCGAGCAGGACAAGGCCGACTGGGTGCGCGACGGGAAGGTTGTCGTCCTCGTGCAATCCTCGCCGAAGTCGCCGACCCTGGCGGACGTGCCGACCGTCGAGGACTTGCTGACGAATTCGGACGATCGTTCGCTGGTGGCGCTTTTGCTGTCCGGCAACGCCATGGGCCGTCCGCTCGCCGCGAGCCCGGGGACGCCGGCCGAGCGCGCGGACGCCTTGCGCGCCGCTTTCGAGGCGATGCGCGCCGATCCGGCCTTTCTCGACGACGCGAAACGTTCGCGCGTGGTCGTTGGCGATCTCACGGGCGCCTCCATCGCGGACGCGGTGTCGCGGGTCGTGTCGACACCGCGCGCCCAGGTCGAACGCGGCAGGAAAATTCTCGAATAGCCGCGACAATCATGTTCGCGCGCGCCGCTTTGAATGGCGTCTGTCAGGGAGTAGACAGGGACATGGCCGGGGCGTCGCCGGAGACGCGTGAATGAACATGTCGATGTTGCAAAGTATGATTCGGGTCGCCGCGCTGGCGTGCGGAATCCTGTTCGCGCCCGCGGCCAGCGCGATGATTTTCGATCTCGTGCCTTTTGGAGATTCGTCGAAATGCGGCTCGAAATGTCCGCTCGTCATCAGCGCGACCGGCGAGATCACCAACGAGACGCCGCGCGAGTTCTACGATTTTCTGGTCAAGAGCGTCGCTGATTCGCGCGTTCGCAGCGTCGTCTTTATTCACTCGCCTGGCGGCGGCGTCGAAGCCTCGATGAAGCTCGGCGCCATGTTTCGCAAGACCGGCGTCATGGCCGTGGTGGCGCGTGTGATTCCCTCGCCTCCGGGGCGGGGGCCAGCCCTGGCGGCGCCCGGCGCGCGCTGCTTCTCCGCCTGCGTTTACGCGTTGATGGGCGCGAAAAAACGAATCGTTCCGCCGGACAGCATGGTCGGAATTCATCGCATGCATTTCGACAAATTCGGGCGCGACGACACCACGGGCGACAGTTCCGCGACGCGCGTTTACGGCACGAGTGAATTTGTCGCGCAGCTCGCGAATTACGCGAGTTCCATGGGCGTGAGTCGCGACCTGATTTATTTCGCCGAGAAAGTTTCGCCGGAACGGATCCACATCGTCACGCCGCAAGAGCTTCGGAAGTGGCGGCTGGGCGCGCAGAAATATTAAACGCGAAACGCAGCGACGAAGGCTCGCCGCGGCGCGAATTCAGGGGAGTGTTTCAGACGGCCTTGAGATTAGCGGCGGAGGATTTTCCCGTCCGCTTGTCCGCGACGATCTCGTAACCGATCTTCTGACCTTCGTTGAGGCCGTTCATGCCGGCGCGTTCGACGGCGCTGATGTGGACGAACACGTCCTTGCCGCCGTCATCGGGCTGAATGAAGCCGTAGCCCTTCTGCGTATTGAACCATTTCACGGTACCCGTAGCCATGGGACACCTTTCGTTAGCAAGTGTTGGAAGCCAGCGCCGAATCCGTGACGATGACTATCGATCAGGTCAGGAAGAGGTCTTTGGCGGAGCACCAGGTTCATCACGCAGTGCCGGCCAGGTCGTCGGCCGAACTTCGATTAACGCCATATAACGCAAAATCGGGTCGAAAACAATCCGCTAACGTGCGCGAAATACGGTCGGGGCGGCGTCTTTCCGGCTGAAGCACGCGAACTTCGGCGCCGCGCGACGGAATTTTCCGCAACGTTCTTGACTTGCAATCGCCGCTGCCTTATCCGGCTGACATCGAAACGGACACGCGCCGCAAGCGTCGTGGCCCGGTTCGTTGGGGGTGTAGCTCAGTTGGTTAGAGCGCCGGCCTGTCACGCCGGAGGTCGCGGGTTCGAGTCCCGTCACTCTCGCCATTTCCCGATCTTTTCCTTGTCGCACGTTTTTTCCCGAACGCCCCTTTTGCGGGCGCGCGCCGGCGGCTAACCTTCCGCGTGGAGGAAGCCGCGATGAAAGCCATGACACGTTTGCCGGTTCTGGCTCTTGCCGCTCTGTTCCTCGCGGCGGGTCCGTGTCTGGCCCAATCGGCGCCGGACGCGTTCGCCGTCATCGACGCCCTGCGCGGTTCCGACCGCGCCGACCGTCTGCTGGAGGCGGCGAGGCGCGAGGGCGGCCTCACCCTCTATTCCTCCGCCACGGTGGAGGACATGGGCTTCTTCATCGCGGGATTCGAGAAAAAATACGGGCTCAGGGTCAAGCTGTGGCGCGGCTCCTCCGAGGGCATTCTCCAGAGGGCGATTTCCGAGACACGGGCGGGCCGGGCCGATTTCGACATGATCGAGACGGGCGGGTCGGCGCTCGAGGCGTTGCATCGCGAGGAGGTGTTGCAACCCGTCGACGCGCCGGTCTTCGAGGAGCTCGACCCGCGGGCGCTGGCGCCCCACCGCGCCTGGACGGCGACGCGAATCCAGATCCAGCCGAATGGCTACAACACCAATGTCGTCAGGCCCGCCGACCTGCCGAAATCCTGGGAGGATTTTCTCGATCCCAAATGGAAAGGCAAGCTCGCCATCGAGGTCGACGATTCCTCCTGGTGGGGCCCGATGATGGAAATCATGGGCGAGGAAAAGGGCGTCGGGCTGTTCCGGGACATTGTCGCGAAAAACGGGATCTCCGTGCGCAAGGGCCATTCCCTGCTGGCGAGTCTCTCGGCCTCCGGCGAGGCGCCAATGGCCTTCGGGATTTACCAGTACCGCTACGCCCAGATGAAGGCGGAGGGCGCGCCCGTGGACTACGTCTACCTCGCGCCGGTGATGGCGCACGGGGTCGGCGCCGGCCTCTCACGCAAGGCGGCGCATCCCTATGCAGCGGCGCTGTTCTTCGATTTTTTGCTGACCGACGGCCAGAAGATGCTCGCCGAACGCCACGCGACGCCAAGCAATGTCCGGGTCAAGCCGCTGCCCCCCGGCCTCAACTTCGTGGACTTCGGCAAGGTGCTCGACGGCGGCGACAAATGGGCGAATTTGTTCCGCGACGTCTTCGTGGGGAAAGCGCGCTAGAATGGGGAGCCATCGTCCCGCGCTTCGCGCCTTCGCCGCCCTTTGCCTCGCGCTCGCCGGGGCTTTTCGGGCGTCCGCGCAGGCGCCCGTGGCCGGCGCGGGCTTTTATCATGGCAAGGCCGTCGATTTTGTTATTTCCGACGCGGTCGGCGGCGGCTCGGACACGATGGGCCGGCTCGTCGCCCGCCATGTCGGGCGGTATCTGCCCGGCAATCCCTCCGTGCAAATCCGCAACATGCCCGGCGCCGGCGGCCTCGCGGGCGCGAACCATCTCTACAACATCGCGCCGAAGGATGGTCTGACCGTCGGGATGGTCGAGCAATCGCTTCACCTCACGCAAATCTTCGGGACGAAGGGCCTGCTCGCCGACGTGCGGCGGTTCAACTGGCTGGGGCGGATCATCAGCAACAACGCGGCCCTGTTCGCCTGGGGCGACCGGCCCGTGAAGAAAATCGCCGACGCTTTCGAGCATGAATTCGTCGTGGCCTCGCCGGGCCTGTCCTCGCAAATGCGCTGGACCGTGCTCAGGCGGCTCACAGGGCTCAAGTTCAGGCTGATCGTCGGCCACAAGGGCAGTTCCGAGGCGAGCCTCGCCATGGAGCGCGGCGAGGTCGATGGCCTTGCAATCCCCTGGACGGTGTTTCGCGTCGCCCACGCCGACTGGCTGCGCGACCGCAAGGTCAACGTGCTCCTGCAAACCGGCGTCGATCGAGCCGCGGACCTGCCGGACACGCCGCGCGTGGTCGACATGGCCCGCGACGACGAACAGCGGCAAATTCTCGAGATTTTCTCGCTTTCCGAGAAAATCGGCCGCTCTTTCGTGGCGCCGCCGGGCGTCCCGCCCGAACGGGTCGCCGAATGGCGCGCCGCCTTCCTCGCCGCGACGCGCGACCCCGGCCTCCTCGCCGAGGCGGCCGCCCTGCAACTCGATCTCGATCCGCTCTCTGGCGAGGCCTTGCAGGATTTGATAACGAAAGCCTTCGATTATTCGCCGGATCTGGTGGCGAGGGCCGAGTCGCTCGCGAAACCGGACTGAACGCGGGACACGGGAGCCAGGAATGCACATCATCGACTCGCATTTTCACTGGCGCCCGCGCTCCATGCTCGAATGGGCCTGCAAGGCGAAGGGCTTTCCGCGCGCCGAGCGCGACGGCAAGGGCGGCTACGTCTGGATGATCCGCGAGGGTTATTCGGTCGCCATCCGCCAGAATCATCCGGCCTGGGCGCCGCTCGAGGACATGCTGGCGCACATGGACGGGCTCGGCCACCAGGTCGACGTCGTCTGCACGATCGGCCCGCTCTCGGTCTATTTCTCCGAACTGCCGCCGGAGGCCGGGCGCGACGCCGCCATGCTCTGGAACGAGGAAATGGCCGCCGCGCAGCGCCGTTTTCCCGGCCGCTTCTGGGGCACCGCCGCCATTCCGCTGAAGGACACGAAAACCGCCATCGACGTGCTCGACCACGCCGTCAACAAGCTTGGCCTGTATGGCGCGAACCTGCCCGGCAGCGTCGGAACAGACCCGCGCATCGACGCGGAACGGCTGTGGCCCTTCTACGAGCGCGCGAGCGAACTCGGCGCGCCGCTGTTCCTGCACCCCACCGACGCGATTTTCGCCGACATTCTCGAGGGCTACAACGACACGCTGCACTTCAGCCTCGGCCGCGCCATCGAGGTGAGCGTCGGCGCCGCGCGGCTGGTTCTCTCGGGGCTGATGGAGCGCTGCGCGAATTTGAAAATCGTCATGTCCCACACCGGCGGCTGCCTGCCTTATCAATCCGGCCGCATGGACAAGAACACGAAGGCGGCCAACCTGCCGCGCCCCGTCAGCGAATACATGAAGCGCATGTACACGGACACGGTGTCCCCCCATTCCGCCGGCATGAAATTCGCGATCGAATATTACGGGATCGACAACGTCATGTATGGCTCCGACTATCCCTGCTGGGAGCCGGCGGAGGCGCTGCGTTTGCTGGAAGCGGTGCCGCTCACGGCGGAAGAAAAGCAGAAACTCTACGTTGACAACGTGCGCCGGATTTTCGGGCTGGACAGGGCGCCGGCGCGGGCCGTCGCGGCGGAATAGGGCTCCCGGCGTCGCTCCGCGGGTCAGTGAAAGGAGAGGCCGGAACGGGCCTCCAGGGCGGCTTGCTTCGCCAGCCTCATTTGATTGTGTCCGGTTGACAGGGCGGCGCCGATGGCGAATTGACTTGTCTCAACGCCATGAAAGCGATTTTCAGGGTTTTATTATTCCCGGAGGTCGATAATGTTTCGAAAATTCGGGATAGCTGGCGCGTTCTGTACCTGCCTGATCTTTGGCCAGCCGGTTATCGCGGCTGAAAATTGGCCTGACACGGTCGATCAGTACGTGCTGCAAGTGCGCAAGACTGTCGATACAATCGACATTGAGGGATTTCTCGCGATCGTCAAGAACCCGGACGGGGCATTGTTGATTGACGTTCGCGACGAAAGCGAGGCGAAGGCGGGTCATATCCCCGGAACCGTCAATCTCACGCGAGGGCGACTGGAATTCACCATCTGGAAAGTTCTTGGTTATCCGAACGCCGTCGATCGAAACCGCAAGATTTACGTGCATTGTGGAAGTGGCGCTCGCGCGACGCTCGCGGCGAGACAATTGAAGGACATCGGCTTCACCAACGTCACCGCCGTCGTGATGACGTTGGCCGATTGGCAGCGCAAGGGATATCCCTTCGTCAGGGAAGAGGCCAGATAGAACCCCGGATTTGTTTGTATGCTCGCCAATGAACGCTTTGCGGCGTGTCGTTCGCGCCTGAAAGTATTTCGCGAAGCTCGGGACGGAATTTGACGTATAATAAATAGCGAGGACGCCGCCGGGAACCCGCCGGTAGCGTCCGATTTCTCCGGGATCGCGTCGGTTCCCGAAATTCGCGCCTTGCGCTGCTCCCGCCCGAGCGCCACGCCCATGGCGAACCCCGCTCCGGTTTCGGTCGCCGGGTTCGGGCCCCGCTCCCCGGACGCCGGAATCCGGGGATGACAAACACGCGGGCGGGACGAAACCTCTTCGCGAGGGGAGCGCCGCTTGCGTCCGTGAGCGGGAAGGGGCGGGCCGCAAGGAACCACGCGGACGGCGCCCCGCGCCCCTGATATCCGGCGGCGACGAAGAACGCGGGCCGTATCCCCCGCGCTGAAAAACGCCGGGGCGCCGGCGCCCTCCGCCCCGACATTTGCCCTGCGCGCCGCACGCGCTACAAAGCTTCCACACACGCAACGAACCGGAGCCCCCATGACCGAAGCCCCCGTCGAAGACCTGTCCAAAAAGTTCCTGCTCGATCCCTACAACGACTGGGCGGCGGGCGAGGGCGTGCCGATCCATCTTGATTTCGGCCACGATCTCCTCGCTCTCGAGACTGGGCGCTGGGACCGCTACGACGCGAAGGGCTGTTTCGCCCACACCCACGGGCGCGGCGACTTCATGTCGAACTACGTGATCGAGGTCGATCCCGGCAAGAAAACCCGCCCCGTCAAACATCTCTACGAGGCGTTTTTCTACGCGCTCGAGGGCTTCGGCTCGACGGTGGTCTGGCTGGCGAATGGCGCGACGCGCACCTTCGAATGGGGCCCCAAGGCGCTTTTCGCGATTCCCCTGAATTGCCAGTATCAAATCTTCAATTCGTCGGGCCGCGAACGCGCCCGTCTCTCCGTCACGACCGACGCGCCGCTGACGCTCAATCTCTATCACAACCAGGACTTTGTCTTTAACAACCCCTTCGTCTTCCCCGAGCGCGTCGGCGAGGGCCGCCACTTCGAGGGCGAGGGCGATCACACGCCGGTTCATCGCGGCCTCAACGTCGCCACACTCAACGTGTGGGAGACGAATTTCGTCCACGATCTCACGAGCTTCAAGCTTTACGAACTCGACGCGCGCGGCAAGGGCTCGCTCAACGTCTCCTTCGTGCTCGCCGATGGAACGATGCACGCCCACACGTCGGAAATCCCGACGGGACGCTATAACAAAGCGCATCGCCACGCCGCCGGCACCCATGTTCACGCGGTCGATGGCGAGGGCTATTCCTTGCTCTGGTACGAGGGCGACAGCGACTTCGTCGAATTGCCCTGGCGCCATGGCGTCATGTACACGCCGCCGTTCTGGATGTTCCACCAGCATTTCAACACATGCGACAGGCCGGCGCGCTATCTCGCGTGCAGTCTCGGCAGTCGCCGCTATCCCTTCATCTCCCTGCGCCGCAAGAGCGCCGAGGGCTTCGGCTCGACGTCGATCCAGCAGGGCGGCCGCCAGATCGAATACGAGGATCAGGATCCGCGCCTGCATCGCAAATGGCTCGAGGCCATTCGCGCGACCGGCGTGCAATCGAAAATGGGCGATTTCTTCGACGAGCCCGCGATCATGGCGCTGCCGAAGGAGAAGCTGACCGGCGTCATCTCGACTCCGAAGTCGATCGGCCCGGCGATCTGACGGCGCGAAGTCTCGACAAACCGGCCTTCCTGTGACTTGAATGCCAGAACCGGCGCGCGCGAAACATCGCGGCGCCGGCGCTGGTCTCGCCAGCGAAGAGGGAGGGCCTGATGTTTTTTTCACGCACGCGCGCGCTCGCCTGCGCGTTTATCTTTCTGGCGCCGCCCGGCGCCGGCGCGGTCGAAATCCCCAATTGCACGATTCGCATCGTCGTCAGCGGTCCCGCCGCTGGCACGCCCGATCTGATCGCGCGCCTCGGCGCGGACAAGCTCGGCGCCGCGCTCGGGCGCAATGTCGTGGTCGAGAACCAGTCCGGCGGCGCCGCGGCGATCATGTCCATCAACGTCGTGAAGAACGCGAAGCCGGACGGCTGCACGCTACTCGCGGCCAACGCGTCCATCTTCTCGATTTCGCCGACGCTCTACAGCAAGCCGCTCTACGACCCCGCCGATTTCCAGCCGATTTCGGTCAACGCGGTGTCCCCGAACGTTCTGATCGTCAATTCGAAGGTTCCGGCGAAAAACCTCGCCGAACTCGTGGCCCTGGTGAAGGCCCAGCCCGAGAAGATGAACTTCGGCTTCGGCGGCGTCGGCACGCCCATGCATCTCTACGGCGCCATGCTCGCCGCGCGTTTCGATCTCCGGATGAACCGGGTGCCCTATCGCGGGTCGGCGCCGGTCATCGCCGATCTCGTCGGCAATCAGGTGCAGTTCACCTTTGAACAATTCCCGAGTTTCATCGCTCAGGTCGGTCCGGGCAACGTCCGGGCGCTGGCCGTCGCCGGCGCCGCGCGCTCCGCGGTGATGCCGGACATCCCCACGCTGATCGAGGAAGGCGTCGCGGGCGCCGACGCGGTTTCCTGGTTCGGCCTCGTCGCGCCCCGCGGCACGCCGCCGGACATTCGCGAGGCCTACGCGAAAATCCTGAGCGACGGCGTGCGCGATCCGGTGGTCGTCGCGCGCCTCAAGTCGCTGGGCGCCGAGGCGAAAGGCGCGACCCCCGCGGAAACGCAGGCCTGGATGGACGGCCAGCTCGCGAAATGGACGCCGCTGGTGAAGGCGTCCGGCGTCGTCATCGATCAGTAGCCCGGCCTATTCGAGATTGATGTTGCCGTCGCGGCCGACCTTGCGCCAGAGTTCGAGTTCCCGGACGGTCTGCGCCGCGAGTTCTTGAGGCGAGGTGACGCCGGGCGTGAATCCCTGCGCCGTGAACTTCGCGGCGACGTCGGGCGGCGCCATCGCCTTTTTCAGAGCCGCGTTGAGGCTCGCGACGACAGGCTCCGGCGTTCCCGTCGGCGCGAACACGCCCGCCCAGCCCTGTATGTCGAAGTCTTTCAGCGCGGGCACGCCGGATTCCGCCGCCGTCGGCACGTCCGGCAATTGCGACATGCGCGCGTGCGAGGTGACGCCGAGAATCTTGAGCCGCCCGGCCTTGTAAAGCTCCATCCCCGAGGCCGCGGAGGCGAGCATCAAGGTGATCTTGCCGCCCACCGTGTCCTGCAACGCCTCGGCGGCTCCGCGATAGGGCACGTGCGTCATCTCGACGCCGGTGATCTGCTTCAGGTATTCACCGAGGAGATGGCCGGAACTGCCGGTGCCCGCCGAACCGTAGAAAACATTCGCGCCGGAGCCGGCTTTGGCGATGCGCACGAGGTCCGCCACGTTGTTTCCGGGAAAATCCTTGTTGGCGAAAATCACGAGCGGCGCCTCGATCACGCGCGCCACGGGCGTGAATTGCTTCACCGGATCGAAGGGAGCCTGCGCGCGGCGCAGGGCGGGCACGATCACAAGCGTTGCGTCGAGCGCCAGCATCAGCGTGTGTCCGTCCGGCGCCGCGCCCGCCACGGCCTGCGCCGCGATGGTGCCGGTCGCCCCCGTGAGATTTTCCACGATGAAGGTCTGGCCGAGCGCGTCGCGAAGGCCGGGCCCCAGCAGACGCGCGGTCACGTCGGCCATGCCGCCCGGCGGCAGTCCGACGACGAAGCGCACGTTGCGATTCGGGCGCCAGTCCTGCGCGCCGGCCGACGGCGAAAGGCACAGCGCGCCCAGAACCGCGATCGCCGCCTTCGCCCAAGTGCCCGCGCGCCCTGTCGTCATAGTCGCCTCCCCGAAGTTCGGGCGCGTCGCGCGCGCCCCCTGAATCGTCTCGCCTGTAAAGCACGGCCAGCGTCCGGGCGCCAGGCGCTGGCGAATCTCCGGGCCCTTGCAACGGCGGGCGGGCGCTGTAAGAACCGCGAACCGCAGTCTTCCCCGAACGTCCCCCGGCAGGAATCCCGTGTCCGCTCCACCCGACAGCGCGCCTCCGCGCGAAAAATACTCGCTCTGGAACCTCGCCACGGGCTTCCTGCTGATCGGCCTGATGGGCTTTGGCGGCATCGCCGCCAGCGCGCAATACATCATCGTCGAAAAAAGGAAGTGGAAAACCCCGAAGGAATTCGTCGAGATGTTCGGTATCTGCTCGATCCTGCCAGGCGGAAATTTCCTCAATGCCTCGGTGATGATCGGCGATGAAAACCAGGGGCCCCTCGGCTCCATGGTCTGCCTGTTCTCTCTGTTGCTGGCCCCCCTGGTGATTCTGCTGGGGATCGCGGTCGCCTACGACCATTTTTCGCATCTTCCGGACGTTCGGGCGGCGACCGCGGGCGCGGCCTCGGCGGCCGCCGGGCTGATTTTCGGGACGGCGGGCCGGCTCGGCAAGGGCGTCGACAGGACCGCCTCCGCGGCGGCGTTTGGCGCCGTCACGTTCGTCGCCGTTGGCCTGTTGCGGCTGCCCATGTGGGTCGTGGTGCTCGTGATTTGCCCGATCGCCATTGGCTGGACCCTGTTCCAGGGGAGGCGCGCGTGAGCGACGAGGTCTCGAAGCTCTTCATGGCCTTCATGACGACCGCCCTGTTCGCCATCGGCGGGGCGAGTTCGCTGATTCCCGAGTTTCACCGGCAGATCGTCGATGTCTACGGTCTGATGAACAACGCGCAATTCGCCAGTTCCGTGGCGCTGGCGCAACTGGCGCCGGGCCCGAACATGCTGATGGTCAGTTTCATCGGCTGGCAGGTGGCGGGCCTGCCCGGCCTCCTGGTTTCGACTTTCGCCATCGTGGGGCCGCCGAGCCTGCTCGCCTTCGCCGTGGGGCGGGGCATGGAGCGCGTTCGCGAGGCGCCCTGGCTGAAGGCGGTCAAGGCGAGCCTCGCTCCGGTCACGGTCGGCCTGATGGTCGCCTCCGGCCTCGTGACGGCCCGGGCGGCGGGCGAGAATCCGGTCAGCATCGCGCTCGTGGCGGGATCGGCGACATTCATGGTTCTGTTCAGGAAAAATCCGCTGTGGGTGATCTGCGCCGGGGCGCTGGTTGGCGTCGTGGCCGGTCGTCTGGGCCTGCTCCGCGTCTGACCGGCGCGTCGTGATGGCGCCTTGCTTCCTTCGCTGCGCTGCGATAGTCCTCCCCGCGTCTTCCGGTCGGTCCTGAATCTGGTCCGCCCCGCGTACGTGAGACGCGGCCGTCCGGACACTTCTGGCTCGAGGCGAGCCCGGGAACCGCCGATGTCGACCTTGCTCGAAGAGTATCTGCCGCTGGTCATTTTCATAGCCGTCGCGGCGGGTCTCGCCGGCGCCCTGATCGTCGCCCCCTTCATTCTCGCCTTCAAGGCGCCTGACAGCGAGAAACTCTCCGCCTACGAATGCGGGTTCAACGCCTTCGACGACGCGCGCATGAAGTTCGACGTGCGATTCTACCTCGTCTCCCTGCTTTTCATCATTTTCGATCTCGAGGTCGCGTTTCTGTTTCCGTGGGCGGTCGCCTTCCAGGACATTGGCGCCTTCGGCTTCTGGTCGATGATGCTGTTTCTCCTGGTGCTCACGATCGGCTTTGTCTACGAATGGAAAAAGGGAGCGCTCGAATGGGATTGAACGAACCCCTCGTCGCGCCGGCCCCGCGCGGCGTCCTCGATCCCGCCACCGGCAAGCCGGTGGGCGCGAACGATCCGTTTTTCCTCGGCATGAACGACCAGCTCGCGGACAAGGGCTTCATCGTCGCCTCCACCGACGATCTCATCGCCTGGGCGCGCACCGGTTCGCTGATGTGGATGACCTTCGGTCTGGCGTGCTGCGCCGTGGAAATGATGCAGCTTTCCATGCCGCGCTACGACGTGGAGCGGTTCGGCTTCGCCCCGCGGGCTTCGCCCCGCCAGTCCGACGTGATGATCGTCGCGGGCACGCTCACCAACAAGATGGCGCCGGCCCTGCGCAAGGTCTACGACCAGATGCCGGAGCCGCGCTACGTG
>CAISEY010000281.1 GCA_903884435.1 uncultured Hyphomicrobiales bacterium | reverse complement strand
GGGCCTCGAGGCCGGCGGCCTGCGGGGCGGGCATGGTGTCGAAAACGTAGCGCGAGGCGGGTTCCGCGTTGATCGAGACCGCCGCGTTGCGCCACACGAGTTCCCCGCCAGCGCCCGCGACGAGGATCGCGGCGAGCGCCGCGCGGCGGGAGAAGCTGTTTCCGGCCTGGAGCGCCCCGGCCAGCCCGGCGCACGTCACGGCGGCGATCGCCAGCTCCCGGAGCGAGAAATCAAGATGGTCCTGCGCGCTGGAGAAGGACAGGGACGAGCCGACCAGCGCCGCCGCGGGCAGGACGGCCAGCAGCGCGAGCGCCGCGGCGACGGCCCTCGGCAGCCCGCGAAACGGGTTGGGAAGCCCGTCCGCGACATAGCGGTGCAGCAGATAGCCCGAGCAGATCGCGAGGCCGAAGAGGAGCGGGAAGGTCGCGTCGGCGGGGCGGCGATACAGCTTCACGCCGGGGATCGCGTCGAAAACCAGCGCGAAAAATGGCGTCGAACGGCCGAGGGAATAGAGCAGGGCGGCGATCGTGACGATCAGGAACGGGCGCAGCCCGCGCCCGGCGAGGCGACCGCCCGCCAGACCGTGCCAGAACAGCAGGAGCGCCGGAAGGGAGCCCGCGAAGAGATAGTTGATCGCCCGGTCCGTGTGATCGGGGGCGGACGTCGTTTCGTAGCCGGGACCCCAGTAATCGTAGCTCCAGTTGATCGAGCCGAAGAAGTTCGGCGACAGCATGGTCATCAGATTGACCGGCGCGAGCGAGCCCGCCGCCGCCACGCCATAGGAAATTTCCGGGCGGTTCGAATCGGCGAGAAACTGAATGGTCAACAACGACGGCACGGCCAGAAACGCCGACGCCACGAGCGCCGCGAGGGCCAGCACGCGCCAGCGCCGCGCCAGATAGCGCACCGGCGCGCCGGAGGACGCCGCTTCGTGAAGGGCGAGAAACAAAAGGATGAAACAGCCGAGAAAGGCCACCTGATCGCGCCCCAGCGCCATGAAGGCGGCGACGGCGCCAAACAGGGCGGCGAAGGCGAGACTGAAGCGCGTCAGCGCGACCTCGAGGGAGAGGATCGCGATCGGCAGGCAGGCGAACGAGATAATCATGCCCGTGTGCTGCAGGCGCGACGCCGAGGGGCCGCCGAGAATGAAGACCGTCGCCGCGAGGACCGCGCCGGAGGGATGCCAGCCACGCCGGCGAAACAGCAATAAAATCGCGAATCCGCCCGCCAGCAGGTGTGCGTAGATCACCGCGTCGAAGACCTGCATGGAGGCGCCGGGCGCGAGCCAGGCGAACAGGAACATCGTCGGGGTGAAGATGAGCGACTGCGGATCGGCCACCGCCGGATGTCCGCCGAAATGGAACGGGTTCCAGTAGGGGATTTCGCCATGCGCCAGCGCGTCCGCGAGGAAGCGGAACATGGGATAGAAGTGGTTTTTCGAATCCCAGGGCACGACCGCGCCCGTCAGGGGCCAGGCCGCCGCCGCGCAGATGGCGAACAGCGTCGTCGCGCCAAAGGCCGCGAGCGTCGCCCGGCGCGTCCAGGCGCTGGCGGCGGCCTTGTCGCGGGACAGGAACTCGACGGCGCCGCGCAGGCTCCCGGCGCGGTCGAGAGCGAGCCCGCCGGCCAGATCAGTCTGCGTCATCGTTCTGAATTCTCCGCTTCACCCGCCGTCCCCGGACTTTGCTTGCCGCCCGGGACGGTGTAGCCCTTGCCAAACCGGCGTCCGGACAACCGGTCGCCGCGGTCGCCAGACTCCTGGCAAGCATGGCTGTATCATGTCTCCGGCGAGATGAATTCAAGATGAACGATCTTTTGTCCCTGTTGCGAACCCGCCGGTCCGTCCCGCCGCTCGCCCTTTCCGGCCCCGGGCCGGACGCGGCCGGGCTCGAAACCCTGCTCGCGATCGCTGCGCGCGTGCCGGACCATGGCAAGCTCGCGCCCTGGCGATTCATCGTTTTCGAGGGCGAGGCGCGCCTGCGGGCCGGAGAGATCATCGCGTCCGTGTTCGTCGCCGACAATCCGGGCGCGGGCGAGGACCGGATCGCCATCGAGCGCAAGCGGCTGGCGCTGGCGCCCCTGGTGGTCGGCGTGATTTCCCGTGCCGCGCCGCACGTGAAAATCCCGGAATGGGAGCAGGTCCTGTCGGCGGGCGCCGTCTGCGAAAACCTGATCGTCGCGGCTCACGCGATGGGCTTCGGCGCCTCGTGGCTGACGCAGTGGTATGCCTACGACCGGCGCGTGACCGACCGGCTGGGCGTCCTGGCGCACGAGAAGGTCGCGGGCTTCATTCACATCGGAACCGCGGCGACGCGGCCCGAGGACCGGACGCGGCCCGTCCTGTCCGAACTCATCACGCGTTTCGGCGCCTGAGCCCGGGAGATTTCATGTTTTTCGAACCCCAGAAACGCGACAGAAACGTTCTGCGCCACGACCCCTTCAAGGCGCTGATCGCGCCGAGGCCGGTGGGCTGGGTCTCCACCATGGACAGGGAGGGGCGCGTCAACCTCGCGCCCTATTCGTTCTTCAACGCCTTTTCCTCGGAGCCGCCGATCGTCGGCTTTTGCAGCGAGGGCGAGAAAGACTCGCTCACCTTCGCGCGCGAGACCGGCGAATTCGTCTGGAACATGGCGACCTGGGATCTGCGCAACCAGATGAGCGAAACCTCGGCGCCGCTGGGGCGCGGCAGCAGCGAATTCGTCCACGCGGGGCTCGAGACCGCGCCGTCCCAACTCGTGCGCCCGCCGCGCGTCAAGGCGAGCCCGGCGCATCTGGAATGCAAGGTCACCGACATTTTCCACCTGCGCGACGTCAAGGGCGCCGAGGTGCCGCGCTTCCTCGTCATGGGCCAGGTGATCGGCATTCACGTCGACGACGCCTTCATCGACGAAGGCATCGTGCAAATCACGAAGATGAAGCCGATCGCGCGCTGCGGCTACCAGGACTACACGGTGCTCGACCGCGTGTTCGCGATCAAGCGGCCGGAAGGGGCGGGAAACGCGGGGGCGGGGGGCTGAGCCCTCCGCTGGCCGCTCCTGGCCCGCCATTTGCTTGACCCTTCGCGTCGCCAGGCGTCGTCCGCTTTTTCGCGATCACGCGAAAATCCGGGCCTTGCGTTGCGGAGGAACGTTCCCGGCGGGGCTCTCAAACCGAGAGGTTCCAGCCATGAGAATGACGACAGCCCTGTTCCTGCTCGCCCTCGCCGTTCCCGCCAGCGCCCATGACAAATGGTGGAACGGCAAGGAAGTCGATCCCGACACCAGGCGGTATTGCTGCGGCGACAACGACATCAAGCACCTGACGCGCGAGGAGGTGAAGGTCGTGCCCGGCGGCTACCGGCTCGCAGACACGGGCGAGACGGTTCCCCAGGAGCGCGCGCAGCCTTCCCCCGACGGCGAGTTCTGGGTGTTTCGCTGGGGCGCGCCCGTCAAAACGCAATGTTTCTTCGCGCCGGTGCAATCGATGTAGCCGGGGCCGCCTCGCCTCAGCGAAAGACATCCTTGTAGACTTGCGTCCAGCGGGCCATCGACCGTTCGATGTCCTCCGGCGAGAACCAGATCACCGCGAGGTTCCCGTCGTTCGGGCGGAGCGAGGGATCGCGCGGCGGCACGTCCGGATCGACGGGAAGATAGTTCGCCTCGCGAAAGATCGTTTGCGCCTCGCGCGAGACGAGAAAGTCGAGCAGCAGCCTGCCGGCGGCGGGATGCGGCGCCTTTTCGAGGACGGACGAAATTTGCAGGTTCGCGAAAGCCGGCCGCATGGCGATCCAGTCGACAGGGGCGCCCTGCGCCGCGCTGATGGCGGCGTGGTGATGAAAAATCTGCAGGGCGATGGCGTGTTCGCCGGCGATGAGCTGATCCACGATCGGCCGGCCGGCGGCGATGCCGACATCGACCACGTTCTGCCGCGCGAGACGGCGCAGATAGTCCATGCCCTTTTCCTCGCCCATGCTGGCGAGGACGACGCCGACGAACCCCGGCGCGGACGCGGGCACGGGGATCGACGCCACGGCGATCCTGCCCTTCCATTTGGGGTCGAGAAGATCCTCGAAGGTTTTTGGCTCGCTCCCCTTCGGCGCGAGTTGCGTGTTGTGGCCGGGCGTCAGCACGAAATACGTCGGCGCGATCCAGCGGCCTTCCCGGTCCACGAATTGCGGCGCCATCGACTTCGCCGCGTCGGGCAGCCAGCGCGCGAGCGCGTTTTCGCTTTTCAACGTGGCGGACTGTCCGACGCCGTCGGCGACATCGGCCTGCACGCGTTCCGCGCGCGCCTCGTTGAGAACGCGCAATTGCACCTCGTTCGAGGTGGTGCGAACGTATTCGACCCCGATGCCGTATTTCTTCTCGAAGGCGTCCGCGGCGGGACGCACGAACTGGTCGATGACGAGCGTCGTGTACCAGACGACGCGGCCCTCTTTCTTCGCGGCGTCGACGAGCGCCGCGTCGGC
>CAISEY010000280.1 GCA_903884435.1 uncultured Hyphomicrobiales bacterium | reverse complement strand
GGGCTGTGCGAGGTGCTGCCGGCGGCGGCGGGCGACGCCCCGGCGGCGACGGCCTTTGCGATCGGGCTGGCCCGGAGCGAGGCGGGCGCCGGCGGCGCCATCGTCTGGATCAGCGATGAAATGTCCATTCGCCAGCGCGGCGCCCTCCACGCGCCGGGGCTGCGCGCCCACGGGCTCGACCCCGCGCGGATCGTGCTCGTGCGCGCGGCGGACGCGCGCCAGACCCTCTGGGCCATCGAGGAGGCGCTGCGCTCGCCCGCGCCCGCCGCCGTCATCGGCGAGGTTCACGACGCCGCCCGCCATTGCGATCTCGCGGCGACCCGCAGGTTCCTGCTGGCGGCGCGGGCCGGCGGCGCCCTCGGCGTCATTCTGCACGGCGCGCCGCCGCCGGGCGCGCTGTCCACGGCGGCGCGGGAGCGTTTCGAGGTGCGGGCGCTGCCGGGCCATTGGCGTCCCTCGGCGGGTGGGCGGCTGCCGGTGTTCGGCGCCCCGGCCTGGCGGGCCTCGCGCCTGAAGGGCCAGGGCGGGCCGGGTCTCGACGTGACGACAAGCGATGAAAGGGAGTTTGCCGGTGCCGCGCTATCTCAGCCTCTGGATCCGCGGCGCGCGCGCGGCTGACGCGCCCGCGCTGACGCCGGCGAGCCTCTCCGACTGGTGCCGGCGCTTCACCCCGCTCGCGGCGGCGGACGCGCCCGATGGGGCCATGCTCGACATCGCCGGCGCGGCGCATCTCTTTGGCGGCGAGACGGCGCTGGCCGAAGACATCGAGCGCCGCCTCGCCGGCCGCGGCCACGAGGCGCGCGCGGCGCTGGCCGACACGCCCGAGGCCGCCTGGGCGCTCGCTCGCCATGGAACCGTCCGCGCCGTCCCGCCGGGGGCGGAGGAGAAGGCCCTGCGCCGTCTGTTCGGCGCCATGCCGCTCGCCGCCCTGCGGCTCGATCCGGAGGTTGTTTACGGGTTGTCGCAAACCGGCCTCAAGCGGATCGACGATCTGCTGATGCGCCCGCGCGCGCCCGTCGCGGCGCGGTTCGGCCCGCGGGTTTTCGTCCGTCTCGACGGGCTGATGGGCCGGCTGAAAAGCCCGATCTCGCCGCGGTTCGAGGCGCCGCCCTATCTCGTCGAGCGGCGCTTCGCCGAGCCCCTGTCGCGGCGCGAGTCGATCGAGGGCGTCATCGCGGCGCTCTCGGGCGATCTCTGCCGTCTGCTGGAGCGCCATGGCGAGGGCGCGCGCCGGCTGGACGCGCGTCTGTTCCGCGTCGATGGCGCCGTGCGCCGGATCGAGGTCGCCACCAGCCGCCCGGTTCGCGATCCCGCCGTTTTCGCGCGGTTGTTTCGCGAGCGCGTGACGGCGTTGAGCGCCGGGGAGGGCGATCCGTTCGAAAGCGATTACGGGTTCGATCTGGCGCAACTGGCGGCGATGGTGGCCGAGCCGCTGGAGGCGGGCGTTTTACCCCCCCCGTTCTTGCGGGGAGGGTCGTCCCGAAGCGAAGCTTCGGGCGGGGCAGGGCAAGCCAGTTCAGCGCCGGCGCCCGGTCTGTTGCCAGTCCCTGCCCCCGACCCCTCCCCGCGCGCGGGGAGGGGAGATGCTCCCGAAGACATCGCCGCCCTCGTCGATCGCCTGGGCGCGCGCCTTGGCCTGCGCCGGGTGACGCGGTTTCGCTTCAATGACACGCATATTCCCGAATTCGCGGTGACGACGGCGCCAGCGTCGCTGTTCCCCGCGCCGCGGGGAGACCACGCGGGCGCCGCCCCCGCCCGCCCCATCCGCCTGTTCGAGCGGCCCGAACCCGTGGAAGCCCTCGCGGAAGTGCCCGACGGGCCGCCGCGTCGCTTCCGCTGGCGACGCGTCATGCACGAGATCGCCGCCATCGAGGGCCCCGAGCGCATCGCGCCGGAATGGTGGAAGGCGCGGGCGAACGCGCTCACCCGCGACTATTTCCGCGTCGAGGACACGCGGGGCCACAGGTTCTGGCTCTACCGGGAAGGGCTTTACGGCGCGGAGACGGGCCGTCCGCGCTGGTTCATGCACGGGCTCTTCGCATGATCCGCGTCGCCAGGCCCGCCGCTCCGCCGCCGCGTTACGCCGAACTCGCGGCGACCACGAACTTTTCCTTCCTGCGCGGCGCCTCGCATCCCGAGGAACTGGTCGCCGCGGCGATCGAACTCGGCCTTTCCGGCCTTGGCGTGGCCGACCGCAATTCCGTCGCCGGCGTCGTGCGCGCGCACGTTTATTTGCGCGAACATCGCGAGAAAGCTCCGGGCTTTCGCCTGATTTGCGGCGCTCGCCTCGTCTTCGCCGACGGAACGCCGGACATTCTGGCCTATCCGCGCGACCGCGCCGCCTGGGGCCGGCTGACGCGGCTGCTGACGCGCGGCAATCTGCGCGCGAAAAAGGGCGAGTGCGAATTGTGCTTCGCCGATCTCGCCGAATTCAGCGAGGGGATGCGGTTCATCGCGATGGCGCCGGAGGAAGGGTCGCCTTCTCCCGGGCCGCGGGAGAAGGAAACTCCCGCCTCCCGCGACGATTCCGGCTATCACGCCGCCCGCCTCGCCGCGCTCGCGCCCGGCCGGGTCTGGATCGCCGCCCGCGTCTCCCATGGCGCGGACACCCGCGGCGATCTGGCGGCGCGCGCCGAACTCGCGCGCGAGACGGGCCTGCCGCTGATCGCGGTCAACGACGTCGTCATGCACGCGCCC
>CAISEY010000279.1 GCA_903884435.1 uncultured Hyphomicrobiales bacterium | reverse complement strand
CTTGGATTGGCGGGCCTGTCCGCCAGTCTCGCGACAATCTTCGGTCTCGACGAAGTGGCCGACGCGCTCCGGAAGCTTGGCGACGAGCGCGCCACGGTCGCGCTTGACGGGCTGTTGTCGGTTTGGCAAGTACGGGTAATCAAATGATTTCCTGAGCTCGGCGTTTTGGAGCCCGCCCCTTTTTTAGGACTGCGAAAATGATTAGGTCCGAATTAATTGCGAAGATCGCCGAACGTTACCCTCACCTGTTTCTTCGGGACGTCGAAAAGATTGTCACCGCCATTCTCGAGGAAATTTCCGGCGCGCTCGAACGCGGCGAACGGGTGGAACTGCGGGGGTTCGGAGCCTTTTCGGTCAAGCAACGCGATCCGCGCGAAGGGCGCAATCCGCGAACCGGAGAGCCGGTGTCCGTCGATGGCAAGAAGGTTCCCTTCTTCAAGACGGGCAAGGAAATGCGTCATCGTCTCAACGAAAAGCACCGGGCCTGACAGGCGACGGCGGAAGTGGCGCGCCAGCTGGTTTGATGTCGTCCCGAATGCGTTCTATTCTGCGCCCGGCGCGTTCGCGCCAGCGCGGTCGCGCGGAAAGGCGTCATGAAAACATTCTTGAAGTGGCTGATTCTGACGCCGGTGGCGCTGGCCCTGTGCCTGTTCGCGCTGTTCAATCGCCAGAACGTCCCGGTGGTGCTCGATCCCTTCGGCAGCGATGTGCCGGGCATGCGCTTCGAGGCGCCGCTGTTCTTCGTCATGCTCGCCTGCGGCGCGATTGGCGTCGTGGCAGGCGGCCTCGCGACCTGGCTCGGCCAGGGAAAGCACCGGCGCGCGGCTCGCGTGGCGCGCGCCGAGGCGTCGCGCCTTCAGGCGGAAAACGATCGCTTGCGGGAGCGGCTGGCCGCCAGTTCATCGCCCGCTCTGCCGGCTCCGTCGCGCAACGCGGCGTAAGCCGGGCGTTTCCCTCGCGAAGGAGCAACGGATGGCTGAGTCGAAAGCACGGGCCTGGATCGCGGTTCTGGCGGCTCTGGTCGGGGGGTTGACCCTCGCGGCGCCGCGCGCGATGGCGCAACATCCCGACCGCCTCGCGGAACTCATCGCGGGCAAGCAGCGCTCGCCCGGCAACGTGGCGCGCGACGTCTATCGCAAGCCCTACGAAGTCCTGAAGTTCCTCGGACTGACGGACTCCAGCGTCGTGGTCGAGGCCCTGCCGGGCAGCGCCGCCTACTGGACCGAAATCATCGCGCCCTACGTGAAGGAGAAGGGCCTTTACATCGCGGCGGACCGCGATCCCGCCGGTCCGCCGGAAACTCTCGGGGATTACAGGCGAATGCTGGCGAAATACGCCGCCGATCCCGCGACCTTCGGCAAGGTCGAGACGCGCCCCTTCGCCTCCGACAAATTCGAGGTGGCGAACGCCGGTTCCGCCGACTTCGTCCTGACCTTCCGCAACATGCACAACTGGATGGACCGCGGCGAACTCGACGGCGTGCTGAAGGTCTTCTTCCGGGCGTTGAAGCCCGGCGGCGTTTTCGGCGTCGCCGATCATCGCGGCCCGCCGGAGGCGACGATGGAACAACTGATGAAATCGGGCTACGTGCGCCAGGACATGGCGATCTCCCTGATCGAGAAGGCCGGCTTCAAGCTGATCGGTTCGTCCGAGGTGAAGGCGAATCCGAAGGACACGAAGGACTATCCCGAGGGCGTCTGGACGCTGCCGCCCACCTACAGGCTGGGCGACGTGGACCGCGCGAAATACGCGGCGATCGGCGAGAGCGACCGGTTCCTGCTGAAGTTCCTGCGGCCCTGAAGGGTGTGAAATCGTCCTGAACATCGCGGAAGCCGGCGCGATCCGCTGATCTTTGAAATCGACATTCTCGCCGGATTGCTTCAATCTCCGAAGGCATGACCTCCTCCCTCGTCAAAATCTGTGGACTTTCCACGCCTGAATCCCTCGACGCCGCGCTCGACGCGGGCGCCGACATGGTCGGCTTCGTGTTCTTTCCGCCAAGCCCGCGAAACATCGGTCTGGAAACGGCCAGGGCGCTCGGCGCGCGGGTCGCGGGCCGCGCGTTGAAAGTATCGCTCACCGTCGACGCGACGGACGAGGTCTTCGCGGCGCTCGTCGAGGCCCTGCGGCCGGATATTTTGCAACTGCACGGCAAGGAAACCCCGGAGCGTTTGCTCGACCTGCGCGCGAAATTCGGGCTGCCGGTGATGAAGGCCATCGGAGTCGCCACCGCGGCGGACCTTGCCGCGGTCGGTCGCTACGAACCGGTCGCCGACCGCCTGCTGTTCGACGCGAGGCCGCCGAAGGACGCGACGCGGCCCGGCGGCAATGGAAACGCCTTCGACTGGAACCTGCTGGCGGGCGTGAAAACCGCCCGGCCCTGGATGCTCTCGGGCGGGCTGGACCCCGACAACGTGGCGGAGGCCGTGCGGATGACGCGCGCGCCGGGGGTCGATGTCTCCTCGGGCGTTGAATCCGCGCCGGGCGTCAAGGATCTCGCGAAAATCGCCGCCTTCGTGGCGCGCGCGCGCGCCGCGGTCTGAAAGGCTGTTCACGGGCGCTCCCGCGTGGCATCCTCTCCCGAACGGGGAGGAAGCATGTCGATGTCGGGAACAACGCGCGGCGTCGCCAGAATCGCTGGGCTGTGTCTCGCAGCTTGCGCCTGGCTCACCGGGAGCGCGGCGGCGCAGGAGCCTTTCTACGCGGGCAAGACCGTCAAGATCGTCGTCGGCTTTCCGCCGGGCGGCGGCTATGACATCTACGCGCGGACGGTCGCGAAATTCCTGCCGGCGCATGTTCCCGGCGCGCCGTCCGCCGTCGTGGTCAACATGCCCGGCGCGGGCAGCCTCGTGGCCGCCAATTACATGTTCAACGTCGCGCCGCGGGACGGCACGGAAATTGGCAGCGTCGAATCCTTCATTCCCTTCGAGGCCTTTTACAACGGCAATGGCGTGCGCTTCGATCCGCTGAAATACGCCTGGATCGGCGGCCTGAACGCGGAAACCAACCTCTGCATGGTCTGGCAATCCTCCGCCATCCAGAAGTTCGAGGATCTGCTGACGCGCGAGGCGGTGTTTGGCGCGACGGGCTCCGGCGCGCCGCCGGTCATCGAGCCCAGGGTCGCGAATGTCGTGCTCGGCGCGAAAATGAAACTGGTGAATGGCTACCCCGGCGCCGCCGATATGTTCGTCGCCATGGAAAATCGCGAGATCGAGGGAACCTGCGGAATCGCCTGGTCGACGCTGACCTCGACGAGGGCCGACTGGATCAGACAGGGCAAATTGCGGTTGCTGGCGCAAAACGCGCTGAAGCGGCACCGGGATCTCCCCCAAACGCCGCTCCTTCTCGATTTCGCCGGGACCGACGAACAAAGAAAGTTGCTCGGCCTGCTCGCCGCGCCGAACGCCCTCGGGCGTCCCTACATGGCGCCGCCGGAGACGCCGCCCGCGCGCGTCGAGACCTTGCGGAAAGCCTTCGACGAAACGACGGGCGATCCCGCGTTTCTGGCCGAAACAGGCCGGCTGAACCTGCCCATAGCCGCGGTCGCCGGCAAGGAGATCGAGGCGATTTTCGCCGGGGCGGCGGCGCTCGACAAGTCTCTGGTCGACAGGATGATCGCCGCGCGGGGCGATTGAGCGGCGGGCGGGCCTCGCGCGCGGACGGGAAGGAAAACGATGGCTCACGTGTTTCGTGTCGGCGACGTGGAGATCCGCGGCTTCAGCGACGGTCTCGCGAAGACGTCGCTCGATTATGTGATGGGCATGTCGCGCCCGGATTCGGCGGCGCTGGCGGGCGGCGCGCCGGATGGTTCGCTGTTCATGCCGGTCAACAATTTCCTTTTCGAGCGCGACGGGGCCATCGTCATGATCGACGCCGGCACGGGAACCGCTTCCCAGCCGACGCTCGGCAAGCTGCCGGACAATCTGCGCGCCGGCGGCGTCGATCCGGCCTCCGTCACGCATATCGTCCTCACGCACCTGCATTCCGATCACGCCAACGGACTTGTCGACGAGGCGGGCGCGGCGATCTATCCCAACGCGGAACTGTTCGTTCACGCCGACGAACACGATTTCTGGATGGCGCCCGTCGAGGAGAGCGATCCCGCCGCCGTCAAACGGGCGCGGGCGCGCAACCGGATCAATCTCGCCCCCTATCGCGAACGCGTGCGCCGGATGCGCGAGGGCGACGAAATCCTCGGCTGCGCGCCCGTCCTCGCGCCCGGCCACTCGCCGGGACACACATGCTGGCGGATCGCGGCGGGCGGCGAGTCCTTCATCGCCTGGGGAGACCTCGTTCACTTTGGCGAAATCCAGATTTCGCACCCGGACGTCGCCGTGACCTACGATCTCGATCCGGACCTCGCGCGCGCCTCGCGTCTGCGAATGCTCGACATGATCGCGGGCGAGAAGCTGGCGATTTGCGGCGCCCACGTTTCGGCGCCCGGCTTCGGCTATATCGTCCGCAAGGGCCGGAGCTACGCCTTCGAGCCGGCGGTCTGACGACCGCCGTCGCCCGGCTTCGCCATTTTCCCGGCGCGAACCCGTATCCACCACGCCCGGAAATGATTTAGAAGGGCTGGACTTCAGGAGTTCGAGAGTTGAACCAGCACACGCCCAATTCCTTCCGCGCCGGCCCGGACGAGCACGGCCATTTCGGCATATTCGGCGGTCGCTTCGTCGCGGAAACGCTGATGCCGCTGATTCTCGACCTCGAGGCCGCCTACAAGGCGGCGCGCGCGGACCCGGCCTATCAGGCCGAACTCGATCATCTCGCCACCCATTACGTCGGACGGCCGAGCCCGCTCTATTACGCCGAACGCATGACCGAACATTGCGGCGGGGCGAAAATCTATTTCAAGCGCGACGAGCTCAACCACACCGGCGCCCACAAGATCAACAACGTCCTCGGGCAAATCCTGCTCGCGCGCCGCATGGGCAAGAAGCGCATCATCGCCGAGACCGGCGCCGGCCAGCACGGCGTCGCCACGGCCACCGCCTGCGCCAAATACGGACTCGAATGCGTGGTTTACATGGGCGCGGTCGACGTCGAGCGGCAAAAGCCCAACGTCTTCCGCATGAAACTGCTCGGCGCGAAGGTCGTGGCCGTGCAGGCGGGCGCCCGCACCCTGAAGGACGCCATGAACGACGCCCTGCGCGACTGGGTGACGAACGTCGCGGACACGTTCTACTGCATCGGCACGGCGGCGGGGCCGCACCCCTATCCCGCCATGGTCAGGGATTTCCAGAGCGTCATCGGCAACGAGGTGCGCGCGCAGATGCAGGCCGCGGAAGGCCGGCTGCCGGATTCGCTCGTCGCCTGCATTGGCGGCGGCTCGAACGCCATCGGCCTGTTCCACCCCTTCCTCGACGACCCTTCCGTCGAAATCTACGGAGTCGAGGCCGGCGGCCTCGGTCTCGACGTTCCCGACGGCCATTGCGCGTCGCTCGCGGGCGGCCGCCCCGGCGTGCTGCATGGCAACCGAACCTATCTGCTGATGAACGACGATGGCCAGATCAGCGAAGGCCACTCGATTTCGGCGGGCCTCGACTATCCCGGCATCGGCCCGGAACATTCCTGGTTGAAGGAAACCGGGCGCGTGACCTATCTCTCCGCGACCGACCGGGAGGCGCTCGCCGCCTTCCAGCTCTGCTGCCAGCTCGAGGGAATCATCCCCGCGCTGGAACCCTCCCACGCGCTGGCGAGAGTGCTCGAGCTCGCGCCGAAGAAGCCAAGAGATCACCTGATGGTGATGAATCTCTGCGGCCGCGGCGACAAGGACATTTTCTCCGTGGCGGAACATCTCGGGGGGATGTGAGGCGTCGCCAGCCGCCTGTCGCTGGTGGACAGGGCGATTGTCGCGCGCGACCTCGCCGCCGCGCGGCGCGGGCGGCGAGCGATCTGGCGCGGTTCGAAGACCGGACAGGGGCGTAAAGCGCCTCAGTGGTCGTGTTTTCCGCCGATCACCCCCTCCCGCGCCAGATCCGCGATTTCCTCCTCGCCATACCCGAGCCGTTCCAGAACTTCGCGCGTGTGCGCGCCGATCGAGGGCGGGCCGGCCCGCGGTTTCAGCCGCTCGCCGTTGAGCGTCAGCGGCAGCAGCGGCGTCACCGTGTTCACGTCACGGCCGGGCCCGTTCGCGTCGGCGGGGATGAAAATCGGCGCGAGCCCGCCGGTCGCCAGCAAGTGCGGATCGTCGAACATGTCCTGCGGTCGCGTGATGGGCGCGTAGGGCAGGCCGTTCCGTTCGAAGACGGCCCTGATCTCCGCCGCGTCCAGCGTCCCGAGCCTTTCGCGCAACAGCGGCATCATCCAGCCGCGCTCGGCCACGCGCGAATTGTTGCTGGCGAGCCGCGGGTCGGCGAAGAGCTCCGCGAGGCCGAAGGCGCGGCAGAAAATGTCCCATTGCGTGTCGGTGACGACCGCGAGGAAAATCTGTTCGCCGTCGCGCGCCTCGAAAACGTCGTAGATTCCCCAGGCCGCGATGCGCGAGGGCATTGGCGCCGCGGGCCGTCCCGTCACCGCGAATTGCATCATGTGCTGGGCCACCAGAAACACGTTGTTTTCGAACAGCGCCGTTTGAACCGCGCCGCCGGTTCCCGTGCCCGATCCGGCGCGGTCGCGCGCCAGAAGCGTGGCGAGCGCGCCGATGGCGCCGAACAGGCCGCCCATGATGTCGTTGACGCTGGCGCCCGCGCGCAGCGGGCGTCCCTCGGGGCCCGTCATGTAGGCGAGGCCGCCCATCATCTGCACCACTTCGTCGAGCGCGGTGCGGTTCTCGTAGGGGCCGGGCAAAAACCCCTTGTGCGAGACATAGACGAGGCGCGGATTGAGTTTCGTCAGGGCCTCCTTGCCGAAGCCGAGCCGGTCCAGCGCGCCGGCCTTGAAGTTTTCGCTGAACACGTCCGCCCCGGCGACGAGTTTCAGCACGATTTCCCGCCCGCGCGGATGGCGCGCGTCAATGGCGAGGCTTTTCTTGTTGCGGTTGGTCATCGCGAAAAAGCCCGCGCCGGACCCCGGCAGCCGCCGCGAGGAATCCCCCTTCAGCGGCTCGACCTTGATCACCTCCGCGCCCAGATCGCCAAGCACGAGCCCGCAAGTCGGCCCCATGATCATGTGGGTGAACTCGACGACGCGGTATCCGGCGAGGGGAAGCGGCGGGGCGGGAGCCTCGGTCATGTGCGTTTCCTGGCGAGGGACGTTTCGCGCGCTTGCCGCCCTCCTTCGCAAGCGTCAAGATGGCGGGGCGATCCTGGAGGCTCCGCCATGTTGAGCGAGGAACATAACCGTCTTCTCACCCGCGTCGAGGGCGCCGCGCCCGCCGGCAAGCTTTTGTCGTCGTACTGGCAGCCCGCCGCCCTCGTCGAGGAACTCGACGGGCCGCGCCCGCTCAAGGCGCTGCGGCTCATGGGCCGCGATCTCGTGCTGTTTCGGGACGAGGCGGGGCGGCTCGGGCTGATCGATCGCGATTGCCCGCACCGCAACGCCGATCTCGCCTATGGCAGGCTCGAGGATGGCGGAATTCGCTGTCCGTTTCACGGCTGGCTGTTCGATGTCGATGGCAAGTGTCTCGACACGCCCGCCGAACCCGAGGGCAGCCGACTCTGCCAGAACATCCGCCAGCGCTCGTATCCCGTGGAGACGCGTTCCGGCATCGTCTTCGCGTATCTTGGCGAGGGCGAACCGCCGGCCTTTCCGGCCTTCGACTGTTTCATCGCGCCGGACAGCCACGTCTTCGCCTTCAAGGGCCTCGTCGAGTGCAACTGGCTGCAGGCGCTCGAAGTCGGCATGGATCCGGCCCACGCCTCCTTTCTGCATCGTTACGCCGAGGACGACGATCCGGACGCGGGTTACGGCAAGCCCTTCCGCGGAACCTCGGCGAATTCAAATCTGCCCATCACGAAAGTGCTGCGCGAACATGGCCGCCCGCGCATCGAGGTGGAGACGACCGGCTACGGCCTGCGCATCGTCTCCCTGCGCGAGATCGACGCGGCGCTCACCCACGTGCGCGTGACGAACATCGCCTTTCCCAACGCCTTCGTCATCCCCCTGTCGGAAACCATGACGATCTCGCAATGGCACGTGCCCGTGGACGACGTGAACAATTACTGGTTCGCGATTTTCACCAGTTTCGCCGGTCCCGTCGACAAGGCGCGCATGCGGGAGCAGCGCCTCGCGCAATACGATCTTCCCGACTACCGATCGAGGCGCAATCGCGAAAACAATTACGGCTACGATCCGCTGGAGCAGAGGCGCTCCACCTACACGGGCATGGGCTTCGACGTGAACGCCCACGATCAGTGGGCGATTGAATCGCAGGGCCGGATTCAGGATCGCACCCGCGAACACCTCGGCCAGTCGGACAGGGCGATCAGCGCCTACCGGCGGATTCTGCGCGCCGAAATCGAGAAGGTCCAGGCCGGACAGAAGCCGCTGATGGCGATTTCCGCGACGGAGGCCGAAAAGCTGCGCGGCCCCGTCGCGGTCGACGGCCTCGCGCGGGACACGGAATCGACGAAATTCTGGAAGGGCCTCGACGCGGAACGCCGCGCCGCCGCGCCCTGGCCCTCGCGGCCGCCGCTGGCGGCGGAGTGACGGCATGAGCTTCGTCGAACGGCACGGTCTCTGGACGCCCGAACAATTCGCCGCCGCGCGCGAGGTCGAGCGGCGCGTCGAGGCGGAGGGGCTGGAAGTCGTCCGCTTTTCCTGCGCCGACGTGCATGGCGTGTTGCGCGGCAAGACGCTGGTCGCCGCCGGCGCCGCGAAGGCGATGCAAGGCGGCGTCGCGCTCACCTCCACCATGCTGCTGAAGGACACGTCGCACCGCACGGCCTTTCCGGTGTTCAGCGCCGGCGGCGGTTTCGGCCTGAAGGAATTGCAGGGCGCGGCCGATCTCGTGATGATCGCCGATCCCTCGACGTTTCGCGTGCTGCCCTGGGCGCGCAAGACCGGCTGGCTGCTCTGCGATCTTTATTTCGGCGACGGTCGGCCGTTTCCGTTCTCGACGCGCGCCCTGCTGGGCGGGGTCGTCGAAAGACTCGCGGCGCGCGGATTTGAATTTCTCGCCGGGCTCGAGGTCGAGTTTCACCTGTTCAAACTGACGGACGCGAAACTCGCGCCCGCCGACGCCGGCCAGCCCGGCGCCCCGCCCGAGGTGGAGCTGCTTTCGCAGGGCTATCAATATCTGACGGAGCAACGCTTCGACCAGATGGAGCCCGCCGTCGAACTCATCCGCCGCGATTTGCAGAACCTCGGACTGCCCCTGCGCTCGGTCGAGGTCGAGATGGGTCCGAGCCAGGTCGAGATGACCTTCGAGCCGCGCGCCGGGGTCGCGGCCGCGGACATGATGGCGCTGCTGCGCTCCGCCGTGAAACAGAGCGCCCGCCGCAATGGCCTGCACGCGACCTTCATGTGCCGGCCCCGAATTCCCAACGTCATGTCGTCGGGCTGGCACCTGCACCAGTCGCTGCGCGCCGGGGACGGCGCCAACGCCTTCATGGCGCGCGAGGGCGACGCCATGTTCACGGACATCGCGAAACACTGGCTTGGCGGCCTGCTCGAACACGCCCGCGCCGCGAGCCTGTTCACGACCCCGACGATCAATGGCTATCGTCGTTACCGCGCCAATTCGCTGGCGCCCGACCGCGCCAACTGGGGCGCCGACAATCGCGGCGTGATGATCCGGGCCATCGGCCGCGCCGGCGATCCGGCAACGCGCCTCGAAAACCGCGTCGGCGAGCCCGCGGCCAATCCCTATATCTACATGGCCGCGCAGATTCTCGCGGGTCTCGACGGGCTGGACCGCGGGCTCGATCCCGGCCCCGGCGCCGACGCGCCCTACGAGACGAAGGCGCCGGCCCTGCCCACGACCATCGGCGAGGCCATCGACGCGCTCGACACGAGCGCCTTCCACCGCGCCGGCTTCGGCGCCGGTTTCATCGATTATCTGCTCACCATCAAGCGCGCCGAACTCGCCCGTTTCAACGCCGAGGTCAGCGAGTGGGAGCAGCGGGAATATTTCGACCTGTTTTGAGGCCGGGCCCCGTCCGCCTTGATCCAGCGCAAGGCGCGCCCGCGCCCGTCTCGCCATCGCTCATTCCGGCGTCGTCCCTAGCGGCGCCCGCGAGAGGGAGAAAATCATGTCCGACGCCGCCGCCGAAACCGAAGTCGCCGAAGCCCCGCAGCCCCCGCTCGACGTGGAGGCGCTCGAGCCCTGCATTCGCGCCTGTGTCCGCGATTTCTACGAAAAGGCGAAGGTCGACGACCTTCTTGGCCCCGTTTTCAACGGTTCGATCCGCGACTGGGACAAACATTTGTCCACCATGGACGATTTCTGGTCCGGCGCCCTGCTCGGCACGCAGCGTTACACGGCGGCGCCGTTTCCGCCGCACCTCAAGCTGACCATGGGGCAGGAACATTTCGACCGCTGGCGCGATTTGTGGATTCCCTCGGTGGAAGCCACCTTGCCCGATCCCATCCGCGCGCGCGCCATCTCCATGGGCGAGCACATGAGCCATTGCTGGGGCCGCGCCTACACGATGATGACGCGCGAAAAAGCCGACGCGTGAACGCGCGCGGTTAAGCCCGGTTAACCGGTTTCCGCCGCGCCTTTTAGCGGCGGGTCAACGAGCCGGGCTTATCTTTCGACGGAGCAATCCTGCTTTCCGGTCGAATGTCGTGCGCGCGCCCAACACCGTCGATTTCTGGCGCGGCTTCGCGCTGCTGGAAATCGTCGTCAATCATATTCCCGACGATGGCCTGACCCGGCTGACGCACAGTCAGTATTCCTGGTCGGACGCCGCGGAACTGTTCGTGTTTCTCGCGGGCTGGGCCTTCGCGCGGCGCCTGCACCGTCGCGGCGCCGGCGGCATGGCCGACGTGTTCGCCTTCACCGGCCAGCGGTTCGCGAAAATCTGGCTTGGCCAGGTCGTGACCGCGCTCCTCGTGACCTGCCTTTACCTCCATGCCGCGCGTTACGCGGGCGACGCCGCCATCCTCGCCGACAATCGCGCGGGCCTCGCGGCGACGGATCCGTTGTCCTGGCTCGCCGGCGTTCTCGTGCTGGGCCAGCAGCCGCGGTTCGTCGATATTCTGCCGCTCTACGCGGTGCTGACGATCGCGACGCCGCTCATTTTCATCGTCAACCGTCGCTCGACCGCGCTCCTCGTGGCGCTGTCGGGGGCGCTGTTCATGATCTCGCTGATCTGGCGTCCCCGATTGCCGACCTGGCCGGAGGCGGGACACTGGTTTTTCGAGCCGCTGTCGTGGCAAGCCATGTTCGTCGCGGGTTTTGTCATCGGCCAGCGCCGCGATTTCGTCGATCGCCTCGTCGCCCGGGCGCCGGCGGTGATTCCCGTCGCCTGTTTCCTCGTGGCCTTTTCCGTCCTGGCGACCGTCGCGGGCTGGACGCCCCCCGCCGAACCGCCGCCCGACTCGCTGGCCTCCCATGTCTTCGGCAAGAGCGCGCTGGGGCTGCTGCCCCTGCCGCAGTTCCTCGCGCTCGCGCTCGTTGTTTCGCGCGTCACCCGGGTCATTCCCCGGTTCCTTCCGCCGCTCTGGAAGCTGCTGTCGCTGCTGGGGCGAAATTCGCTCTCGGTGTTCTGCGCCGGCACGTTCATCAGCGCGATTGGCCAGGTGTGTCACCGCGCCGGGCTGCGTGGCGCGATCTTCGACGTTCTCTTCGCCGCCGCCGCGGCTCTCGTGCTCTGCGCCGTCGCGAAACTCCGCGAGGCCGCGCGCGAAAGCGCGCGGAAGCCGCCGGCGGAAGCGGCGGTCGCCGGGTTCAGCGCGCCCGCGGATCAGGCGAGGGCGTGAGTCCGGGCGCCGGTCTCACCACCAGCCGGAGGCGGCGCGGGTCTCCCTGGCCTCCGGGGCGGGCGCGGCGAGCGAACCGTCGAGCGCGGCGAGGATGGCGCGCTTGCATTCGGCGAATTGCGGGCTCAGCCGGTCGCGCGGCCGGGGCAGTGGCACCGGGATGTCCGCGAACACGCGGCCCGGGCGCGGCTGCATCACCACCGCGCGGTCGGCCATCGCGGCGGCTTCCTCCACGTCGTGCGTCACCAGCAACAGCGTCGGGCGGTGCGCCTCCCACAGCGCGAGCAGGTGATCCTGCAACGAGGCGCGGGTCAGCGCGTCGAGCGCCGAGAAGGGCTCGTCCATCAGCAGCACCTTCGGCCGCGCCACGAGCGCCCGCACGATGGCGACGCGCTGCGCCTGACCGCCGGAGAGTTCGCGCGGCCAGCGGGGTCCGTAACCCGCGAGGCCTACTTTCAGCAGGGCCTCGTCGACGCGCGCCTCGCGCTCCCCCTTCGGCAGATCGTCGAGTCCGAAGCCGATGTTTTGCGCGACGGTGAGCCACGGCAGCAGGCGCGGCTCCTGAAAAATGATGCCCACGGCGGGATGCGGCGCGGCGATTTGTTCGCCATCGACGCCGACGGACCCGGTCGAGGGATGCTCCAGCCCGCTCACGAGGCGCAGCAAGGTCGTCTTGCCGCAGCCCGAGCCGCCGACCAGCGCGACGATCTCGCCCGCCTCCATGTTCAGCGTCACGCGCTCCAGCGCCCGCGTGCCGTTGGGCCAGGTCTTGCAGAGGTTTTCGAGCTTCAGCATGGCCTATCCCGCCCTCGCGAACGAATCCTGCCAGGTCATGAACGGCTTCGCGGCGATCACGATCAGCCAGTCGCAAATCTTGCCCAGAATGGCGAAACACAGGATCGACGCGAGAATCTGGTCCGGCTTGCCGAGCTGCTGGCCATCGACGAGCAGATAGCCAAGGCCCTCGGAGGCGCCCATGAGTTCGGCGGCGACGACGAACATGAAGCCGAGCCCGATGGCCGAGCGCAGCGCGACGACCGTGTCGGGCAGAATCGCGGGCAGGAGTATCCGCCGCGCCAGAGCCGCGCGCGAAAGCCGGAACGCGCGGCCCACTTCGACGATCTTGCGATCGACGTTGGCGATGGCGCCCATCACGCCGAGATAGACCGGGAAAAAGCAGCCCACCGCGATGAGCGCCACTTTCGAGGTTTCGAAAATGCCGAGCCAGAGGATGAACAGCGGCACCCAGGCGAGCGAGGGAATGGCGCGCAGCGCCTGAAGCGTCGGATCGAGGGCCTTGCGCGCGACCTCCGAGGAGCCCGTCAGCGCGCCGAGCAGGACGCCCGCCGCGGAGCCGAGGCCGAAACCGCTGACGACGCGCGTCATGGTCGCGACGACATGCGTCGACAATTCTCCGCTCGCCGCGAGTTTCCACAGGGTCTGGCCGACGCGCGAGGGCGGCGGCAGCAGCCGCGCCTGCACGATCCCGAACCGGAAGGCGAGTTCGTAAAGAATGGCCGCCCCGACGGGTAAAATCAGACCGGTGGCGAGCCGCCAGTCCGGTCGCGCGTCCGGTGTCTCCCCCTCCGCCAATCCCCGCTCTCCCTCGTGAACGCGGTTGTCATACATGAGGCCGCGCGAAAATGGTAAGCTCAAAACTCATCACGATCCGGGGCGCGGCCTGTCCGCGTTCCGGGGCAGGGAGAAACCCGTGTCCAGGTCCGCGCGCGCCAGCCATCTCGTCATTCCGGTCTTTCTTCTTGGCCTCGTTTTCGCGCCGCCGGCCATCGCGCTGGACGCGCCGGCGAAATCCGTCGGTCCGCACGCGGAGCTCGGGGGGAAAAAGCCCGTCACGATTTCGCGAGGGCCCTTGTCCGTGACGCTGCGCCTCGTGAAGGCGCGCGGCGGCGAGGCGCCTGTCGCGACGGTGAGCGTCGATGGCGCGAGGGCGATTGTGCTGGGCGCGGGCCTGCCGGCGTCGTCGACCCTCGGTTCGCACGCGCGGATCGTCACGCTCGACGCGACGACGCCGCTGCCGCAGGTCGTGTTCAGCCGGTACACGGGCGGCGCCCATTGTTGCGCCGAAACCTTCATCGCGACGCAATCCGGCGGCAAGTGGGTCTCCGTCAACGCGGGAACGCGCGATGGAGAGGAAGGCTTCGCGTTCGAGGACATCGACGGCGATGGGAACGTCGAACTGACCGGCGTCGACAACCGTTTCCTCTACGCCTTCGATTCCTACGCCGGCTCCCTCGCGCCGTCGCGGATTTATCGACTGCGCGGAACCTCCCTGGTGGAGGTGACGCGCGATCCGCGGTTCCAGCCCTGGCTGCGCGCGGAACTCGCGCGGCAGGAAAGAGAGGCGAACGAAAACCCCGAAAGCTGGAAGAGCAACGGCTTTCTCGCGGGATGGGTCGCGCAAAAGGCGCTTCTCGGGGAGACGACGGACGCGTGGTCTCGCATGTTGAAGAATTACGATCGCGCCTCCGACTGGGGCGCGCTCTCCTGCGAGAGCAAACCGAAACAGGCTGAATGCGCCGATCCCGAACGCCGCGCGCAAATGTTCCCGCGGCTGTTGCGCGCGTTCCTCGTCGGGAATGGCTACCTCGCCGCGAACGATCCCGCGGCGAGGTAAGGGCCGGAACCCCGCCTATTTCGCGAAGCGCGTGTCGATCAGCGCGTCGGTTGCCGCCTTCACGTCGGTCGCCGCCTCGATCACGCCGGCCTTTCGCAGGGCGAGGCCGGCGGCGAGAATCGTGTCCTTCGATTTGGCGATCTCGTAAGCGGTGTTGCCGAGGTCGGTGCGCTCGATCTGTTTGGCGATGACCGCGTCCGGGAGTTTCGTTTCCGCGACGAGCAGTTTCGAGAGTTCCGTCGGGTTCTTCAGCGCCCACTGGCGGGCGTCCTCGTAAACTTTCAGCACGCGCTTCACGATGTCCGGGTTTTGCGCGGCGAATTCCTCGCGCGTGTCGAGCACGCCCCAGGTGTTGTCCTCCGCCTTGCGGAAGAACAGTTTCGCGCCGTCCTCGACCTCGGCTTGCGCCATGATGGGATCGAGTCCGGCCCAGGCCTGCACGTCCTTGCGGATCAGCGCGGTCTTGCCGTCGGCGTGCTGCAACAGCACGAGGCGAACGTCCTTCTCGGTGAGGCCGGCGCTGTCGAGCGCGCGCACCAGGAAAATGTGCGGATCGGTGCCGCGCGTCACCGCGACGGCCTTGCCCTTGAGATCGGCGATCTTCGTGATGCCCGTGTCCGGCCGCGTCACCAGCGCCGTCCACTCGGGACGCGAAAAGACGCCGATGGCCTTGACGGGATTGCCGTTGATCCTGCCGATCAGCGCGGCGGCGCCGGCGGTCGAGCCGACATCGAGCGAACCGGCGTTGAGGAATTCCAGCGCCTTGTTGGAGCCGGCGGAAAACACCCAGCGCACCGCGATCTTGTCGGCCTCGAATTCCTTTTCGAGCAGCTTCTTTTCCT
>CAISEY010000278.1 GCA_903884435.1 uncultured Hyphomicrobiales bacterium | reverse complement strand
GCCATGTCGATCATCTTCACCTCGGCCGCGCCGAGCGGCAGCGACACGGTGTCGGTCAGCGGCGTGTTGGTGACGCCCATCTTGCGGGCGTTCTCGACGATCTTCGCGCGGCCGAGCTGGGCGATGCGCGCGAGATGATAGGCCTCGCCGCGCGGCCAGTAGGCTTCGCCAATCTTCACCGACAGCCAGACGGCGACGGTGTTGAGCGATTTTTGCAGCGCCGAGACCATCGGCATCTGGCCGGCGGAGGCGCCGCCGTAATTGTTCGGGCACCAGTTGCCGATGCAGATGCCGCCGCCGTTGACCATGGTGTTGGCGCGGAAGCGGTCCGTCATCACCGCCGTCAGATAGACGAAGGGCTTGAACGAGGAGCCCGGCTGGCGGGCCGCGTCGGTGGCGCGGTTGAACTGGCTCTGGCCATAATCGCGGCCGCCGACGATGGCGCGCACCGCGCCGTTCGGCTCCAGCACCACGGCGGCGCCCTGGCTGGCGCGGTATTGCTTGCCATGCTGGCGCAGCGCGTCCTCGATGGCGCTTTCGGCGCGGCGTTGCAGGTTCACGTCGAGCGCCGTGCGCACGGTCAGCACGCGGTCGGAGCCAAGCTTGTTCTGGTCGGCGAGTTTCTTGATCTCGTCGTAGGCCCAGTCGAGATACCAGTCGGGCGAGGAGTCCCGCTTGCGATCGACCGCCGTCGCGGGATTGCGCCGCGCCGCGTAGACCTGTCCCTCGGTGACGAAGCCCGCCTCGACCATGTTCGACAGCACGTCGCTGGCGCGCGCGCGCGCCGCCGGCAGGTTGATGTGCGGGGCGTATTTCGTCGGCGCCTTGAACAGGCCCGCGAGCATCGCGGCTTCCGCCAGCGTGATGTCGCGCACCGACTTGCCGAAATAGAAGTCCGCCGCCGCCTGCACGCCGAAGGCGCCGCCGCCCATGTAGGCGCGGTCGAGATAGAGCTTCAGGATTTCGCGCTTCGGCAGCCGCGTTTCGAGCCAGAGCGCCAGAAAGGCTTCCTTGATCTTGCGCTCGAGCGTGCGCTCGTTGGAGAGAAACAGGTTTTTCGCGAGCTGCTGCGTGATGGTCGAGCCGCCCTGCACGACGCCCGAGGAGCGCGCGTTGACGGTGAGCGCGCGCAGCGTGCCGATGGGGTCGATGCCGAAATGGTCGAAAAACCGCCGGTCCTCCGTCGCGAGCGCGGCCTGGATCAGGAAGTCCGGCAATTGCTCCAGCGGCACGGAATCGTCGTGCTTGATGCCGCGCCGCCCGACCTCCTGGCCGTAGCGGTCGAGGAAGGTGACGGCGAGATCCTGCTTTTTCAGCCAGTTGTCGTCGGAGGTCTCGCGGAAGGCGGGCATGGCGAGGCCAAGCAGCACGACCGATCCGCCAAGACCCAGGGTGAGCCCCTCGCAGGCGAGTTCGACGGCGACCCGTTTCGCGCCGCGCACCGCGAAACGGTCCATGAAGGCGGCGAAGGAATCGTGGCGGCTCCAGAACCATTGCGAGGATTCGTACAGGGACGAATTCACCCACGCGTCGAAGGCCAGCATCAGCCGGCTGGCGCGTCTGGCGAGGGATGAATGACTGAACGCTTCGAACACCTGGATCCCGTCCCGCCGGTTGCTCCGGCCTCTCCTTAACACAATCTTAATTCACTTGACGACGGTTTCCCGCCAGCGCAAGCAGCCGGACACATTTTCAACGACGCAATTCGCGTGCCCCGCGACCCGTGCCAGAACGGGACGGGCGAGGCGGCCGGGATCCTCCACCATGACCAGTGCGAAACCGCCGGCGAGGCCCGGCGCGACGAAAAAGACGCCCGGCGCGGCGCCGGCGCCCTTCTGGCGCAAGGGCCTCGCGAATCTCGACAAGGACGAATGGGAAAGCCTTTGCGATGGCTGCGGCCGTTGTTGCCTGGTCAAGCTCGAGGACGAGGACACGGGCGAAATCCATTTCACCGACATCGCCTGCAAGCTCTTCGATTGCGAATCGTGCAAGTGCCACGATTATCCGAACCGCCGGAAATTCGTCCGCGATTGTGTCAAACTGACGCCGGAGAAGGTGGAGACCATCCCCTGGTTGCCGCCCACCTGCGCCTATCGTCTCGTCCACGAGGGCAAGGACTTGCGCTGGTGGCATCCGCTCGTCTCGGGCGACCCGGACACGGTCCACGCCGCGGGCATTTCCGTGAGGGGCCGGGTGGGCGCCATGGAGGGCAAGATCAAGCTGCGCGACTACGTCGACCGCATGACCGACTGGCCCGGCAAGGAGCCGCGGCCGTCGCGCGGGAAAGTGGCGGGGAAAAAGGGGCGATAACGGTTCAAACCGGGCGGGATCGGCTGGACCGAACGAAGCGGGAACCCTATCCTTAAACGCCCCGAGGCGATTCCATGACCCGATCCACGTTTTACGAATTTTTCGCCGGCGGCGGGATGTGCCGGGCCGGGCTTGGAGGCCGTTGGCAATGCCTTTTCGCCAATGATTTCGATCCGAAGAAGGCGCGGTCCTACATCGCCAACTGGGGCGGCGAGGAATTTCGCGCGGGCGATATTCACGCCCTGAGCGCGGATGATCTTCCGGGCCGCGCCGATCTCGCCTGGGCGTCGTTCCCGTGTCAGGATCTCTCGCTCGCCGGCAATGGCGCCGGGCTCGGGGGCAAACGCTCCGGCGCCTTCTGGGGGTTCCGGTCGCTCGTCGCCGGTCTGGCGGAGCAGCGTCGCGCGCCTCGCCTGCTCGTGCTTGAAAACGTCGTCGGCGCGCTCACGGCCAGCGGAGGGGCGGATTTCGCGGAGCTTTGTCGCGCGCTGAACGCCCTTGGCTATGTCTTTGGCGCGCTGACGATCGACGCCGCGCATTTCGTCCCGCATTCGCGTCCGCGCCTGTTCATCGTCGCGTCCCGGAAGGAATTGCCGATCGCTCCCGAATTGACAGCGGCCGAACCCTTCGCTCTCTGGGCGTCGCCGGCGCTGCGGCGGGCGCGAGACCTCCTTCCCGCGGGGTTGAAGGAAAACTGGCGCTGGTGGGCGCTGCCTTCGCCAAAGAAGTCCAACGCCAGGCTGATCGATTTGATCGAGGCGGACCCGTCCGATGTCGAATGGCATACGCGCGCCGAGACGGCGCGCCTTGTCTCCATGATGTCGGACGTCAATCGTGAAAAGCTGAAAGCCGTTCAGGCGGCGGGCGTTCGCGCGGTGGGAACGATTTATCGCCGGACGCGCCTCGACGCGAAGGGAGAGAAGGTGCAACGCGCCGAGGCGCGGTTCGACGAATTGTCCGGCTGCTTGCGCACGCCCGGAGGCGGCTCGAGCCGTCAGTTCATCATTCTCGTCGAGGGCAAGTCGGTGCGAACGCGTTTGTTGTCGGGCCGCGAAGCCGCCCGTCTCATGGGCCTGCCCGATGATTACATTTTGCCGGCGCGATACAACGAAGCCTGTCATTTGTTCGGAGACGGTCTCGTCGTGCCGGTGATCTCGCATCTCGCCAGGCATCTGCTGGAGCCGCTTGCCGAGGCGGCGCTGTCCAGCCCGATGGCCGCGGAGTGAGCTTCAATGCCGGTTGACCGTCCGTTTCGATCGCGACGTCCGGAAATGGCCTCGCCGTGAAAAAGCCGGCGGCGCCCGCCGCGGACCGTTCCGCGATCATGCGCGCAGTGCCCTCGAAAAACACGACGCCGGAACGCGCCCTGCGAAAAATCCTGCGCCGCTTCGCGCCGGGCTACCGCCTCCATCGCGCGGACGTTCCGGGCAATCCCGATGTCGCCTTCATCGGGCGCAAGCTCGCGATTTTCGTGTATGGCTGTTTCTGGCATGGCCACGACTGCCGCCGCGGCGCGCGAACGCCGAAGGCCAACGCGGATTACTGGCTCGCAAAGGTCGCCCGCAACCGCGCGCGCGACATCAGGAATCGCGAGCGCCTCGAAAGCGAGGGCTGGCGCGCGCTCGTCGTGTGGGAATGCGAATTGCGCGAGCCCGCCAAAGTCGAGCGCGGGCTGCGCGAATTCCTCCGCGACTAGATCGCGCGCAGGAACGCTTCGGTGGCGCGCAGCGCGATCCGCGCCCGTTCCGTCGCGCTCAGGCCCGCGTGTTTCGCCGAGGGCGCCTCGAGGCTCACGGGCGTGTCCTTCGGCAGAACCGCGAGCAATTCGCGCAGCCACAGCGCGCCTTCGCCTGGCAACAGCCGCGCGGCGCGGGATTCCCGGCGCAACTCGTCGGCGCTTTTCGCGCCAGGCGTGAAGGCCGGCGCGTCGCAGAAATGCACGAGGCGCAACAGGGCGGGATCGACGGATTTCAGATCGTCGGGACGCCCGCCCGAGCGCGACAGATGCAGCGCGTCGATCACGAGACCGGCGTTCGGTCGTCCGACGATTTCCACCAGCGCGACGGCTCCGGCGAGATCGCGGCAGCCGCTGTAGGGATTGAACTCGGCGAGCGCGCAAAGGCCATGGGCGCCCGCCGCGTCGCACAGACGCGCGAAAGTCTCGCGCCGGCGCTCCTCGTTCGTGTCCTCGACGGGGCAGACGATGAACCGTCCGCCCAGCCGCGCCGACAGCGACAGAACCGGCGTCAGCGCCACGATGTCCATGCCCGGCGTCACCGGAAACACCCCGACCTCGAGCAGGCCCATGCCGGTCTCGCGCATCAGCGTCTCGATCTCCGCCTCGCGCGCGGGATCGCCCGCGACCGCCGGGTCCGTCGGCAGCAGCGGATTGAGCCGCAGGCCGACCGAGCGCCAGCCGGCCTCCGCCGCGGCCCTGATCTGCCCGGCGGGACCGGCGTCGAGAATGGTGAGGGCGGCGAGGGACAGGGGCGGCATGGCGGGCTCCGGCGGGACGCGGCACTGTGGAGCGACGGCGGCGCGAAGTCCACGGGCGGGGCGGCGGACAGTCGGAAAGAGGAAAATAAACCTTGACCCGTGACGCTGCCTGTGTCACAAAAGCCCATTCTCCACACATGCGCCAGACGGGCGTCGTCGGGCGAGTGAGATAAAAAATCTTAAAAGGAAAAAAGTCCTTGACAGCGTCCCGCTGATCGCGTAGGGTTCCCCCACGCTCCACAATCGTATCCGAAGGCCGGCGCCTCCCGCTCCGGCCTTTCTCATTTTCAGGAGGCCGCCATGGCGTCAGCCGCGCCCTTGTTCGCGAAATCGTTGCCCGATCCCGATCCGGACGATCTCGCCGCCGACCGCGCCCGCTACGAGGCGGGAGAGGCGCGCATGGAGGACATCGCCGCGCGGCACGGGCGTTCGCAAACCTCCATGCGCAGGATCGCGAAGGAGCAGGGCTGGGTCTCGCCGCCGCGCAAGGCGCCGCCCCGCGCGGCGAGGCCGCCTGTCGAAGCCCCGGAGGGCGAGGCCGGCGCTCCGGCGGATTCCACCGCGATCCTCAACCGCCTCGCCCGCAAGGCCCTGCGCCTGATGGACTTGCTGGAAAAGCAACTCGGCGCCGGGGGCGTGTCCGAGCAGGACACGCGGATGATGGCGAGCCTGATCAGGATGCTCTCCGATTTCAGGAAGTCGGGGCTGGAAGGCGGCGCGGAAACGGGCGGAGTGCTGAATGGACGCGATGGCGAATCCTCCGCCGATCTTGCCGCCGACATGGCCCGGGCGCGATCTGACCTGGTGGCCCGCCTTTCTGCGGCGATTGCCGCCCACGAAGCGGGAGACGTTTCTGGCGGAGATTCCTGACCGCGACGTCGGGTTTCTGGCCCGCGCCTGGGAAAGCGGCGCGCGGCCGGATCAACTGCCGCCGGCGCGCGCGCTGAACGGCGGCGTGTGGACGCAATGGCTCGTCATGGGCGGCCGCGGCGCGGGCAAGACTCGCACCGGCGCCGAATGGGTGCGCGGCTGCGCGCTCGGCCATCACGGTTTCGCGCGGGGGCCAATGCCTCGCATCGCCATCGTCGGAGAAACCATGGCCGACGTACGAGACGTGATGATCGAGGGCGTCTCCGGCCTTCTCTCCGTGCACGGGCGCGGGGAGCGCCCGACCTGGGAGCCCTCGCGCCGCCGCCTCCAGTGGAGCAACGGCGCCATCGCCCAGTGCTTCTCGGCGGAAGACCCGGAATCCCTGCGCGGCCCGCAGTTCGAGGGCGCGTGGCTCGATGAATTCGCCAAGTGGCGTCTGGGACAGGAGTGTTTCGACATGCTGCAATTCGGCCTGAGGCTGGGCTTTCATCCAAGGCAGATCATCACCACGACGCCGCGCCCCGCGCCGCTTCTGAAGCGCCTTCTGCTCGAGGGCCGCAGCGCCATCACCCGCGCGAAGACGCTGGCCAACGTCGCGAATCTCTCGCCGGAGTTTCTCGATGTCGTCACCCAGCGTTTCGGCGGCACGCGCCTCGGCCGTCAGGAACTCGGCGGCGAGATGGTGGAGGAGCGCGCCGACGCGCTGTGGACGCGCGACATGCTCGAAAGCGCCCGCGTGGACGCGCCGCCGCCGCTGCGCCGCGTCGTCGTGGCGGTCGATCCGCCGGCGGCCTCGCACAAGCGCGCCGACGCCTGCGGCATCGTCGCCGCGGGGATCGACGGCGACGACATGCTCTACGTAATCGCGGACGAAACCGTTTCCGCCGCGCGGCCGCACGCCTGGGCGCGAAAGGCCGTGGCGCTCTATCACAGGCTCGAGGCCGACGCGCTCGTCGCCGAGGTCAACCAGGGCGGCGACATGGTGGCCGCCGTCATCGCCGAGGCGGACGCGGGCGTGCCCGTGCGAAGGGTGCGCGCCACGCGCGGCAAGTTCCTGCGCGCGGCGCCCGTGGCGCAACTCTACGAACAGGGCAGGGTGCGCCACGCCGGTTGTTTTCCCGCGCTGGAAGACGAGCTGTGCGACTTCGCCGCGGGCGGCCTGAGCAATGGCCGCTCGCCCGACAGGCTCGACGCGCTCGTCTGGGCCATCACCGAACTCGCGCTGACGAAACAGGCGGGCGAGCCGAAAGTCCGGCGCGTCTGACGCCATCCAACCAGAGGTCATCGATGCCCGGTTTTCTCTCCCGCCTTCTCGGCGCGGCGGCGCCCGCGCGCGCGCCCGTCGCCGACATGAAATCCTCCCGCGCCGGCGCCCTGCTGGCGCTTCACTCCATCGGCCTGTCGCGCTTCACGCCGCGCGACAACGTGGAGCTCGCGCGCCACGGCTACGAGCGCAACCCGATCGTCTATCGCTGCGTGCGCATGGTGGCGGAGGCCGCGGCCTCGATTCCCTGGCGCGCCTATTCCGGGCGCGAGGAAGTCGCCGGTCACCCCGCTCTCGCGCTGCTGGCGCGGCCCAATCCGTGCGACGCCGGCCCCGCCTTCGTCGAGGCGCTGGTGTCGAACCTGCTGCTGTTCGGCAACGCCTACGTGGAAGCCAGCCTCGTCGATGGCGCGCCGCGCGAACTCTACGCCCTGCGCCCGGACCGCGTGAGCGTCACGCCCGGGCGCAACGGCTGGCCCTCCGCCTATGAATACACGGTGGCTGGCGACCCGATTCGCTACGACATTCCGCGCGAGGGCGTTTCGCCGATTCTGCATCTGAAACTGTTTCATCCGCTCGACGATCACTATGGTTTCGCGCCGCTGCGCGCCGCGCAAAACGCGCTCGACGCGCATAATTCCGCCGCCGCCTGGAACCGCGCGCTGCTCGACAACGCGGCGCGCCCCTCCGGCGCGCTCGTTTACACGAGTCCGCAAGGGCTCAGCGACGAACAGTTCGATCGCCTGAAGGCGGAGCTCGACGAGAATTTCTCCGGCGCGCGCAACGCCGGCAGGCCGTTGCTGCTCGAGGGCGGGCTCGACTGGAAGGCCCTGTCGCTGTCGCCGAAGGACATGGATTTCATCGAGGCGAAGGCGTCGGCCGCGCGCGAGATCGCGCTCGCGATGGGCGTTCCGCCGATGATGCTGGGCCTGCCCTGCGACAACACCCGCGCCAATTTCGAGGAAGCGAACCGCGCCTTCTGGCGCCAGACGGTGATCCCGCTCGTGGCGCGCGTGCAAAAGAGCTTCGCCGCCTGGTTGCGTCCCGCCTGGGGCGATTTCAGCCTCGACTACGACGTTGATCGCATCGACGCGCTGGCGGTCGAGCGCGCGCAGGAATGGACGCGCGTCGGCGCGGCGACGTTTCTCACCGACGACGAGAAACGCGAGGCGGTGGGCTACGGGAAAAGGGCCACGCCGGGATAGAAATTCGATTTCGCGGCGGGCGACGTTTCGAACGCGAGTTTTGGCGCGAACGTTCGTCCGGGCGCCGGCGCGACCGGCGCCGGCGGCGGCGGCGGCTCCTGACGAAACCAGCCGCGCGCGGGCGCGGGCAATCCGGACGGCGGGCGATGGACGAGCGGGGGCGGGGGGCGGGGGAGGGGGCAACTGCCTGCGCCGCCAACCAGCGAAAGTCTCGGCGAACTCTGCCCGCTGGTTGGATCGGTTGGCGCGAATTGCGTGTATTTTTGCGTTGGCGGCAATATGTTTCCGGTACGAAGATTTTAGACCGGTCTCTCGCCAGCTTGTCCTGTATTCTATTCTGAAAATGGTCGCGGCGCTCGTGGATGGGGAACGTAACATGCAACCGGCGTCAACTTCCTTGACCATCACGCCGCGGGCCGCCAGATGGGTGCGCGACAATGTCGGCTCTCATCTTGAAACGCTCGGAATCGACGAATACGCGCCAGTCATCGGATGGACGGTCTTTCGTTCGAACGCGCCCCACGCGCCGCCGGCGCTCGGCGTGGGCTTGATCGTCCGGCCGGATTTGCTTTTGCACCCGATGCTGAAATGCAGCGAGCCCGGATTGGATATAGCGCATCAGATTCCGGAGGACGTTCTGGCGGAGCACGAGAACTGCCTTGTCGATCTTGGCGCGGACGGGCTGATTTTCAGGAGCCCGGACGCGGGCGGGGGGCAATGACCGGATCGCGTCCACGATAAAATCGACGGGTTCCCCCGACCGGGTCGGGGGGCGCCCCATCCAGACGCCCGCGCCGTGGCGCCCCGCCGCGAGGAATCCCCGCCATGAACGAGATCACGCAATCCTTCGTCGAGCGCGGCGATCTCGCTCACCTAGCCTTGCTTATGTGGGCCAGCGGCGCCTCGGGCCTGCTGGTCTGGAGCCTTCGCGAACTCGCGGCGGCGAACCGGCGCTTCGATGAATTCGTGCGCGAACTCTCGCGCTTCAATCGTTGCTTTGGAGAAGAGGAATGAGGCTTTCGTTGAAACGCCCCGAAACCGCCGCGGCCGGCGTCGCGCGACGCCCCGCGGGCGAGCCCGACCGCGGGCGCGTGTTTCGCGCCTTTCTGCGCGTGCTCGAACGCCTCGCGCCGCGCCCGCCGCGCGTCTCCGCGCGCGTCTCCGACGAGATGGCGCACGGCGAGTCCTGAACGCGCGCGAAGCGACGAGATCCACCGTCCGGGGCCCTTAGGGGCCCCTTTTTTTTCGAGGTCATCGATGCCGGCCATTCCCGTGAACCACGTCAGGGCCATCGTCGCGCGCGAACTCAAGCGCGCGCCGGTCGCCATTTCCGCCATCGACGAAGCCGGCGTTTTCGAGGGCTACGCGTCCGCGTTCGGAATTGTCGATCTGGGCCGCGATCTCGTGCTTCCCGGCGCCTTTCGCGAGACGCTCGCGCGCCGCGGCGCCGACCGGGTGAAAATGCTCTGGCAGCACGAGGCGGGCGAGCCCATCGGCGCGTGGGTGTCCATCGTGGAGGACGCGCGCGGCCTGCGCGTCAGGGGCCGCCTCAATCTCGCGGTGTCGCGGGCGCGGGAAGTGCTGGCGCTGATGCGCGACGGCGTCGTCGACGGGCTCTCCATCGGCTTCCGGACCGAGAAGTCCGTCACCGACAGGACGACGGGCGTTCGCCGCCTGCAAAAAATCGACCTGTGGGAAATCTCCGTCGTGACGTTTCCGATGCTGCCGCAGGCGCGGGTCTCCTCGGTGAAGCGGCGCGCGCCGGCGCGTTCCCCGGACATCGAGTGGCGCGCCGCCGCGCTTCGACTCGATCTTGGCGCCGCGCTGCTGGGGCGCGCGATCAAGTCCTGACCGCTCCATTCCGGGGCCGCCCCGCGTCGCGCCGTCCGGCGATGGGCGAACTTTTCAGACGGCGTTCCGAACGCCCTTCCGCGCGTCGCGCCGGGTTCAACCGCCACGAGGTGATCTCCATGCAGTCCAGTCAAACGAATGCCTCCCTCGAAAACAAGGCCGCTTCCGCCGGGGCCATCGCCGCGCTCGATGAATTCAACCGCGCCTTCGCGGCCTTTCGCGAGACCAACGACGACCGTCTCGCGCAGATCGAACAACGTCTGTCCGCGGACGTTCTCACGGAGGAAAAACTGGCGCGCATCGACCGCGCGCTCGACGAGACGAAGCAGCGCCTCGACCGCGCGGCGCTCGACAACGCTCGGCCGCGGCTCGGCCTCTCCGAAAAAAGCGTCGCCCCCGCCGCCGGTCACGAACACAAGGCCGCCTTCCGCGCCTACATGCGCTCGGGCGAATCCGGCGGCCTCAAGGCGCTCGAGGAAAAGGCGCTGTCCGAAGGCTCCGGCCCGGACGGCGGCTATCTCGTGCCGCCCGCCGCGGAAACCGAAATCCTGCGCCGCATGGCCTCGATCTCGCCAATCCGTTCGCTCGCCTCGGTGCGGGAAATCTCCACCTCGAATTTCCGCAAGGCCTTTTCGACGACGGGACCGGCGAGCGGCTGGGTGGCGGAGACCGACGCGCGCCCGCAATCGGCCAGCCAGCAGATCGCCGACATGAACTTCCCGGCGATGGAGCTCTACGCCATGCCGGCGGCGACGCAATCGCTGCTCGACGATTCCATCGTCGACATCGAACAGTGGATCGCCTCCGAGGTGGACGTGGCCTTCGCCGAACAGGAAGGCGCCGCCTTCGTCAATGGCAACGGAACGAACAAGCCGACGGGCTTCCTCGCCTATCCGAAGTCGACGACCGCCGCGTGGAGCTGGGGCAAGACGGCCTATGTCGTCTCCGGCGCCGCCGGCGCCTTCGCCGCCTCGACGCCATCGGACGCGCTGTTCGATCTCGTCTACTCGGTTCGCGCCGGCTATCGCCAGAACTCGACCTTCGTGATGAACCGCAAGACGCAGTCGGCGATTCGCAAGATGAAGACGACGACCGGCGAATATCTGTGGACGCCGCCCGCCGTCGCCGGCGCCGGCGCCAATCTGATGAACTTTCCGCTGGTCGAGGCCGAGGACATGCCGGACATCGCGGCCAATTCGCTGTCGATCGCCTTCGGCGATTTCAACCGCGGTTACCTTGTCGTCGATCGCGCCGGCGTCACCGTGCTGCGCGATCCCTATACGGCGAAACCCTACGTG
>CAISEY010000277.1 GCA_903884435.1 uncultured Hyphomicrobiales bacterium | reverse complement strand
GGACCTCTAGATCCACAATCTAGCGCTCTAACCAACTGAGCTATGGCGGCCCGGCAACGCGGCGTTCAACCGCGCAATGCTCTCGCGGCGGGTCGGCTGGCCAGGGGCCGAAGCGAAACCGTCGTGCGAAAGCGGGCGGAACCTAGAAGCAATGATTTGCGATTGCAAGCGTCTCGACGCGAACAATCGCGTGCGGGGTGGGCGCCCCGGCGAGGAGACCGGGCGGACGGCTCGCGCCTGTCCGCCCCGGCTGTTCGATCAGGTGGCCGCGCGGGCGGCGATGGCCGATTTCAGCGGCTCGACGCAATGCAGGGCGACCTTCTGGAGATCGTCGGCGATTTCCCGGGTTTGCGTGGTCGCCAGTTCGAACTGCTTGCGCGCGAACTCGCTTTGCAGAGTGAAGAAGTCCTTCGGGTCGCGAGCGGCGAGCAGGGCGCGGAAATGTTCGAAACCGGCCTCGGTCTGCGAACGGATGGCGGCCAGCGTCTTGCCGTTGAGCGTCTGAAGACCCTCGCGAGTCGCCGCGAAACTCGATTCGAGCGATCCGGTGGCGGTCTCGGCCTCGGTTTTCAGGCGCGCGTAGGCGGAGCGGCTTTTTTCGAGCGCCTGCTCGGTCGCCACGCGAAACTGTTCGTGGGCGTCGCGAACGCTCGCGAGAACCGCGTCGGCGCTTTCGAGGACAAAAGCCGCCGGGGCGGGGGTGGTCTCCGGCGCGGCGACCTGTTCGACCGCGGGAGCGGCCTCGACGGGAGCTTCCGGCGCCGCGAGCACGGGCGCTTCCATCTCGACGGGAGCGGGAGTCGTCGCGACGAAAGGCGCCGGCGCCGCGGGTTTTTCGACGGCCCGCGGCGCGACGCGCGCGGGCTGACTGGCTGGCTTGCGGGGAACGGCCATGACTGGTTCCTTTCTTCCGACTGGAAAGTCTACTTTTTCGGCGTGGCGGCGCTCTGCGCGGCGGCGCCGAGCTCACGGCTCTGGTTTTGCAGGGCTTCCATCTGCGCCTTCAGATATTCGGTCTGGATGGCGACGACTTCCTGGAAGTCCTTCGCGTGGACGAGCTTCTGCGCCACGTCGAAAGCCGCGTTGACGTTCGTCTGGGCGAAGGTCACGGCCTTGTCGGACACGTCCTTCGCGGCGGCGGCGGGCGGAAAGGCGCTGGTGTCGACGGTTTGCGCGGTCTTCTGGACGGCGCCCATGAAACCATCGAACGCCTTGCGCGCCTGGGCGACGCTGCGTTCGGCGAATTCCCGCATTTCCTTCGGCACTTCGTACATGTTGCTGGTCATTTTCGCCTCCATGGCGCGGGGTCCGCGCCGTGTCCTGATTCGTCCGGCTTTCGATGAGCGGTGTCATAATCCAGAAAATGGTGCAATGCAACAAAATATTTTGCAGCGCACACCCGTTAGCCATGTTCCGAACCTGTTGTCGAAAACATCATGTGTGAGTGGACCGCGCAAGGAGGGCGGATTAAGAATTGATTAAGCACGTCTTCCTGGCGGAGGGGCGCGCTTGTTCGAGGAGGCGCGGACGCGACGCATGTCGCGGCCACGGCATTTTGTTGTTTTTGGAAAGCGTCGTCCGGAATGGATTCCAGCCGCCCCCTCACGTTTCCGCCCAGGAGCGACCTCGACCGTCTTCTGGCCGATCCCGCGATCTCGGCGCTGCACGCTGGCGGCGCGCCGGTGATTGTCGCCGCGGGCGATCCGGCGCGCGTGGTCTGGGCCAATGGCCCCGCTCAGGCCCTGTTCCGCGCCGGGTCGATCGACGACCTGTCGCGACGGGCGTTTTCCACCTCCGCCGGCGGTCGCCTTGGCGAACTCGCGCGCACCTTGCGCCCCGGCGCTCCGCCCCGGCTGGAGCGCGTGCGCCTGACGGCTGGACGCGCCGTCGAAACGGTGACGCTCATGTGCCGGAGGACGGACGCGAGCTCTCCGCTGTTCGTGGCGGCGGCCATGGGCGCGCGCGCGAATTCTTCCGATCCGCTCGGCAAGGCGGCGCCGCTAACGGTCTTCGACGAATCGCCGCCCGTGGCGGTCGAGCCCGCTCCTGTCGTGGAGCCGCTTGCCCCCGCGCGCGCGACGCGGGACGAGCCCGTTCAGGCGCGGCTTGCGCCAGACTTGCGCCTCGTGCCGGAAGCCGCGCCGGCGGAAACGCCCGCGGAGGCGTCGCGTCCGGCCGGCGCGGTCATGGAGGCTTCGCCCGCGGCGCCTGAAGCGTCGGCCCCGCCGGTCGTTTCAGGCGGGCGTCCCGGCGCCGCCGATGTCTCCGCGCGTCTCGCCGGGCGTTTCAACAACATGGCGGTGCTGCGTTTTCTCTGGAAGGCGGACCGTGACTACCGGCTGACGGACATCACCGGCCAGCTCTGCGATGTCGTCGGCTGCGACAGCGCGGCCCTCGTGGGCCGCGATTTCCTCGCCGTCGCGTCGCAAGCCGGCGTGACCCCGATCGAGCGGCTCGCCAGCGCTTTTGCCCGTCGCGACACCTGGAGCGGCGTCGAGGTTCTCTGGCCCATCGCCGGAACGAACGCCGCCGTCCCCGTGACGCTCGGCGGAATTCCCGCCCCTGGCCGCGACCGCGAGATCTCGGGTTTTCACGGCTTCGGCGTCGTTCACATTCAGCGCGTCGAGCCGCTGGAGCCCGCCGGGCCGGTCGTCGCCCCCGTCGGGACGCCGGAAGAGCCGAAAGCGATCGCCGCGCCGGCCGCGGTCGCGAGCGAACTCGCCGGAGACGCAATCCCGGTGGATCCGGAACCCGCGCCGGACGCCGGGCCCGCGATTGAAACGCCCGTCGCGGGAGCGAATGTCGTGGCCGCGGACACGGAGCCTCCGCTGCTTCTGGCGGCGCCCGTGTCACGGGACGAGCCGGCGCCCCGGACGCCCGCGGAGGCGCAGCCCTCCGCAGCGACTCCAGTGGAGCCGGAACAGGAAAGCCCGCCCGCCGTCATGGAATTGTCTCCGCCCGCGACGTCCGTCGAACTCGACGAAAACGACGCGCTCGACCGCGAACCAGCCCCGGCGCCCGGACCGGTTTCCCAGGGCGCGAACGTTGTTCCGTTGCGCGCGGCCTGGCGCGGCAATTCCGCGCCTCTGTCGCCGCCGGACGCCGCCAACGACCGGGTCGAGCCCGCGCGCCCGCCGCGCGAGATCGCGCCGGAGCCGCCCCGCGAGCCGCGCGGCGGCTCGGTGGAACTCACCGCGCAGGAGCGCAACGCCTTTCGGGAAATCGCCCGTGTTCTCGGTGCGAAGGCCGAGGCGGACGCCGACATTCCCCGGACCCCGGAGGACGAGGAAAACGAGGAAGCCGCTCCCGCCCTGGAATCGACGCATCCGGCGCCGGAACCCCGCGGCTTGCGCATTCGCGACCTGATCGATCTCGCCGGCGGCGCGCCCGCCGCCGAACCCCCCGCGACGCGTCCCGTCGAGGCGCCTCCCGCCGCGCCCGCCGCTGTTGTGGCGCCCGCCGCCGTTGTCGCGGCTGTCGCCGGGGCGGCGCCGGAGTCGCCGGCGGACGACATCGGACACAACGCCCGCGTTCTTCTCGACCGCGTGCCGGCCGGCGTGCTGGTCAGCCGCATGGAAATCCCGGTCTATCTCAACCGCACCCTGCTCGATCTGCTGGATTTCCGCGACGCCGACGCGTTCCACGCGGCGGGCGGCCTCGAGCGGATGTTCCGCGGGCGCCAACCGCAGGCCTTGACGGAAGCCGCGGGCGGCGGCGCGATCCCCGTCGTCACGCGCACCGGCGACGTGACCTCAGTGATCGCGCGCGTGCAGGCCATCGAGTGGGACGGCGCGCCCGCGACGATGATGACGTTCCAGCAGACGCGCGAGGCCGATCTCGCGCCGCGCGTACGCTCGCTGGAGGCCGAGGCGCGCCATCGCGACACGGAATTGCGCGAATTGCACGCGATTCTCGACACCGCGACCGACGGCGTCGTCGTGCTCGACGCCGATGGCCTGATTCTCGCCTGCAACCGCTCGGCGGAAGCTCTGTTCGGTTACGACCAGAACGAGGTCGCCGGCGAGAACTTCACGATTTTGCTCGCGAGGGAAAGCCACGCGGCGGCGACCGATTATCTCGCGGGCCTGAAGTCGAACGGCGTCGCCAGCGTGCTCAACGACGGCCGCGAGGTCGTTGGCCGCGCCCGTCAGGGCGGCACGATGCCGATGTTCATGACGCTTGGCCGGGTGTCGCCCGCCGGCGCGCAAAAATTCTGCGCCGTGTTGCGCGACATGACCGCCTGGAAAAAGGCCGAGCGCGAACTGGGCGACGCGCGGCGCGAGGCGGAACGGGCCAGCGCGCTGAAGTCCGATTTCCTCGCCCGCGTCAGCCACGAAATCCGCACGCCGCTCAACGCCATCATCGGCTTCGCCGAGGTCATCATGGACGAGCGCTTCGGGCCCGTGGGCAACGACCGTTACAAGGACTATCTCAAGGACATTCACGCCTCCGGCGTTCACGTGATGAGTCTCGTCAACGACCTGCTCGACCTCTCCAAGATCGAGGCGGGCAAGCTCGATCTGAACTTCGTCAGCGTCGACGCCAACAAGATCGTCGCCGAATGCGTCTCGATCATCCAGCCGCAAGCGATGCAGGAACGCGTCGTCATTCGCCAGTCTCTCGCCCAGCGCCTGCCCAATCTGGTCGCCGACGAACGCTCCCTGCGCCAGATCGTGCTCAATCTTTTGTCAAACGCGGTGAAGTTCAACGAGCCGGGCGGTCAGGTCATCGTCTCGACCGCCCTGACCGACGCGGGCCACGCCGTCATCCGCATCAAGGACACGGGCATCGGCATGAGCGAGGCGGAAGTGCAGATCGCGCTGGAGCCGTTTCGCCAGTTGCAGACCTCGCGCAGCCATGGCGGCACCGGCCTCGGATTGCCGCTGACGAAATCGCTCGTCGAGGCGAACCGCGCGAGTTTCACGATCAAGAGCAAGAAAATGGAAGGGACGCTGGTCGAGGTCGCTTTTCCGCCAACGCGCGTGCTGGCAGAATAATCTAGCGCACGCGCCGCCAGTAGGCGCTCGAGCAAATGAGTTTGCCCAGAATGCAACCGGTGGTGACCATCTTGTCGCCGGTGACGGTCAGCGTGCCTTCGTAGGTTTGTCTGTTCTCGGGGTTGAAGGCCTTGCCGGACCACACGTTGTCGCGTTCCGGCTCCATGTCCCAGAACACGCGCATGCCAACTTTCGTCGGACTGTCCGCGTCGCGGACCCAGACGATGGTGCCGCAATATTTTTCGTCGCAGGGCGCGATTTTGACGCGCGCCGTCCCCGTGTCCCGCTGCCAGACTCCGGTGGCTGGTTGCTCGGCCAGCGCGACCGCTGTCTCCATCGACAAGGTCGCGACAAGGGTGATGACGAGTCGAGCAGAAATCAAGATTTCACCAATGCTCCGGGCCGAATAGGTCTGCAACTGGAATTGCAACATCGACTGTGACTTTCAAGTGGTCACGATAGGGTCAAAAAGGTTAAAAAACCGGCGAGCGGCCGGGATGGAAACGCAGGGGAAGAGGACATGAAAGTCTCGAACTATATTGGCGCGGCCTTGAGCCTGGCCATTCTTTTCGGCGCCGCGCCGGTTGGCGCCGCGCCCTTTCCGCCCGCCGACCAGAAGCGCCCGCCGCTGGTTCTGAAAACCCATGGCGTGTTCTGGGCGGGCGGCAAGATCGTCAAGCGCACGCAGGAGGGAACCTTCGCCGCCGGCGATCGCAAAAATCTCTCCTACGCGGACCAGGACGTTCTCGTCGGGCAGGCCTATGTCGAATATTTCATTCCCGCGCGCTTGCGCCGCGGCAAGAACACGATCCCCGTCGTCCTGATGCCGGGCGGAACGCTCATCGGCGCGCATTTTCACACGACGCCGGACGGGCGCGAGGGCTGGGCGCCGTATTTCCTGCGGCGCGGCTTTCCCGTTTATGTCATCGACCCGCCGGGGCGCGGCCGCGCCGGCTTTTCGCCCGACGCGTTCAACAACGTGCGCGCGGGCAAGGCGCCGCCGGACTCGCAGCCGCAAATCAGCGTCTGGGACAGTTCGGGCTGGCTCGAGTGGAACGCCGGCCCCTTGCCGGCGCCCTCGCATGGCCCCCATGATCCGTCCTGCATCGGCAACGACGCGCGCGATCCGAACGCGCCGCCGGTCTATTGCAACGGCGATCTCATGCCGGCGCTCGATCCGGAGGGTTACAAACACTGGCTCGCGGCCAACGTTCCCGAGGTGCCGGTCGCGGGCGGCCTCGATCCGGGCGTCGCCGCCGCGCTGGAGAAGATCGGTCCCGCGATTTTCATCGGCCATTCCGCCGGAGGGACGCTCGGCGGACGCCTCGCCAACGAGAGGCCGGAGCTTTTTCGCGCGATGATCGGAATCGAACCGCAGGGAACCTGCAACCTGCCGCCGAACGCGCCGTTGAAGGGCATCGTGAAAATGCCCAATCTGTCGATCCACGGCATCAACCAGGTCGGTCGTCCCGACACCGGCCCCTGCCTCGACGTCTACGCGAAAATCAACGCCGGCGGCGGCGACGCGACCTGGCTGTCGCTGCCGAAATTGCCGTCGAGCCCGCTGTTCGACCGCATTCCCCAGGCGGGCGTCTGGGGCAACGATCACATCATGATGTGGGACACGAACAGCGACGAGATCGCTGGTCTCCTCCTGAAGTGGATCGAGACGCACGTCGAGAAAAAGAAGGCGCGCTGACGTGGCGCGCGCCTAAAAACCCAGCGTCGGGACAACCTCCGCCGGCGGCGACTTCCACGCCTTCGGCTTCTTGCCGGCGGCGATCAGTTTCAGTTCCCGCGTGAGGATCTTGCGCCACGCGATGATGCCCGCGTCCGAGCGCCCCAGGCGTTCGCGCCCGCGGTCGGCGATCCGGCCCTGGCCCGCCTGCACCGCGATGTCCTGGACGATGGCGAGATCGGGATGGCGCACGTCGGCGTAATAATGCTCGCCCGCCATCAGTTCGTTCGCGAGGGCGACCGAGGTTTTCGCGCCGGCGAGCTGCCTTTCGTATTTTTCGCGCTGCGCCCTGTAGGCTTCGAGGGCCTCGCCCTCGACCTCGACGTGGCTGGTGATGAACCAGACGTGGTTCTCGTCGTCGACCGGCGTGAAACTGAAATAGATTTCCGGCCAGCCGCCGACGCCTTCCATGCCCGCGACGGGCGGCACGATCACGCGCGTCACGTTCGGCGCGTAGTGCAGGGTTTGCCGCACCTTGCCCGTCGCGCGCGCGCCGAACCGCAACAGGCCCCAGTCCTCCTCGCGCGCCGAAATGATCGGCAGGTCGCGCGAGAGATTCGCGTGCGAGCCGCCGGGCGCGTGGGTGAAGGCGACATGCACCTCGTCCATGCTGTTTTCGAAACTTTGCAGATAATTGCAGGGAACCTGTTCGACGTTCCAGGTCTGCACGAGTCCGGGCGTCTCGCGGCGTGGAAACGGCGGGAAGCCCGGCGGCGCGCCCTCGCCGAAATACACCCAGATCATCCCGAGATATTCCTCGCACGGGTATGCCCGGATGCGCACCTTTCGCGCGAAACCGGCTTCTTCCGCCGGTTGTTCGACACACTGGCCGGAGCCGTCGAACTTCCACCCGTGATAGACGCAGCGAATGTCGTCGCCCTCGACCCAGCCGAGATGCATTTGCGCGAGGCGGTGCGGACACGCGGAGTCGATGCAATGCGCCTTGCCGGAGGCGCCGCGATAGAGCGTGAAATTCTCGCTCATGATTTTGATTGGCTTCGCGCGTCCCGCCGTCAGGTCCTCGCTCCGGTGCGCGCAAATCCAGAACTGGCGCATGAAGACGCCGCCCGGCGTCCCCGGCTTCGTCGTGGCGATGTCGACGCCGGCGCGCGCGCCGCGCTTCGCAGCGGCGGATTTTTTCGCGATTTTCATGCTCCGCGCTTCTCCCCGATCCCGTTACGCCGGTTCCTTCGCCGGCTTGTACGCGTATTCGCCAAGTGTGAACAACGACGCGCAGACGAGCGCCAGCGCCACCATGTAGATCGAGAGAATCGGCGCGTAGGACTTGTAGGCGTCGAACATCTTGCCGCTGATGGCCGGGCCGAAACCCGTGCCGAGATTGAACGCGGCGAAGACGAGTCCGTAAATCTTGCCGAAGTTGCGCATGCCGAAATAGCGGCTGAGCAGGAAGCCCATGATGTCGATTTCGGCGCCGATGCCCGCGCCGCACATCATGGCGCCGAGCAGCGCGAGGCCTCCGGTCGCGCCCGTCGCCAGTATGCCCATCCCCGCGATCGACGAGCCGAAGAAGGCGAGCGCCACCCACGGGCCCCAGACGCGGTCGAGAAAATATCCCGACAGCATCCGTCCGCCGATGATCGCGAGGCCGGCCGCCTGAATCGCCTGGATCGCCTGCGGCGGCGGCGTGCCGCGGTCGATCAGCATCGGCACGACATGGGTGATGGTTCCGTTGATGGCGAGAACCGCGACGGTGAAGGAGAGCAGCAGGACCCAGAAGCGATAATTCGCCAGCGCTTCGGCGAGCGTCTGGCCGGGCAGGTGGCTGGTGTCGACGCGGCCGTTTTGCACGAGGTCGGGCCGGTCGCGGACAAACAGGAAGTTTGGAATGAAGGCGAGAACGAGAACCGCGATGGACAGGCCCACGTAGGCGCCGCGCCAGCCCCAGGTCTGCATCAGTGTGCTCGCGAGCCAGGGCACGACGACGACGCCGAAGCCGACGCCGGCGGTGGCGACGCCCAGCGCGAGGCCGCGTTCGCGGTCGAACCATTGATTGACCGCCGTCGAATAGCCGACTGGCGTTTGCGGCGCGCCGAAGAACCCCGCGGCCGCGAATGTCGCGAAAATCACCGGCAGCGACGCCGTCATTCGCGAATACATGAACACCGCGGCGGCGTAGAACAGAATGCCCACGAGTTGCGTGCGACGGACGCCGAAGCGGTCGAGCGCCCAGCCCATGAACAGCACGGACAGCGCGTTGAAGACGCCGCCCCAGGCGAGCGACCCGGAGAAATCGCCACGCGACAGCCCGAGTTCCTGCGTCACCGGAAGCACGAACACGTTGAACGCGAAAATATTGATCGCCCCCGCGCCCACCAGCAGCGCGCTGAACGAGGCCGCGACAATCCACCAGCGGTTCGCGAAAATTCCTGTTTCCGTCATGGTTTCCCCCCTCGCGGTCCGTTTGCCCCGACCGTCGGGGCGCGACTATACAGGGGATTGACCGCGAGGAAACGCCCTCGCCCTGGCGCGAGGGCGCGGGCGGAGGTTAAGGTGACGGCCTCGCGCCGGAGATTCGGCGCCCGGAGAGTCCATTCGTGTCAGAGGCATCGCCGCGCACGCCGCAAACCGCGCCCGCGTCTCCCGCGCGCGTCGCCGCGGCGTTGCTGGCCGTGGTGGCGCTCGCCATCGCGCAGCGCAACCTCGTCATGGCGAACAGCGATGTCTCGTGGCTGCGACCCTGGCCGATAAATGGCTCGCGGGCGAGCGCCTTTACACGGACATACTCGAGATCAATCCGCCTTTCGCGATCTGGATGAGCGCCCCGCCCGTGCTGCTGGCGGGTCTTCTCGGCCTGCGCGCCGAACCCGTGCTCGACGCGCTCGTGATGGCGCTGGCCGCGGCGTCCGTCCTCGTGTCGTGGCTGCTGGTCCGCGACGGGCTCGACCCGTTTCGCCGGGCGTGGTCGCCGGTCGCGGTTTTCGCGGTGCTCGTGTTGTTGCCGGCGGCCTGCTTCGGCGAGCGCGAGCACATCGCGCTGATCCTTTTTCTGCCGGCGATGGCGCTCGCCGCGCGCCGCGTCGCCGGCGGCCGGGCGAACGCGGCGACCGTGGCCGCCATCGGTCTCGCGGCGGGGTGCGTGGTCTGCATCAAGCCGCATTTCGCCCTGTCGCTGGCCGCTGTCGGAATCGTGGCGGGCTGGCTGGCGCGCTCGTGGCGCGTCGCGCTCGCGCCGGAATATTTCATCGCCGCGGCCTGCCTGTGCCTTTACGCGGCGAGCCTCTACGTTCTCTACCCGCCGTTCTGGACGGACATGGTTCCGCTCGTCGCGCTGCTTTATCTGCCCGCGCGCGTCCCGATTCCGGAAATGCTGAATGGCGGTTTTCCGATGCTGGCGGGCGGCCTCGTCATCGCCTGTGCGTTGCTCGTCGGCAAACAGCCGCGCGCCCTGCTCGCGCCGCGCGCCGCGCTCCCGTGCGCGGCCATCGCGGGCTTTCTGCTGGCGGCGCTCGCGCAGGGCAAGGGCTGGCCCTATCATTTCTTTCCGGCGCTCGCGCTGATCGTCGTCCTGCTGCTCGACGCGGGCCTCGTCCGGCTCGCGCCGCCGCGCGGCGATGGCGCGGGCGCGCTGCCGGCCTTCGCCTGCGCCGCCCTGTTCAGCGCGCAATTCTGGTTGTGGTTCAACAGCGGGATCGACATGAGCGTGGTGCGAGAGCCGCTGCGCGCTCATGGCAAACACCCGCGCATCCTCGCCATCGCCTCCGATTTCGCGATCGTCTTTCCGGCGTTGCGCGCGGTCGAGGGCGTCTGGGTCGGGCGCTCTGTTGGCCACTGGGTTCCGTTGTTCACGGCCGGGCTCGCCGCGCGTCCGGGCTTCGACCGCTCGCTCCTGCCCGCCTATCGCAAGGCGGAGGAAAACGACCGCCGGCAGCTCGTGAAGGAAATCGCCGATGGCAAGCCCGACGTGATCATGATCGAGCGGCTGCCCTTCGATTATCTCGCCTGGGCGAATCGCGATCCGGAAACGGCGGCCCTGCTCGCCTGTTTCGCGCCCTCGGGCCGCTACAGGGTGGGCCAGCCCGACGGGCCGGACGGCCAGGGTTTCGACGTGGAATTGCATGGTTTCAGAGGCTGCGCGCCGGCGCGCCCGAACACGGAAGGGTCCAGGCCTTGAAAATCATTCCCGTTCCACCCCAGGCGCCCGTGACGGAGGGCGTCGCCGCCTTGCCCGGCGGCGCGAGGCTCTATTATCGCGACACCGGCGGGCCAGGCCCCGCGGTGGTTTTCTCCCATCCCGCCACCGGCAGCGCGCTGGTCTGGCCCTATCAGCAGCCGGTTCTGGCGGCGGCGGGCTATCGCGTGATTTCTTATTCGCGCCGCGGGCATTTCGGTTCGGAGCCGGTCGATCCCGCCAGCCCCGGCAGCGCCTCCGTCGATCTGCGCGAACTCGTCGACTGGCTCGGCGTCGGCGGGTTTCACGCGGTCGCCTCGGCGGCGGGCGGCGCCATCGTCGTCGACTTCGCCCATTCGCACCCCGAGCGGCTGTTGTCGCTCACCCTGTCGTCGAGCGTCGGCGGCGTGCGCGACGCCGATTATCTCGCGCTGAGCGAAAGCCTGCGCCCGAAGGGCTTCGACGACATGCCGCCGGATTTCCGCGAGATCGGCCCCTCCTACCGCGCCGCCAATCCCGCCGGCGTTCGCGAGTGGCTGGCGCTCGAGCACAAGGCGCTGACGGGCGAGCGGCTTGGCCAGACGCCGGTCAACGCCATCGGCTGGAAGTCGCTCGAGACCATGCGCGTTCCGACGCTGCTTATGACGGGCGACGCCGATTTGTGGCTGCCGCCGTCGGTGCTGCGCATGTTCGCGGCGCGCATCCCGGACAACGAGATGGTCATCGTGCCGGAGGTCGGTCACGCCATCTACTGGGAAGACCCGGAAACCTTCAATCGCGTGCTGCTCGATTTTCTCGGGCGGCACGCGGACTGATCATCGCGCCGTGATCGAGCTTCGCAGGCCGATGGGATCGGCCATGTTTTTCAGCGTCTCGATGCTCGCGCCGGTGCCCTGAATGGTGATCGTGCCATAGCCGAGCAGCCGCCCGGGCAGGGATTGCTCGACGAGCACGGTCTCGATCTTGTCCATGTTCATTTCCGCCGTGTGACGGGAAATGAAACCGCGCTTGTAGATGACGCGCCGGTCGGTGACCCCGATTTCCCGCGTCCAGCGGATGAAGGCGGTTTGCGCGGCGAGGCCCAGCGCGGCGAGCAGGAGCGCCGCCGCGACGAACAGCACGACATCCGCCCGCGCCGCGTTCGCGGGGCGAAGGATCGCGAAGGCGAGCGCGAGAATCAGGCACGCCAGCGCCCGCCAGTAGCCAATCCAGTGGGGCGCTCCCACGTGAAGAACCTTTTCGCCGGGCTGCAGGACGGAAGCGACGTAGGACATGGGGAACCTTCGCGGGAAGCCGGCAGGGTAGGACACAAGCGGGGCCGGCGGCAAATGGTTCGCCGAGAACCTGTTGGCGGCGCGCCGGCGCGGATTGACTTCCCGGGAGCGCTCGGGAACAATCAGGGAACATTTCTCCAGGTGAATCGCCCCGGTCTCCATGAAAGTCGCCGCCCTTTTGCCGGAATCGGAGGTCTGGAGCTCGGGCTGCGGCGCGCGGGCCATGAGGCCGTCCTGTTTTCCGAGAACTGGGAACTCGCCGCCGCGGTTCTCGCCGCGCAATTTCCCGGCGTGCCCAACCGGGGCGATGTCTCGACGCTCGAAAAGTTGCCCGCCAGAATCGATCTTCTGACCGCGGGGTTTCCCTGTCAGGACCTCAGCCAGGCCGGCAACACCGCGGGCATCGGCGGCAAGAAATCGGGCCTCGTCGATCATGTCTTCCGCCTGCTCGACGGGCGGCGCGCGCCCCGGGTGCTGCTCGAAAACGTCTCGTTCATGCTGCATCTCGACGGCGGCGGGGCCATGAGCCGGCTCGTCGCGGCGTTCGAGGAACGCGGCTACAAATGGGCCTATCGCGTCGTCAATTCGCTCGGCTTTCTGCCGCAGCGCCGCGAACGCGTGTTTTTCCTCGCGAGCAGGGTGGACGATCCCGCCGATGTTCTGTTCGCGGACGAGGGCTTTCCGCCCGGCGTCGAAACCCGGCTCGACACTCACGCCCATGGCTTTTACTGGACCGAGGGGATCCGCGGACTTGGCTGGGCGCCCGACGCGGTGCCGACGCTGAAAAACGGCTCCACCGTCGGGATCGCCTCGCCGCCGGCGATCCTCTTGCCGGACGGCATGATCGTCAAACCCGACATTCGCGACGCCGAGCGTTTGCAGGGCTTTCCCGCCGACTGGACGAAGCCGGCCGAGACGGTTCGCCGCGCTTCCTGGCGCTGGTCCCTCGTGGGCAACGCCGTGACCGTGCCCGTCGCGCAATGGGTCGGCGAACGCCTCTCGAATCCGGGCGGGCACGATCGCGCGCGCGACTGGAGCCTGCCGCGCGGCGAGCGCTGGCCCCGCGCCGCGCGCTTTGACGGAAAGAATCGTTTCGGCGTGAAGATTTCCGATTTTCCGGTCTGGCGCGAACGTCCGCCCCTGACGGATTTTCTGGAATATCCGGCGATGCCCCTGTCCGCGCGCGCGACGGCGGGGTTTCTGGAGCGCACCGGCCGCGGCAGTCTCCGGTTCGCGCCGGGCTTTCGCGAGCGCGTCGGCGCGCATTTGCGTCATTCTCTGGAGTTTGAGCGCGCATCGGGAAACAAGCCTCTTCGCCGGCTTGTCGCGGCGGAGTGAAGCCGCCTCGTTCGCGGCGCGCAACCGGCGTTGACCCGCGGCCCTTGCCCGCCGCCGCGCCTGACCCTAAACACGCGGCGATCCCTCGAAACCCCGTGTCCTCATGTCAAATCCGTCCGACAAGCCCCCGACCGTCAAGGCCCGTCTGCCCCGCGGTTTCGCCGACCGCGCGCCCGGCGACATCGCCGCGACGGACAAGATGCTCGAGGCCATCCGCTGTTCCTATGAGCTCTATGGCTTCGAGGCGGTGGAGACGCCCTTCGTCGAGTTCACAGAGGCGCTCGGCAAGTTCTTGCCCGATCTCGACCGCCCCAACGAGGGCGTGTTTTCGTTTCAGGACGACGACGATCAATGGCTGTCGCTGCGCTATGACCTGACCGCGCCGCTGGCGCGCTATGTCGCGGAAAACTTCGACAGGTTGCCGAAGCCCTACCGCTCCTATCGCGTCGGCTGGGTGTTCCGCAACGAGAAGCCGGGTCCGGGCCGCTTTCGCCAGTTCATGCAGTTCGACGCCGACACGGTGGGCGCCGCCGGCGTCGCCGCCGACGCGGAAATCTGCATGATGGCGGCGGACACGCTGGAAAAGCTCGGCATCAGGCGCGGCGACTACGTCATAAAGGTCAACAATCGCAAGGTGCTGGATGGCGTGATGGAGGCCGCGGGCCTCGAGGGTGAGGGCAGGGCGGCGCAGAAACTCGTCGTGCTGCGCGCCATCGACAAGCTCGATCGCCTGGGCGCCGATGGCGTGCGCATGTTGCTGGGGCCGGGGCGCAAGGATGAGTCCGGCGATTTCACCAAGGGCGCCGATCTCGCGGCGAGCGCCATCGAGCGTATTCTCGGTTTCACGTCGGCGCGCGCGGGAGACAACGCGGGAACGCTGGCGAAGCTCTCGGACTCCGTTGGCGAATCCGCTCGCGGCAAGGAAGGCGTCGCCGAACTCGCGGAAATGGCCGCGCTGTTCACCGCCGCCGGCTATGACGGTCGCGTGGTGATCGACCCCTCCGTCGTGCGCGGCCTCGAATATTACACGGGCCCCGTCTACGAGGCCGAACTCACCTTCGAGGTGAAGGACGACAACGGCCGCCCCGTGCGCTTCGGCTCGGTCGGCGGCGGCGGGCGTTACGACGGCCTCGTCGCGCGCTTCCGCGGCGAGCCGGTTCCCGCGACGGGTTTCTCCATCGGCGTGTCGCGCCTGTTCTCCGCGCTGAAGGCGATGAAATCGCCGCTCGTCGAGGGCGCGGGCGCGCGCGGCCCCGTCGTCGTGCTCGTCATGGATAAAACCGAACTGGCGCGTTACCAGGGCTTCGTCGGAAAACTGCGCGACGCCGGCGTCCGCGCCGAAATGTATCTCGGCTCCGCCGGCATGAACGCGCAACTGAAATACGCGGACAAGCGCGGCTCGATCTGCGCGGTCATTCAGGGCTCGAACGAGCGCGACAGGGGCGAAATCGTCATCAAGGATCTCGTGCTCGGCGCGCAACTCGGCGGCGCGACGAAGGACCGCGCCGACTATCTGGAACTGAAGCAGCGCGCGCAATTCTCCGTGCCCGAGGACCGGCTGGTCGAGGCCGTGCGCGAGGTGCTGGCGCGGCACGGGTGAGCAGCGCCAGCCCGTCCCCTTGCGTTCTCCCGCCCGCGATGCATCAATCCCCCCCGCAACACCGGGAGGAAACAATGCGTATCGCTTCACTCGTCGCCGGGGCGCTTCTCGCGCTCGCGCCTCACGCCGCCGGGGCGCAACAGGCGCCCGCCAATCCCGCGCCGTCCTTCCTGATGGACTACGTCATCGGCTCCGCCCGGGCGCAGACTCAAGGGGGGCCGCCGCAACTCGCTTTCCACGTCGAGCCGGATTTTCTGAAACTGCCGGAAGACGTCTACACCGCCGAGGTCGTGGGCGTCGCGTTGAGCTCGAAGGGCAACGTGCTCGTCGTGCATCGCGGGACGCGGTCGCTGCTGGAGTTCAACAGGGACGGCAAGTTCCTGCGCTCCTTTGGCGACGGTCTGCCGATCTTCGAGGGGCCGCACAACGCCCGTTACGACAAGGACGACAATCTCTGGTACGTCGACGCGGGCAACAATCTCGTGGTGAAATTCGACAGGGAAAAACGCCTGCGCATGGTGCTGGGCCGGCGTCCCGAGGCCTGGACGTGGAAGACCCACGTCATCGAGCGCGCCGTTCCGAGCCGCGAGAATTTTTACCAGCCGACGGACATCGTCACCGGCCCCGACGGCTCGCTCTTCGTCTCCGACGGCTACGGCAATTCGCGAATCGCCAAATACACGAAGGACGGGGTTTTCGTGAAGGAGTGGGGCACGCGCGGCTCGCAGCCGGGCGAGTTCAACACGCCGCACAACATGGTCATGGACGCGCAGAACAACCTCTACGTCGCCGACCGCCAGAACGGGCGCGTGCAGGTCTTCGACACGGACGGCAAGTTCCTGCGCGAGTTCCGCCCCGGCGGCAATCCCTGGTCGCTGTGCATCACGCCGGGGCCGAACCAGGTGCTGTTCATCGGCAGCGTCGGGCGCATCTTCAAGGTCGCGCTCGACGGCAAGGTGCTCGGAACCATCGGCCGTTACGGCAGGACGCCGGGAACCGTGGACTGGGTCCACGGCGTCGCCTGCCCCGACGAGAAAACCGTCTTCGCCGCGCAGGAACTGAGCTGGCGGCTCGACAAGATCGTGCTGGAATAGCGCGCCGTCACGCCGTTCCGCGCGGCGGCAGGCGCAGCGGCGGCTTGGAGAAGACGACGATCATGGTCACGCCATTGGGGCAACGCGCCTCGTGGCGACTGCCCGCCGGGCGCCAGACGAAATTGCCGGCGGTGCACACGCCCTCGTCGTCCTCGAGCGAGCCTTCGAGCACGAAGGTCTGCTCGAGTTCGGGATGTTCGTGCCACGGAATCACCGCGCCCGGCGCGAGTTTGAACAGCACCGTCGAACGCCCGGTCTCCGGGTCCGAGTAAAGCGTCTTTTGCATGGAGCCGGACACGCGCGAGGGCGTCCACTCCATGTTGTTCACGTCGACGTAAACGCCCATGGGCGTGGCGGCTTTGGCTTGTTGCTGACTCATGGCGTCCTCCGGGAAGTTGTGTGCCGCCAGTGTAGGCGGCGGGGCGCTTTTTTCAAAGTCCCGCGCCCCGCGCCGGCTGGACTTCTCCCGCCGGCGGCGCCAGACTTGCCGGAAATCAAAATCCCCGGGAGGTTGTCATGAAAAAATCGCGCGTTCTTTCCGCCCTTCTCGGCGCCGCCTTCACGCTTTGCGCCGGCGCCGCGATGGCCGAGATCAAAAAGCAATGGGTCGATTACGAACACGGCTCCGCGAAGCTCAAGGCCTACATGGTCTATGACGACGCCGTGAGCGGCAAGCGCCCGGCGATCCTGATGATTCACGCGCGCGAGGGCATGACCGACGTCACGCGGCAACACGCGGAAACATGGGCGAAGCTCGGCTACGTCATTTTCGCCGCCGACATTTTCGGCTTTGGCCAGGGCGTCCTGCCGAAGACCGTCGAGGAAATGTCGGCGCAGACGGCGATCTATTCGAAGGATCGCGAACTCGGCCGCGCCCGCGCCCGCGCCGGTTACGACGCCATGCTCAAGCAACCGAACGTCGACGCGGGCAAGGTCGCGGTCGTCGGCTTCTGCTTCGGCGGCGACCTCGGGACCGAGTTCGTCTCGACCGGCGCGCCCGTGGCGGCGAACATCACCATTCACGGCTCCTTCCGGGCGCGCGAGGCGGGCTGGGCGAAGGACGTGAAATCGCGCTTCCTCATCCTGCACGGCGCCGAGGACAAGGGCTATCCGCTGACCACGGTGGCGAAGGTCGTCGATGAATTGCGCGAGCAGAAAAAAGAGTTCCTGCTCGAGGTCTACAGCGGCACGGAACACGGCTTCTCCTCGCCCAAGAACAAGGACGAGGAACGCGCCATTTCCCAGGCCATCTCCACCTCGCAGCGCACGCTGAAGGAAATGTTCGGGATTTGAGACGGGCGGGACGATGACGCGGGGATCTGTCTTCGCGAGTTCGGAACCCGTCCAGCCCGACGAGGCAAACGTCGCGGCGTTTCGGCGTCCGGAGCCGTCTGGCCCGGACAGAGCCGGGGAATCCGCGGGCCCGGTCCGGTCCGTCTCCCCGCGCCCCCTTGACTCTCCCTCCGTTCGCTGGAATCTATAGAGAACAAAACACGAACTTGATGAGAGCGAGCAGACCGATGTCGCCGGGCGGCAGATCGGAACGGATGAGCTTTTTGCGCGAGGCCATCGCGCGGATCGGCGCGGGCGCGGTCCCGGCGGGTTCGCGGCGCGGCGGGCTGTGCGAGGTGCTGCCGGCGGCGGCGG
>CAISEY010000276.1 GCA_903884435.1 uncultured Hyphomicrobiales bacterium | reverse complement strand
GTCGCTGCCGCTCGGCGCGGCCGAGGTGAAGATGATCGACATGGCCTCGGCCAACGCGGTCTTCGCCAACGGCGGCAAGAAGGCCTACGCCTTCGCGGCCATCGAAATCCGCAATTCGAGGGGCGACGTGATCTACCGGCGCGACCGGGACGGCCCGCCCTACGAGCAGGTGATCCCGGCGGACAAGATCGCGATCATGAACAACATGCTGAAGGAGGTCGTCACCGGCGGCACCGCGCGCGCGGCGCAACTCGAGGGCGTCGTCGCGGCCGGCAAGACGGGCACGACCAACTCCTATCGCGACGCCTGGTTCAACGGCTTCACCGGCAATTACGTCGGCACCGTCTGGTTCGGCAACGACGACGACACGTCGATGAACAACATGACCGGCGGCACGCTGCCGGCGCGCACCTGGCACGAAATCATGGCCTACGCGCATCAGGGAATCGAACTGAAAAATCCTTACGGCGTCACCGACGCGCCGCCGCCCGCGGCCGCCGTCGCGAGCGCCGCGTCGATCGGAAAAACCGGCGATCTCGGCGCGCCGCAACGCCCCGCCACGCTGTCGCGCCGCTCCGCCGAGGCGCTCGGCGGCATCGAGGCGCTGATGCGCTCGGCCACGCCCGGCAAACGCGCGGACGCGGGGCCCGCCTTGCAACGCACGGCGGAATCCCTGCCGAGCGCCGGCGTGCGCGCCGTCGGCGGACGCATTATCGAATAGGCTCGCCGCCCGGCGCTTGCATCGCGTCGCGCTCCGGTGCAAACGAAAAATCCGGCGCGAAGGCGCCGTTTCGCCGGAGCCCGTCCTGGTCAATTTTCTCAAGACGCTCGTGGCCGTCACCCTTGGCGTCGCGCTGGGGCTGACGGCGACGTTTTTCGCGGTCGAACGCGGGCTGGGATTTGGCGCGGTGCGCGCCGGGCCCTGGACCGGCTGGCCGAAAGCGGGTTCGCGCGACGCGGACCCCTACGCGCGGGCCGTGCTGTCGCGCACCGGCGAAACGCCGCTGGGAGTCGCGGAAGGCCTCGGCTTCACCGCGCGGACGGACAGCGACGGCGCCCTGCTCGATCCGCGCTGCGATTATTCCGTGAGCGGCGCTGTTCCCGCCGCGCGCTGGTGGACGCTGACCGTCCTGACGCCCGAGGGACGATTTTTCGACACGCCGGCGAAAATTCACGGTCTGACCTCCGCCGAGGTTGTCCGCGACGCCGACGGCGCCTTCGAAATTGTCCTGTCGCGCGCCGCCCGTCCGGGCAACTGGCTCCAGATCGCGGCGGAGACTCCGTTCATCCTGATGCTGAGGGTCTACGACACGACGATGAGCGCGACATCCTCGGCGATCGACGCGCGCTCGATGCCCGTCATCGCGCGGAGGGCCTGCGCGTGACCCGCACGGACAGATGTCTCGAGTGGCTCGCCGGCAACGCCCCGTGGGCGATCGCCGTCTTCATCGTCGCGGGGATTGTCCACATCGTTTCCATTCTCGCCATGCCGAGGCTCGCCCCGCGCGACGCCTGGGCGCGGATGGAGCGGCTGGCCCCGGCGCACCGGATGGTTCTGCTGCCGGCGGCGGGCGCGGGGCCAGGCGCGCCGCCCTTCGAGGATCCGGCGCTCGCGCAGGGCGTGTGCCGCTACGATCTCGCGGCCGGTCCCCTGCGCCTGCGCGCCGACTTGCCGCCGGACGCGCTGACGCTGTTTTCGTTTCACGCGCGATATGGCCAGCTCTATTATTCGATGACGGACCGCAGCGCGACACGCGGCAAGCTCGACGTGCTGATCGTGACGCCCGAACAGCTGGACGCGATCGAGGCGAACGACAGCGAGGACGAACTGCCGCAGGAACTGCGCATTCTGGCGCCCACTCCGCAAGGCTTCGTGCTCGTTCGCGCGCTGGCCGAACGTCCCGGAGACGCGCCGGACGCGCGCCGCAGGATTCAATCCATCGCTTGCGGGCTCGCGCCCGCCTCGAACTCCTGAGTCGCCGGTGTTTTCAGGCGGGCTGCTTCTTGCGCCGGACTCCGGATCCGCCGGACGGACGTGTGGGATCCTCGCGCGTCGCCCGGGTCTTCAATGGCCGGGCCGGCGCCTCCGCCGCGCGCTCGTAGCGCACGCCAGGAAAAAAATGAATCTCCGCTCCGGCGAAATCCGCCCGCAAATGCTTTTCGATGGCCGGGCGCGCCGCGCTTTTGAAATTTAAAATCTCGCCCATGTCTGTCTCCGGACATTCGGTTGGCGTAATTGCCATGGCGAAGGGGTTCAGAAGTCCATTACGCGGACGAAGGGTTAATGTTGTGTCAACATGTGCGGGCTAATTTGGGCGAAGCCGACAAGAACGGGGCGATTTCCTGGAAAACGATGAACGTTTTTCCGGAAACGGCCGCCCCGGACCGACCAACCCGGACCCTTGACCGCGACGCCGTCGCGACCAGCCGGGTCATGGAGCACCATCCCGTGGCCGCCGAAACGTTTCCAGACGACCTTCCGGAAAACCTGCAGGGGCTCGCAAGGCTCGGGCGCGATGGCGACCTCGACATGCGGCAGGTCCTGCTCCGGGTGCTGACGGACCTCTACGTCGGACAGCCCCACCACACGCAGAATGAAATCCGCCAGTTCGAAGCCGTCGCGCTCGGGCTGCTCGCCCGGACGGACGCCGACACCAGACTCATCGTCGCCCGGAAACTCGCGGCTTGCCCGGCGACGCCCGCCCCGCTGGCGGAACGTTTCGTCGCCGATGGCGGAGCGCCCGCCGCCGCCATCCTGTCCCGCTCGACGGTTCTGCCCCGGGCCTGGCTCGTCTGCGCCGCCCTCGGCGAGGACACCGAACTCGCCAGCGCCGTCGCCTCCCGTCCCGATCTCGATTCGGACCTTTGCCAGATCCTCGTGACGCGCCCGGAAATCGAGGTGGCGCGGGCGCTGACGCACAACGTCATGGCGCCGCTCGATCCCGCCGGCTTTCGCGCGCTCGTCGCCCGCGCCGGCGGCGACCGGGAACTGGGCGCCACGCTTTGCGCGCGGGCGCCGAAGGGCGCCGATCTCGCGCCGCTGTTCCTGCACGCCAACCACACGCAACGCGGAGCCATTCTTCTCTCGGCCCGACGCGCCGATCTGGGCGAACGGCCAAGGTCGCAAATCAGCGCGACCGAGGCCGCCACGGCCGCCGAAATCGAGACCGCGGCCCTCGCCCACGACATGACGCTGGTCGCCGCGATCATCGCCCGGGCGTTCGGCTCGACGCTGGGCGTCGCCCGGGAATTGCTCGACGATCCCCGCGGCGAGCCCGTCGCCCTCGCGCTCGGCGCGCTGCACGTCGAACCCGACAGGGCCGCACGGATCTTCATGTGTCTCGATCCCGCGATCGCGCACAATGTCGAGCGGGTGCGCGCGCTGACGGACATTGTCGCGACCATCGCGCCGGCGACCGCCGAACGGCTCGTGCGCGCGATGATCGACCGCGACGCTCCGGCGCGGCGACCGCCCGTCCGGACGCTGGCGACCGACGGCAAGGCGGCGGGCGCGCCCAGCCGGCCGCTCGACAACGCGCGTTCGGCTCCGCTGCGGAAACCGGGCGGGCTGCTGTTCGTCCGCCACAAGGGTTGAGGCGCGGCTTCAGTCGTCCTTGAGGCCGGCCCGACGCCTCTCGGCGTCCTGTTCGACGCGGTCGGCGATCCGCCTGATCATGTCCCGCGTCATCGCCGGGACCGCGCGCCGGCGCTCGCGCCTCGCGTAAAGCGGCGAAGCGCCCTGGTCGGGAAGATCGGCGCCGGGCGCGGGGGGGATTTCGCGCGGGGTCTCCGCGACGCCCGCCCTGTAAACAGTGTCGGGGTCATAGAGCGCGGCGACGCGATCGGCTTCCCAACGTTCCGGGGAAACGTCCTTTTCCGTCGGTTTGGCGGTCAATTCCAGGGTTCCCGATCGTTTCGCGGCGGCGCGACGCCGAACCGCGCGCCGTCAGGCTTCTACCGCGGCGACGCGCCGGGGAAAAGCGGTGTTTGTGGAGTTTCCTTCACGAGATCGAGAAAGCTCCGGCCCTGGCGGTCCTCGATCTCGACGATCCAGATGTCGGGATCGAACCCCTTTTCACGGCGCAATCGTTCCTCGGCGAGAACCGATGCGATGAAGGGTTCGCGATGCAGGCGCGTCCACAGACGTTCGACGCCGGCCTCCGACGTTTCGCTCGCGGGCGCCGGGCCATACAGCGCGGCGGTTCCATCGAGCCTGTCGACCTTGACGAAAATGGCGCCCGCCTCCGCCGCGCCGCGCTTTCGCAGGGCGGCGGGCAAGTTTTCCCCGGCGCAGCGCCGCAGCCAGGCCGAGACCCAGAAATCGGAGCGAAGGCGCATTCAGGCCTCGCGAATCGACCGGCGTTTCGCCGGTCAGGGGATGGCGACGCCCGATTGCGCCGACAATTCCTTCAGGGTGCGGCCAGCGAGCTTGCCTGTCACGGGCAGGCCGCGGTCGCCTTCGAACCGCTCGACGGCGTGGCGCAGGTCGCCGCCCTTCACGGGGAAGCCCACCTTTTGCAACGCGCGGCGGGCCGCGTCCGTCCGGGCGCTGCCAGCGTCCGCCTGGCCGTCGCCCCTGAGCAACATGGCGATGGGATCGCCTTTTCTCAAATTCGCGGGTTCCGCCTGATCCTTGCCGAGCGGCATGGGCGGGCGGAGCGCGGCCTGCTGCACCGGGCGGGCGGCCGGCGCCGCCGCGGAGGCGGCGGAAAGCTCGGCCGGACGCGGCGCGGGAACCGGAGTCGCCGCGGCGACTTTTTGCAATGACGGCTTTTCGGCGGGCTGCGCGAACAGGGGGGCGGGATGACGCGCGGTCTGGAACAGGGTCGCGTTGACGGCGATGCCGACGAGCACCCCGCCGAACACGACCAGCCCGAACATACGCAGCGGCTGGCGCTTCAGGAAGGCGAGAACGCCCCCCCGCGACTTTTTCCCGGCGGCCGCCTTGCGGCGGACCGGACGCGGCTCTTCGTAAACGACGAAATCATTGTCGGAACGGGCGAGGGCTTCACGCAATTCTCTTCACCTGCTGGTTCGAAGACATGTCCGGCGCGTTCCGGGTCTCGCGCGTCGTCGCGCCGATTCGCGCCACGGCCTGGATGCGCGCGGCGGGGCGCGGGCCCGGGCGCGCGTCGCCCTGGCGCGGCAAGATCACCGTGACGCAGGTTCCATCGCCCGGACAGCTTTCGACGGAGATTTCGCCGTCGTGCAGACCGACGAGGCCGCGCACGACGGACAGGCCGAGTCCCGTGCCCTCGAAGCGGCGGCCGAGGCCCGTGTTGGCCTGAAAGAACGTGTCGCCCAGGTGCGGCAGATCGACCGGCGAGATTCCGACGCCCGTGTCGGCGACCCAGAGCGCGATGGAATTGCCGTGCTGGCGCGCGCCGACCGTCACGCGCCCGCCCGCCGGCGTGAACTTGAGCGCGTTCGACAGCAGGTTGATGAGGATTTGCTTGCAGGCGCGCTTGTCGGCGACGAGTTCGTCGAGATTTTCGTCGCATTGACGCAGGAGTTCGACGCCGCCCTGCGAGGCTTTCAGCTTCATCATGTCGCAGCAGGCGTCGATCAGCGGCTCCACGGCGAAGGGCTCGGAGAGAAGCTCGAAACTGCCCGCCTCGATTTTCGACACGTCGAGAATCGAATTCACGACCGACAGGAGATGCTCGCCCGAGGAATGAATGATCCCGGCGTATTCGCGGCGGCGTTCGGCGTCCGTCGGCATGAGTTCGTCGTTGCGGAGAATTTCGGAGAAGCCGATGATCGCGTTCAGGGGCGTGCGCAATTCATGGCTGACGTTGGCGATGAAGCGGTCCTTCCACGCGTTGGCGCGCTCGGCGTCGCGACGGGCCGTCTCGAGTTCCTGTTCGTGATTCTTCTGGCGGCTCACGTCGCGCAGCACGGAGATCACGCAGGCGCCGTCCTGTTCCCCTGCGTCGGCGCCGGACTGGCCAAGGCGGCGCGCGCGCATCTCGACCCACACGAAGACGGGCTCGTCGAAGCCGGAGGCGGCGGGCGAGGACACGGTGCGGAGCCGCAGTTCGCAGCGCGCGGTTTCCTGTGTCCCGAAGGCGTCGGCGATCGCCTTGAGGAAGGCCGGGCGATCCTGCACGAGGACGCGCTCGAACAGGCCCCGCCCCATGAATTCGCGCGGAGACAATCCAAACAGGCCTTCGCACTCGCGGCTGGCGAAGAGCACCGCGCCGCCGCGGTCATGGCGCAGGACGATGTCTCCCATGGCGCCGGAAAGCGCGTCGAAGCGGGCGTCGCCGACGCGGGCGCGGGCGCGCCGCTCCTCGAGCTGCCGCATGCTGCCGAGCGCCAGACCGCCGGCGTGAACAAGCGCGGGCGCCACGAACATGGCGTTGAGAAGCAGGCTCTCCTGCCCGTCGCGCGGGATGAGCCCCCACGACGTCGCGACGACAATGGCCGTCAGCGTCGAGAGCGCCGCGACGATCGAGGCGACGATCAGCCGGACGGAAAAAGCGAAGATCGCCTCGACGGGAACCAGCATGAGCCAGACGAGGCCCGCCGCCGAAACGCCGCCCATTCCCCAGGACACGACAATGGACGTGGCCAGCAGGCCCAGGATCGAAAGAACCTGGGCCGGGAAAAACTTTCCGGTTCGCGACAGCAACGAGGCGCTGGCGAGGGGGATCGAGGCGCACACGATGACGAGGCCCTCCCAGATTTCGGGCGCGCCGCGCAAGGCCAGATAAAGCGGAGCAAGCGCCAGCGTCGCCATCGAGGTCGCGAGCCGCGCCGCGATGAAATTGCCGTGGCGGGCGCGCTCGTGCGCCGACAGGCGCGCGTCTTCGTGCACCCACCCCGCGACGCCATCCCGAAAACTCGCAACGTAACTCACGCCATGCGCTCCCGAACGCGCCGGACTCGCCAACGCTTTCGAGGTTAATGTCGCAGGCCAGGCTTAAGTGAACCCTAAGCAATCCGGCCCGCGCCGTCGCCGCGGGCCCGGAATGGCCGGACCGGGCGTCTAATGATTTCTATGGTTTAGAAATGATTGCCGAAACCCCGGTCCGCCAGCCCGGCAAGGTCAATGCCGGGTTAACGCCGATGAATCGGTTCGAACGATTGTCTTGACCAGGGCTTCCCTCCTTCCTGCTATCGTCCCGTCGTCGCGGATCGCCCGCGGCCGCGAGTGACGACAATGTTCTTTCTGTTGCGATGCGTTTTCTGGCTGGGCCTGACCTTCTCGGCGATGGACTGGCCGTCGGACCCGCTGTCGTCGGCCGCGGCGCGCGACATCGCGGCCCGCGCGGCGGCGGAGGCGACCCGACTGTGCCTCGAGAACCCGAGGGACTGCGCGCGCGCCGCCCGGTCCGCCGACGCCCTCGCGCGGACCGGCGAGACCACGCGAAAAACCGCGCGATCGGTCCCGGCGAAACCGGCGGACACTCTCAACGCCGCCGACAGATCGGCCACCCGGGGCGAACGCGGCTGACCGGTCCCGAAATAGCCATGGCGCCGGACCGCGCGCTTCCCATATAAGGGGACCCCGGCAAAGGGTTCCCATGGCCAGCATCGACTCCATCATTGAAGACTTCGAAATTCTCGACGACTGGGAAGATCGCTATCGCTATCTGATCGAGCTTGGGCGCGCGCTCGAGCCGCTGCCCGAAAGCGCGCGGGTCGAGGCGAACAAGGTGCGCGGCTGCGCCAGTCAGGTCTGGCTCGAAACGCGGGTCGGCCAGGACGCGGACGGCCGACCTGTTCTGACGTTCCGCGGCGACAGCGACGCCCATATCGTGCGCGGGCTCGTCAGTCTGGCGCTGGCGTTTTATTCCGGCCGCACGGCGGAGGACATTCTCGCCGCCGACGCCGCCGGCCTGTTCGAACGGCTCGGCCTGACGGCGCATCTCACGCCGCAACGTTCGAACGGCGTGCGCTCGATGGTCGAGCGCATTCGCGGCGACGCCCGCGCCGCCGTGCTTCCGGCCTGAAGCCTCAGTCCGGCGGGGCGGCCACGACCGGACGAAAATCCTCCGCGCCCCAGTGACGAAGTCCGCGCGCCCGCTCCGGCCCGCGCGCCTCGCTCTCGATCCCGTAATGGCGGCGCAGGCGGGCGAGCGCGAGGACAAGAACGACCTTGGCGGACCGTCGCGGCCAGCGACGCTCGGTTTCGATGAGTTCGAGCCCTTTCAGAAACCCGCACACGTCCACGAGCAGGCCCGCGAATTCCGGGCCGGCGGCCGCCAGGGCCTGATCCACCCGCTGGCGGGCCGCGAGCGTCATGTCCGGGACATGCGCCGGGTCGCCGCCCTGGCCGCGCGAGCCGACGGCGGCGGACCAGCTGGCCGTGACCCTTGGCAACATTCGCGCGATGGTCAGGTCGCGGCGCAATCTTTCGCCGGCCTCCAGAGCGCCGGCGTCGACGAGCGGCTGGCCGTCCCTGCCCTTCCGGGTCGCGAGCCACGCGATCGGGCTCTCTTCCTGATTGTGCGTCACCATCGCCGCGTCGGGGGATTTGTCGGCGGGACCGCGCGCCAGGGACGCGTGCTGGGCGGCGAAGGGATCGACGCCTTCGGGCGCGTCCTCGCGGGCGAGCCGGGCCTCGCCCGCGCCGGCGATGGCGAGACGGCGCACGGCGCCGCGCGTTTGCGAGGCTTCCCAGGCGGCCAGCCCCGCGGCCACGAGCCATTCCGCGCTCGCGACGGGAAAAGACCCGGACCGCACGGAGACTCCGTTGCGCCGCGACGCAACGGCGAGACGCGAGCCCGCGCCATGCGCCTCCTCGAAACCATAGGCTCCATCGACCGCGAGCGCGCGCAACAGGGGGAGAGCGGACCGTTCGGGAGAGAAAGCGTTTTTCATGTCAGCGCTCCGACGGTTCGAGGCGGGAGTCCGCCGATGGCGGGAAGGCGGCGGCGAACTCGAGGCAAGCGCGTTCGAGATACGACAACAGCCGGTCGAACCGCGCGTCCCCCCGGACGTCCTCGATCAGCGCGCAGGCATGGCGAACGGTCGAGGGATCGCGACCGAACCCGCGGCCGATCGCCGAAAAGTCCTGACCGAAACAAACATGCGCGAGATACATGGCGGTTTGCCGGACCCGCGCCGACCGGGCCGAGCGGCGGGTCATGGCGCCAACCTCGCGGGGGGGAACGCGGAAGGCGCAGGCTGCGACCGCGAGGGCGAGCGGCGCGGGACATTCGCCAGCGCTCTTGCGATGACGGGACGCGGAACGGTTCACGGGCTTTCTCCCTGGCTTGTGGCGGATGGCCAAATCCGATTGTTCACTTTTTGTTCTTTATGTCAAATTTATTATCCTAGCAGGAAAATTATCCCCATCCCCGCGAACGCCCGCATGATGCCCCCGCACCGGAGGGTCACATGAGGGAACATCACAAAACCCGAAAATCAGCGCGCGTGCGGGCATGGCGGGCGGACCGCGCGACGGCGGGCGCGGGCGCCGGTCAATACGGCAGGTCGCGCCTCTCCCGCCTGATCCCCGTCGGGCCGGATGAAGTCGCGGGCGGCTCCGCCGCGACGGGAAACATCGTCCTGAAGCTCGCGCGGGCGTTGCGGGACGAGCGAAGGCGGGGCAAGGCGGGCCACTGGACCTACGACCTCGACCGTCACATCGGCCTCACGGAGGCCTGGCGCGCCGAACGGGACCGCTTCGCGCGCGAGAGCGGCGAAACGCTCCCGACATGAAAAAGGCCGCGCTCCCGGGAGCGCGGCCTTCAAAAGTCCCGCTGGAAGCGTTCAGCGTTCGCGGCGACGCTGCTGGCCGAGGCCCATTTCCTTGGCGAGTTGCGACCGCGCCTTGGCGTAGTTCGGCGCGACCATCGGATAATCCGGCGGCAGGCCCCATTTTTCGCGGTAGGCTTCGGGCGTCATGCCATATTGCGTCCGCAGATGCCGCTTGAGCGACTTGAACTTCTTCCCGTCCTCGAGACAAACGATGTAATCGCTGGTGATCGACTTCTTTGTCGGCACGGCGGGACGCGGCGCGTCGGCGGAGACGACGCTGACTCCAGACGACACGCGCGTCAGCGCGGAATGCACGTCGCTGATCAGGGCGGGCAATTCGCTGGCGGGAACGGAATTGTTGCTCACGTAGGCGGAAACGATGTCCGCGGCGAGTTCAATATAACTTTGAGAGATTGACGCTTCGTCCATTGCTTCTTTTCTCCACGTTAAAAAGTTCCAAATCCACGATTAAATTTGTTTTGATCCTTTTAAGCCCCTCGAACAGGGACCTGACCGGACCCCACAGCAAAATCGCAGGGAAATTTTGAAACTACGCTTTCACCTATGGTGGAAGAATCGGCGAGCCGGATCATTCTTCCACTAATGATGGCTGTTACGACATTTTCAAGGCTGCCGCAAGTAACCTTTTTAGGCTCTTCGCGGATTTTAGTGGGTGGAATCGGCGCGATGCGGTCGGCTTGAGCCAATAATATCAAGTATTTGTGATGTTTCCGGGGCACTGAAAACCTGTCACGTTTTCAGGCATGGAAAAACAGCCTGAGGACGCTTCCATCAAAACCCTGCGCGATGCCTACGCGGTGCGTGGCTTTCGCGTGC
>CAISEY010000275.1 GCA_903884435.1 uncultured Hyphomicrobiales bacterium | reverse complement strand
GGTCGGCAAGTGCTCGTTCGGCGACGAAAAACTCGTCCAGAACATCCAGGCTTTCGTCGACGCCGTCGCCAAGGCGAAGCCGCAGGGCGCCAAGGGCACCTACATCAACCGCATCGCCCTGTCCTCGACCATGGGCCCCGGCGTCAAGGTCGATCCGGGCACCGTCGGCGGCGCGACGCCGAACTGAACCGCTGGCGATATTGCGGTTTTATGTCCGCGCCCCCTTGGCAGGGCGGCGCGGGCGGTCTAGATAGCGCACGGGGTCGGTCGGAAATCGCGACCCCGAGTTCAATTCAGCTTCCTCCCCGGGCGATTTGCGTCGCGCGGGGAAGGCAGAAAGGCCGGAGGACCCGGGGGTAATCCCGTGTCCCGTCCGGCCTTGACCTGTCCGAGACTGCGGGCGCCCGAGCCGATTCGTCGGCGAGGGCTTAATCTTTGTCGGTTCACCCGGGTTCGCCAGGGTGGACGGAAGGCCAGCATAGACGGGGTAGAGCAGAGTTTCGGGCGGCTTCGGCCGTCCAGAAGTCAGGTTCGAACCCTTCTGTCCGGCGCGTTCGCGCTCCGGGGACAGGCTCGTCGTCGCGGCCCGCGCGCAAGCACGGATCGCGGCAAACGCAACCGGCGAACTCCTGTTCGCCAATTGGAGAGAGCACTGTGGACAGAGCGGAGAAAAAAGAGCTCGTCGCGGAGTTGAACGGCATCTTCTCGAAGAACGCCGTCGTCGTCGTGGCTGGCTACTCTGGCCTCACCGTCGCCAACATGGAGGCCCTGCGCAAGAAAATGCGGGCCGAAGGTGCGTCGGTGCAGGTCGCCAAGAACCGCCTCGCCAAAATCGCTCTCGAAGGCACGGACGTCGCCTCCATCGGGCCCCTTCTCAAGGGCCCGACCCTGATCGCCTGGTCGGCTGATCCGGTGGCGGCTCCGAAGGTCGCCGCGGCCTACGCGAAGGAGAACGATAAATTCGTGATCCTTGGCGGCGCCATGGGAAAGACCGCCCTGAACCCGGACGGCGTCAAGGCTCTCGCCACGATGCCATCCCTCGACGAACTGCGCGCCAAGCTCGTGGGCCTCATCCAGGCTCCCGCGACCAAGCTCGCGCAGCTCACGACCGCGCCAGCCGCCAAGCTCGCGCGCGTGTTCGGGGCCTATGCCAATCGGGACGCGGCCTGACGTGGCCGTTCACAATCAATCCGGTTCGAACCTCATCATCTAAAGGACAAGACAAATGGCAAATCTCGAAAAGATCGTTGACGAACTCTCGACCCTGACGGTTCTGGAAGCCGCCGAACTCGCCAAGCTTCTCGAAGAGAAGTGGGGCGTTTCCGCCGCCGCCGCCGTGGCCGTCGCCGCCGCTCCGGGCGCCGCCGCTCCGGCCGCCGCCGCCGAAGAGCAGACCGAGTTCACGGTCATGCTCGCCGCCGCCGGCGACAAGAAGATCGAGGTCATCAAGGAAGTCCGCGCGATCACCGGCCTCGGCCTCAAGGAAGCCAAGGACCTCGTCGAAGGCGCGCCGAAGGCCGTCAAGGAAGGCGTGTCCAAGGAAGACGCCGCCAAGTTCAAGGCCCAGCTCGAGAAGGCCGGCGCCAAGGTGGAACTGAAATAATGAGCGGGGGCCGCGATCGCGGCTCCGCCTGATCAAGAAATACGGTCCCGGGGTTCGCTCCGGGGCCGTTGTGGCGTTCCGGCCGGGTCTCGTTCCGCGCCGTTGTATTGCGTGATTTTCATTCCGGGGCATCCCCCCAAAGGCGCGCCGCCCGGCGCGCGATCCGGCGCAGGCGATCCGGCCCGCCGCAGACATGGGACACGAGGAGCGACATGGCTCAGACACTGGCGCAGACGTTCACGGGCCGCAAACGGATCCGCAAGTTCTTCGGTCACATCAAGGAAATCGCCGAAATGCCGAACCTGATCGAGGTGCAGAAGGCATCTTACGATCAGTTTCTTCTCGTCGACGAGCCGAAAGGCGGCCGTCCGGACGAGGGCCTGCAGTCCGTCTTCAAGTCGGTGTTCCCGATTTCCGATTTTTCGTCGACCTCGCTGCTTGAATTCGTGAAATACGAGTTCGAGGCTCCCAAATACGACGTGGACGAATGCCGCCAGCGTGGCATGACCTTCGCCGCGCCTCTCAAGGTGACGCTGCGCCTGATCGTGTTCGACGTGGACCCGGAGACCCAGGCCCGCTCCGTTCGCGACATCAAGGAGCAGGACGTTTACATGGGCGACATGCCCTTCATGACGTCGAACGGCACCTTCGTCGTCAATGGCACCGAGCGCGTCATCGTCTCGCAGATGCACCGGTCGCCCGGCGTGTTCTTCGACCACGACAAGGGCAAGTCGCATTCCTCGGGCAAGTTGCTGTTCGCGGCCCG
>CAISEY010000274.1 GCA_903884435.1 uncultured Hyphomicrobiales bacterium | reverse complement strand
TCGGCGAGGGAGCGCGCGCCGACGGCGTCGGTCAGCATGGCCTTGATGCGGCCGAACTCGTCGCCGGCGACGACGACGTCGCCGACGCGCGGCGAGCCCCAGCGCACGACAACGTCGCAGGCCGGGCCGAGGCCCTGCACGACGCGCGAGTCGAGCACGACGCACTCGCCCTGCGCGCGCGCGTCCGCGCGCAGCTCGAGCAGCTCGGCCTGCAGCGCGATGGCGTCCTTGAGCGCCTGCAGGCCGAGGCCCGTGCGCGCGGAGACGGCGACGACGGGCGCGTCGCCGCCGAAGGCGTCCGTCGCGAGGCCCGCGGCCAGCAGCTGGCGGCCGATGCGCTCGCGCGCCGCGGCGCCGTCCACGACGTCGCACTTGGTGGCGGCCACGACGCAGGGCAGGCCCGCCTCGAGGATGAGCCTCACGCACTCGGCCGTCTGCGGCATGACGCCGTCCTTGCCGTCGACGACGAGCACCACCACGTCCGTCACGCTGCTGCCGCGCTTGCGCATGGACGAGAAGAGCGCGTGGCCGGGCGTGTCGATGAACGTCACGGGCAGGCCGCCCGGCGCGGTCACCTGATAGGCGCCGATGTGCTGGGTGATGCCGCCGGCCTCGCCGGAGACGACATTGGCCTCGCGGATCGCGTCGAGCAACGACGTCTTTCCGTGATCGACGTGGCCCATGATGGTGACGACGGGCGGACGCGGCTCGAGGTGCTCGTCCTGGTCCGGCGTGTCGAACAGGCCTTCCTCGACGTCCGAATCGGCGACGCGGCGAACCGAGTGGCCAAGCTCCTCGGCGATCAGCTGCGCGGTGTCGGCGTCGATCACGTCGGTGATCTTGGCCATCTGGCCCTGCTTCATCAACAGCTTGATCACATCGACGGCGCGTTCCGACATGCGGCTCGCGAGTTCCTGGATGGTGATGGTCTCCGGGAGGATGACCTCGCGGACGAGCTTTTCCTTCGGCTCGTTGGCCATGCGGCCGGACAGGCGCTGCTGGCGACGGCGGAAGGAGGCGACCGAACGGGTGCGCTCGCCGGCGTCCTCGGAGGTCGCGCTGGTGACGGTCAGGCGGCCGCGGTTGCGCTCGGCGCCCGTGCGCGTCGCCGGACGCGCCGGCAGCACGACCTTTGTCGGCAGGCCGGGGCGGCGGATGACGCGCTTGGCGCTGTCTTCCTCCTCGTTGGCAGGACGGGCGGCGGCGGGGCGCGGGGCGGCCGCGTCCGTCGTCGCGGCTCCCGCGCCGGCGACCGGGGCGGGCGACGCGGCAGCGACAGGCGCGCCAACGCCGGTGGGTTTGCGAGCGCCCAGCGAAGGCGCGGGTTCGCCGCCGGCGAGACGACGGCGCGCCTCCATCTCCGTGCGGCGCTTGACGTCGGCTTCCTGCTGCCGGCGCGTTTCTTCCTCGCGCTTGCGCGCCTCGGCTTCCTCGCGCTCGATTCGCTCGGCTTCCTCGCGCTCGCGGCGAGCCTTCGCCTCGATTTCAGCGCGGCGACGGTCTTCTTCCTCGCGTTCGCGGGCACCGGCGAGGGCGCGCTCGCGCGCCTCGCGTTCGGCGTCCGTGAGCGTGCGCAACACGACGCCAGAGGCGGAGCGCGGCGCGGCGGGGCGCGCGGCC
>CAISEY010000273.1 GCA_903884435.1 uncultured Hyphomicrobiales bacterium | reverse complement strand
GGCAAGTGGGAAAAGAACCGCTTCATGGGCGTCGAGATCACCGCGAAAACGCTCGGCATCATCGGCTGCGGCAACATCGGCTCCATCGTCGCCGACCGAGCCGTCGGCCTGAAAATGCGCGTCATCGCCTTCGACCCCTTCCTCAGCGCCGAGCGCGCCCGCGATCTCGGCGTCGAGAAGGTCGAGCTCGACGACCTGCTGAAACGCGCCGAGTTCATCACGCTGCACACGCCGCTCACGCCGCAGACGCGCGGCATCATGGGCGCCGACAACATCGCGAAGACGAAGAAGGGCGTGCGGATCATCAATTGCGCGCGCGGCGAGCTGGTCGATGAACTGGCGATGCGCGCGGCGCTCGATTCCGGGCATGTCGCGGCGGGCGCCTTCGACGTGTTCTCGGAAGAGCCCGCGGTCAACAATCCTCTGTTCGGCCATCCGAACGTCGTCTGCACGCCGCATCTCGGCGCCTCCACCTCGGAAGCGCAGGAGAACGTCGCCCTGCAGGTCGCCGAGCAGATGTCGGACTATCTCATCCGCGGCGCGATCTCGAACGCGATCAACTTCCCGTCGATCACCGCCGAGGAAGCTCCGAAGCTGAAGCCCTTCATCGCGCTCGCCGAGAAGCTTGGCTCCTTCGCCGGCCAGCTCACGGACATGGGCATCAAGAAAGTGACGATCACCTACGAGGGCGCCGTCGCCGACCTGAAAACCAAGGCGCTGACGTCATCGGCCATCGCCGGCCTGTTGCGTCCGCTATTGTCGGACGTGAACGTCGTCTCGGCGCCGATCGTCGCCAAGGAGCGCGGCGTCGTCATCGACGAAGTCACGCGCGCGGCGGAAGGCGATTACGAATCGCTGATCACGCTCACGGTGACGACGGACACGCAGGAGCGCTCCGTCGCCGGCACCGTCTTCCAGGACGGCAAGCCGCGCATCCTTTCGATCAAGGGCATCAACGTCGACGCGGAATTCGCGCCTTCGATGATCTACGTGACGAACGAGGACAAGCCGGGCTTCATCGGGCGGTTCGCGGGGCTGCTCGGCGACGCCGGCGTCAACATCGCGACCTTCGCGCTGGGCCGCGACCATGTCGGCGGTTCCGCCATCGCGCTGGTCGAGGTGGATGGCGACGTGCCGGACGCGGTGCTGCAAAAGGTCCAGGCGATTCCCGGCGTGAAACAGGCGAAGGCGCTGAAGTTCTGAGACCCGAATCGCGGGCGCCGCCAACGCGGCGTCCGCTGGCGAAGTCCCGGCAACCAGCCTGTTTTCGCGCGCCGGATTCAAGGAAGGCGACGCGCATGAAACCTGGATGGACGACCAGCGCCGGTCTCGCGTTCGCGGCGTTGACCGCCGGCCTCGCGCCGACCGGCGCTCCGGCGCAACAGCGCCCGCTCGACCGGATCAGTCATATTTTCGTTCTCTACATGGAGAACCGCTCGTTCGATAATATTTTCGGCGAGTTCCCGGGCGCCGACGGCGTCGCGAACGCCATCGCGCGCGAGCGGGTTCTCCAGCGCGACGCCTCGGGCGCGCCCTACCGGACATTGCCGCCGCCGCAGGGCGGCGGCCCCTTCGATGTTTCTGACAATCCGAGGGAAATCCGCGATATCGCGTTTCCGCCGCTGCCCAACGCGCCCTTCGCCCTCGACGCGCTGGCGCCGAGCATATCGACCGGCGTCAACACCATCGACCAGACGCATCTTTTCTACACGAACCGGGCGCAGATCAATGGCGGCAAGAACGATCTCTTCGCGGCGCTCTCCAGCGCCGGCGGGGTCGTCATGGGCCATTATTCCCGAAACGCCATGGAGACCACGAACCTCTGGCGCCTCGCGCGCGAAAACACGCTGCTCGACCATTATTTCATGGGCGCCTTTGGCGGCTCCTTTCTCAATCATCAATATCTCGTGTGCGCCTGCGCGCCCGTCTGGAAAGATCCGCCGGCGGATCAAAGGTCTATCCTCGACGAGCGGGGATGGCCGGCGCCGCACAAAACAAGGCCCGGATGGGTGGAGGACAACCGCGTCACCGCGAGCGCCGATGGAGATTTCGCCGTCAACACGACGGAATCCGTCCTGCTCAACAATGGCGGGCGCAATCTCCTGCCGCCGCTGACGGAAACGACCATCGGCGACCGGCTCTCGGACAAGGGCGTCGACTGGGCCTGGTATTCCGGCGGCTTCGATCTCGCCTCGAAGCCGGACCGGACACAGGCGGAAACGAATTTTCTCAATGGCGGTCTGCGCTTTCAGTGGCATCACCAGCCCTTCGCCTATTACGCGCGGTTCGATCCGCGCAATCCGGCGGGACGCGCGCAGCGCGAGCATCATTTGCGCGACGCCTCCCGCCTCGACGAGGACATCGCATCGGGGCGCTTGCCGCCGGTGACTTTCTACAAGCCGCAGGGCGTGCTCAACCAGCATCCGGGCTACGCGGAGATCCAGAGCGGCGACGAGGAGATTGGCCGGATCGCCGCGCTTCTCGCGCGAAGTCCGATGAAGGACTCCTATCTTCTCGTCGTCACCTACGACGAGAACGGGGGGTTTTGGGATCATGTCGCGCCGCCAGCGGGTTCCGCGGCGGGAGCGCGCGCCGATTTCGTCGGCCCGGCGACGCGGGTGCCCGCGCTGCTCGTCTCGCCCTTCGCGAAAAAGGGCAAGATCGACTCGACGGAATTCCAGACAGGGTCGATTCTGAAGCTCGTTACCGAGCGATTCAATCTCGAACCGATGCCCTCGCCGCGGGTGAGCGCCGTCAATTCCCTCGCGATGGCGCTCGGGTTTCCGTAGCGCGGGGCGTCATCGTCCCAGCCGCTCCGAGATGTAGATGCCGCCGAGCACGAGGGCGAGCGAGACCGCGTGAAACCACTCGAAGGTTTCGTGGAGCAGGAGCACGGCCAGCATCGCGCCAACCACTGGCACCAGATTCTGGAACACGCCGGCGCGGCTCGGGCCGATCGCCGCGACCGCCCGGATCCAGCAGACGTGGCCGACCAGCGACGTGAAGACCGACACGTAAAACAGCACGGCGAGGCCCCGCCAGCCCGGCGCGACGAAGCCGCCGAGCGCCGCTTCCGCCGCCATCAAGGGCAGCGACGTGACGAAGGCGGCCAGAGCCATTCCAATGAACAGGCTGAAGGACGACAGCGGCGGCCTTTCGCGCAGGGCCAGCGTGAAACTCGCGTAGGTGACGGAGCCGGCGAGTTCCAGCAGATCGCCGCGGTTGAACTCGAGACGCGACAGTGTCGATATGTCGCCGCGCGTCGCGATGACCATGATTCCCGCCAGCGTGACCAGAACCCCGCCGGCGCGAAGCCCCGTGACTGGCGCGCCGTAAATCAACCGCGCGCCGATGATGACGAGCACGGGCATGATCGCCGGGATGATCGCGATGTTGATCCCGCTGGTGAAAAGCGCGCCCTCGAACATGAAGGCGTTCGACGCGGTGTAGCCGAGCGCGCCCATCGCCAGCATGTAGCGCCAGTGCGGGCGCAGTTCGGCCAGCGACGCGCCGAGGCCGCGCCCCGCCCAGGCGAAAACGAGCGCGCAGACGATCAGCCAGCGCAGACAGATCAGCGCCATGAACGAGATTTCGCCGGCGCCCGCCCTGGCGGCGACGACGTTGCCGCCCCAGCTCAGGATCGTCAGCGCCAGCAGCAGCCAGGGGGTCGGCGCGAGACGTGAGGGAAGCGGCGCGCGTTGTCGCGTCATTTGCGGCCGAGCCGTTCGGCCCTGGTGACGCCGCCGATGACGAGGAGGAGCGCGCCGAGATGATAAAGCGCGAATGGCTCGCGCAGGAAGACCGTGGCCATCATCGCGCCAAGGGCCGGCGTCATGTTGTAGAACAAGGTCGCGCGCCCGGGGCCGATGAGCTCGACGCTCCGGATGAAGAACACTTGCGCCAGCAGCGTCGGAAACAGCGCGACATAGGCGAGGACGATCCAGCCCGTTTTCGTCGGCGCGAAGGTCACGCCGCTGGCGATTTCCCACGCGAGCAACGGCAGCGAGGTCACGACCGCGGCGATGGCGAGACCGAAGAAAAAGCCGAAGGACGAGGCTTTCGGGCGGTTGCGCAGCGCCAGCGAGTAACACGCGTAGAACACCGAGGCGACGAGAATGCCGATGTCGCCAACGTTGAATCGCATGTCCGCCAGCGCCGTGAGATCGCCGCGCGTCCCGATCAGCGAGACGCCGACGAGCGTCAGCAGGCAACCGAGGGCCTGCCAGGGGCCGACGGGCGTGCGCCAGAGGGCCCAGGCGCCGAAGAAGACGAAGACCGGCGTGACGCCCTGGAGAATCGAGAGGTTGACGCCCTGCGTGTAGTGCGCGGAGACGTAATAGAGCGAATGGTAGGTCGTGTATCCGGCCATCGCCATCAGCGTGACGCGAAGCCAGCGCTCCCTCAGCACGGGCAGGTCCGCGACAAAGGCGCGCCGCGCCGTCAGCGCGAGAATGCCGCAGGTGATCAGCCAGCGTCCGGTGACGAGCGTCATCGGCGATATCTCGCCGATCGCGGTGCGCGCGGCCACGATGTTGCCGGCCCAGAACAGGCAGGTCAGCAGCAGCAGCGGCCATGGATTGGCGAAGAAGCGTTGCGCGAAGGCGCGCGCGAATTGAGGCAAGCTCGCGACTTTCTTTTGTCCTCCCGGAGCCGGAAGGGTAGCATGTGTGTTCTCGCGCACGCGAGCGCGGACCCCGCCGTGAAATCACCCGATTCATGCGCGCCCATGCACCGCCCGCCCCGGGCTTTCTGGAGGATTTCATGCGTTGCATCAATGGCGCGAACGCCGCCGCCGTTTCCTTTCTGGCTCTCGTCGCGGGCCGGCCGGCGCTCGCCGCCGAAATCGAGGCGCGATCGAGGATCGATTCGGTGATCGTCTATCCCGACGCCGCGACCGTCAACCGCGTGCTCGACATCGATCTTCCCGCCGGCGTCTCGACGCTTGTTTATCGCGGACTGCCCATGGGCGTCGACGTGGGTTCGCTGCGCGTCGAGGGCGCAGGGCCTGGCCGCCTTTCGCTGGGCGCGGTCGAGACGCGCGTCGCGCCCGTCGCCGCGAAGCCGGTGGACACGGCGCTGGAGGCAAAATTGAAGGCGTTGCGAACCGATCGCGAGGCCGCGCAGACCCTGATCGAGGCCCTCGAGGCGAAGAAGGCGATGATGACGCGTTTTTCGCAGGTTGGTCCCGAGAAGCTTTCGCCGGAGGCAAAGCCCCTCGACATCGCGCAATGGAGCCTCGCGTGGGACACGGTGGGGCAGGGGCTCGCGAAAACCGGCGACGACCTGCGCGTGGCCCGCGCGCGGGCGCGCGATCTCGACGAGGAGATTCGCGGCCTTGAACAGGCGCGGCAAAGGTCGGCGCCGCAGACCGCCGCCTCGCGGCTGGTGACGGTGGAGGTCGACTCGGAGGCCGCGCAGAAGGGGCGGATCGCGCTTTCTTACCGCGTCGCGGGCGCGGGCTGGCAACCGCTCTACGACGCGCGGCTCGACACGAATGGCGCCGGGGGCAAGGCGTCGCTCGAACTCGTGCGCCGCGCCG
>CAISEY010000272.1 GCA_903884435.1 uncultured Hyphomicrobiales bacterium | reverse complement strand
CCCCGGAAAGGCCGCTTGCAATTCCTTCCGCGCCGCGGCGGCGAGCGCGGCGTCGCCGCGTTTTCCCGCGACGATGATTCGCGCCAGCAGGCCGAGCGGCGAGCCTGCTGCTCCGTTCCGGAGGGCGTGGCGGGCCGCGCGCGCGTCGTCGCCCTCGAGATGAGCCTCGAGGAAAAAATAAAACTCTTGCCACCCGGGCGACCAGTTGGCCTCTTTGGCGGCGTTCTTCAAAAGGCGGGCGCCTTCGGCGGTCCGCCCGCGGAGAATGTGCGCCGCGCCGACGCGGGCTTGCGTGTCCGACGACCAGGGGTTGATCTCGAGCGCCAATCTGGCGGAGTCGAAGGCGTCGTCAAAGCGTCCGGCGAGGAACCGCGTCCAGAATTGCGCGGCGTGGGCGCGCGAACTGTGTGGCGAAAGGGTCACCGCCTTGCCGGCGATCCGGAGCAGATTTTCCGGCGTCGCCGGCGTGAGGTCGCGGGCCGCCCCGTCGAGGTAACGCGCGGCCTGCAGAAAGGCGAGGGACGAAAGTCCGGTTGCAAAGTCCGGAGCCGCGCCCAGCGTGCGTTCGAGACATTCGATCGCTCCGACGCGCTCCTTGTCGCTCCCTTGCGCGAGCGCGCCCGCGGCCATGATCACGCAATCGTACGCCCCGGAAGCGGAGCCGCCCAAGCCGATTCGCTTGCGCATGTCCGCGTAAATGACGCCATAGGTGTGAGCGACGCGAGACGCGATCTCGCCATGAAAAACCGGATTGTCGCCCGCGTCCGCCGGCGTGGGCCGGGCGTTGAATTCGCGCGCCTAGAGAATCGTCGAGGAGGCGACGTGCGTGAGCTTGACGTCGACATTCGCGCGGTTTTCGCCGCCGGGACGTATGGCCGCCGCAAGCCGGTATGTTGGTGGCGCGGACGCTTCTCCGACGACCGCCGGAAAATCGAACCTGCTCAGAGCGGTTTCGAGCCGGTTGGCGAGATCCTGCCCGAAAGCCTTCAGGACCGGGTCGGCGGAATTCGTGACGGTCAAAACCGCGATGGTCGGCGGGAGCGTGGAAATGGCCTCCCGCGCCGGGGCCGGGTTCGCGGCGGTTCGGGGCGCCTCGGCCGCGGGGCGCAACGCCAGAGTCGCGAGCGACGCCGCGAGGGCTAGTCCAAGCGCCGCGATGACCGGATAAGCCCATGGCGCGGGGCGCGGCGGCGGAGCGGCCGCCGGCGAAAGCGTCGCGTCGGGGGGATCGGCGGATATCGCGTCGGATGGCCTGCGCCGGATGAATTCAGGGACGTAGCTGCCGCGTCCGATCCTGATTTCGAGGGTCTCCCGGGCCCCGGCGGTCTCGTAATAATGGCCCAGAGATTGACGAAGCCGCATCGCCTCGACGCGCACGACGGGATTGGTCTGCGGGTCGAACGATTCGCCGCGGCCAAACACCGTGGTCGCGATGGAATAGGCCTTGACCTTGCTCGCGCGGCCTTCGAGCGTTTCAGCGACCACGAAACGCAAAAACGCCGCCAGACGGGGCGACGACGCGAACTCCGAATGCCGGAGGATTCGCTCGAGAACCTCCCTGACTTCGGCGGGATCGATTTGCGACTCGTCCAAAGTTGCGTTTCCCCTGTCCTTTTTTCATAGGCTTTCCCCGCCGCCATGGCAAGGCGGCATTTTTGCAACATATGATACAAGTATATGAAAAATAGAAGATTTAACGTGAGTTAGACGGGTGTATCACGCGATGGGAAACACCAGACGCGTGGCACGGCGCGGCCTTTCCCCTCTAAGTTAACGCGAGGATCAAGCAGATCCTGTCAATCCCAACGGGGGGTCAAACTTCATGCTTTCAAGAAACATTCTATTGGGGGCCGCCGCGGTCATCGCCACGATGGCCGGCGCCCAGGCCGCCGATCTTCCCTCGCGGAAGTCCGCGCCTGTCAATTACGTCAAAATCTGCGACGCCTATGGCGCGGGTTTCTTCTTCATTCCCGGCACCGACACCTGCCTGAAGGTCGGCGGCTACGTCCGCGCCGAGTGGCAGTACACCCCCGGCACGACGCAGTGGACCGTCACCGGCGCCGCCGGAACGCCCGGCATCGTCCAGGCCGCCGGCGCGATGAACACGACCGGCACGGAAGTCCGCGGTCGCATTGACCTCGATGCCCGCACGCCGACCGCTCTCGGCACGGCCCGCACCGCCGTCCGCCTGCGCGCCGCCAACACGTCGGGCATCCGCAACACGGGCTCGGGCAACAACGCAGCCATCTCGGAATCGCTGGGCTCGACCACCGGCATCACCATCGAGGCGGCCTACGTCCAGTGGGCCGGCTTCACCTTCGGCGTCGCTCCCGAAAACTACGCGATGATGCCGTCGATGTTCTACACCGCCAACCCCTGGGTCGGCTTCCCGAACGGCATGAAGCAGCTGGCCTACACCGCCACCTTCGGCGGCGGCTTCTCGGCGACGATCGCCATCGAAGACCGCACCGACATGGGCTACGCCGCGCAGACCTACAATCATACGCCCGGCAACGGCTATGAGCTCGTCGGCAACCTGCGCGTCGACCAGAGCTGGGGTTTCGCGGCGGTTCACGCCGTCGTCGGCAACAGCTCCTACCAGAACGTCGGCACCGCCGGCCTGAATGGCGCCATCCTCGGCGGCATTGGCGCCTCGACCGGCGCGGCGAACCCGCTGCTCGGCTCGACCAGCCAGACCGGTTTTGGCATCGGCGCGACCGTGAAGTTCAACCTGCCGATGATCGCCGCTGGCGACGCCATTTGGCTGACCGCGAACTACGCCAGGGGCATGATCGGCGCCCTGATGTCGAACGGTGGCCTCAACGCTCTCGCCAACGCCTCGGGCCGTCGGCTCACCGGCGGCATCCAGCGCACCGACACCGCCGTCATGGTGACTTCCGGTTCCTGCGCCGTGCTTTGCACGATCGATCAGGTGACCGGCTGGAACGTCGCCATGGCCGGCGTCCACTACTGGGCCCCGCAATGGCGTTCGCAGTTCGGCACGGGCTATGTCGAGATCAATCCTCCGACGGTCGCTGTTACGGCGAACGGCGGCGGCGCGGCCGCCATGCAGTGGGGCAAGGGCAGCATCTGGGAAATCCGCGGATCTCTCATCTACTCCCCGGCCAAGGACTTCGACATCGGTCTCGAGCTCCAGTACGCCCAGACCCGCTTCAACGTCCAGAACCCGACCGCCGCTTTCCTCGCGGCTGGCTCGCCTGGCCTGAGCAACAACAACTGGACCACGCATCTGCGTATCGAGCGTCAGTTCTGATCTGACGTCCGGTTCACCGGATCAGGAAACCCCGGCGCGAAAGCGCCGGGGTTTTTATTTGTACCGGAGGGGCAGAGGAGCGCTGGCCGGCATCGTTCGGAGTTTCGGCAAGAATTTCCGCCGGGATTCAGCCAGGCCGCGGAATTTTCATGTCCGCGGGCTCGCGACTGGCCATTCTTCGCGCGTGGATCGCGGCAAATCCGGCTTCGAGAGCGCGGGTGAAGGCTTCCGTGTCGAACAGGGGCGAATGATCCCGCAAAGCCATGGTCTTCGCGCGAATCGCGGACAGTTCGTCGGGGCGGGCGGCGAGCCGAATGGCGGTTTCTTCATATTCACGGATGCTGTCCGTCACCAGTTCACGTAAACCCGCCGCGGTCAGAAGACTTGCTCCAACCCGTCCCGCGAACGAGGCTCCGCGCCGCGTGAGCACGGGCAATCCGCGCCACAACGCGTCGCAGGCCGTCGTGTGGGCATTGTAGGGCAGGGTGTCGAGGAAAAGGTCCGCGAGGTCGTGCCGCGCCATGTGGTCCGCGAGCGGCGCGCGATCCGCGAAAACCAGTCTCGCGGGATCGACGCCCCTCGCCGCTGCTTCCTTTCGCAGATTCGCCGCGGCGGTTTCATTGTCGGCGAGCAGCCAGAGCACGGAATTCCCGACCGCGTCGAGGATGGCCATCCACGAGGCGAAAACCTCCGGCGTGATCTTGTAATTGTTGTTGAAACAGCAAAATACGAAGCCGGTTTCCGGGAGCCCGCGTTCCCGCCGCCCCGCGCCGCGGGCGGGGGCCGGGGCGGCGTAGTCCGCCAGATCACGATAGCTCGACGGGTAATAACAGCCGGGCAGCGTGACGAGTTTTTCCGTGTAGAACGACCGTTCCGACGGCGGGATCACGATTTCGTCGGCGATGAGGTAATCGATGAAATCGCATCCCGTGGTCGCGGGATAGCCAAGAAAGCTCGCCTGCGCGGGCGCGGCGCGCGCGGCGAAGACGCCAGGGCGTCCCTGCTGCGTGAAGCCCATCAGGTCCACGGCGATATCGATGTTCTTCGCGCGCGCCAGGCTGGCGACGGCGGCGTCCGGCATGTCCGTCACGTCGATGAATTCGTCGAACGCGGCGGCGAGGCGGGCCTGCGTCGCGTCGCCGGGAGCCGCCGCGAAGGAAAAGCCGACGGTTTCGAACCTGCTCCTGTCGTGCCGTTCGAACACGCCGGCCATCAGCCGTGGCATCGGGTGTTCGCGAAAATCCGCCGAGAAATAGCCGACGCGGATTTTCGCGTCGCGGCGTCGCCGCGCGGGGGCCGGGCGGGGCGGGCGCGCCGGGAAGAGTTTGGCCGCGCAGGCTGTCGCGAGCGCTTTTTGCAATCGCGGGGAATCGAGAAGGGCGAGGGCGGGGAAAGGAGAGGACGCGAGCCGGGACCGTTCGATGTCCGCCGTCAGTCCCTTCAGATCGGCCTCGAAATCGCTCCAGTCGCACACGTTCATTTTCGCGTGCAGCCAGGTTCCGCGGAGATAATCGATGGCCGGATCGAGGCCGATCGCTTCCGTGAACTTTTCCAGCGCCTCGTCGTGACGCTTCATGTGAACCAGCGTCAGGCCATGGTTGTACCGGATGTCGCCCCGGTCGGGCTTGAGCTCCGCGGCGCGCGCGAAACCCTCCAGAGCCTCGTCGAACCGCCCGAGCCGGTCGAGTGTGATTGCGTTGTTGGCGAGGGCCTCCGCGTTGCGCGGATTGACCGAGAGCGCGGCGGCGCAGGCCCCGAGGGATTCCTCGAAGCGCCTGAGTTCGCCAAGGACCACGGCGCGGTTGTTCAGCAGCCATTCGGATCGCGGCGCGAGCGCGAGAGCCCGGTCATAGCTCGCCAGCGCTGCCTCGCCCTGTTTCAATTCCCGCAGGATGTTGCCGCGATTGATCCAGGCGTCGAGATGATCCGGTTTGAGCGACACGACGCGGTCGAGACGCGCCAGAGCTTTTTCAAACCGCTTCAGTCCGATCCACGCGCAGGCGCAATTATAGTCGGCGTCGACGAATCCTGGCCGGAGTATCGCGGCGCGATCGAACAGGCGCGCGGCCTGGCCGAGGTCGCCTTCGCGGGCGTGAACCAGCGCGAGCAGATAGATCGCGTCGATGTTGCCCGGCTGGCGCCGGACCGCGTCCTCGCATATCGCCCGCGCCCGGGCCGTCTGGCCGCCCGTCAGCAAATCGCGGGCGAGGCGCAACTCGCCCGCGATGGCGTCGCTCTGGCCGGGAGCCATGGGATTTCCCCTCGTTCAATTGCCGAATTGTTCCCGCAATATCCGTTCGTCGAGGGAATGGCCGGGATCGTGCAGCAAAACGAGTCCGGTTTCATGATCCATCGCGATTTCAACGCGAACGACGTTCTTCGTTTCGAAATGGTCGGCGACGGCGTTCACGGGGCGCTTTTCCGGTTCCAGAATGTCGATCGCGACCTTCGCCGTGTCCGGCAGCAGGGCGCCGCGCCAGCGGCGCGGGCGAAAGGCCGAGATGGGCGTCAGCGCCACGAGCGGCGCGCCCAGGGGCACGATGGGGCCGTTCACGGACAGGTTGTAGGCGGTCGAGCCGGCCGGGGTCGCGACGAGAACCCCGTCGGCGACCAGTTCGCGCATCCGTTCGGTGCCGTCGATGGAAATCCGCATTTTCGCGGCCTGATAGGATTGCCGGAGCAGGGACACTTCGTTGATCGCGCGCGCGGTCACTTCCTCGCCGCCTTCCGTGCGCGCCCGCATGATGAGCGGATGAACGATGGAGGTTCGCGCCGCGGCCAGCCGCTCGCGCAGGTTGTCGGTCTGGAACTCGTTCATCAGGAAGCCGACGGAGCCGCGGTTCATGCCGTAAATCGGCTTGCCCGAAGACATGAACCGGTGCAGCGTCTGCAACATGAGGCCGTCGCCGCCCAGCGCCACGACCACGTCGGCCTCGTCGGGCGGGCCGTTGCCGTAACGCGCCGCCAGCGCCGCCGCCGCCTGATCCGCTTCCGGAGAGCCCGACGACAGGAAGGCGATTTTCGCCCGGTCGAAATTCAAAGCTTTTCGGGGCATGAAAATCCTGGCGCGGTTCCCGATTCCCGGCGTGGATCGCGGTTCGCCGCGCCGGAACCCGCCCTGGCGGGGTCTAACGAATAAAGCATGAGCGTGAAAAGGCGAAGACATTTCCGCGGCGCCCGCGACCGTCAGAGCGGGTCCATTTTCCGCATGTAGACGGCGCCCGACACGGGAGTGAACCCCGACATGAGCAGGAACTGCGGATGAAGGCCGTGATGCTCCTCGTTCGCCTCGACGAGGATCGTCTCGCAGTCGAGCAGATGGGCGAGTTCGCGCAAGGCCGCGCCGGCGGCCTCCTGAACGGCGCGCCCGGGCAGGCCGCCCAGCACGAGGGTCGCGATCCGGAGCGTGCGGCGCCAGAGCAGGTGGTTTTCGACCCGCCAGATGAAAATCGCGTGCAGATAGCCGCGCTGGTCCTCGATTGCATTGACGCCGCTGCGCCCCGCCCGCCCGTGGGAACGGACAAACTGCGTCCATCCGGCGACGGTCTGGCGCGGATCGTAGAGTTGAATCAATGGAAAGGCGCGCGGCGCCCCTCGCCAGTCGACGCGAACTGATTTAAAGACCGGTCTGAAGATCAGGACGTCCGCGCTCATGTGGGGAATTTCCACTCCGCCGGAACCGGCAACAATGACATGCGTCAATGAAGCCGCGCGAAATCGCCGGCCAAAGGTTGCTCAAAACGAGGGAGTATGGTCATGTCCGCCGCCATGACGATGTTCAGAGAACCCGACGCCGGCTGCCCGCGCGCCAATGGCGCGTCCCGTTGCTCGCATTGCGGCGTGCGCAAGCTCAGCGTCTGCGCGGCTCTCGAACCCGACGAATTCTGCGCCCTCGAGGACATTCTCCGGAGCGCCTGCTTCGCCCCGCGCGATCACCTGTTCAACCAGGACGAGCCCTCCGAAAGCGTCTATAATATTACGTCCGGTTCGGTTCGGCTCTATAAACTCCTGCCGGACGGGCGCCGGCAGATCGTGGGCTTCGCGCTCCCCGGCGATTTTCTCGGCCTCGCCATGAGCGAGAAGAACGCTTTTTCCGCCGACGCGCTGACGCCCGTGAACGCCTGCCAGTTCGGGCGGCGGGATTTCTCGGCGCTGCTCGACCGCAAGCCGCATCTGCTGCGGCGCCTGCACGCCATCGCCAGTCACGAACTCAGCCTCGCGCAGGACCAGATGGTGATCCTCGGGCGGCGCACCGCCGAGGAAAAGGTGGTGGCCTTTCTGATCGGTCTGCGCGATCGGCTCGCGCGCATCGATTCTTCCACCGTTCACGTTCCGCTGCCGATGACGCGTCAGGACATTGGCGATTTCCTCGGTCTCACCGTCGAGACCGTGAGCCGCATGTTCAGCAAACTCGCGCGCGAGAAAGCCCTCGTCATCGTGCCCGACGGCGTGCGTCTGCTCGATCTGAAACGCCTCGCGTCCATCGCCGCGACGTAATCGCTTCGGGGTTTGACCCGGACGCGCGATGCCTTATCTTGCGGCGACATTTCCAACCCGCCGCAGGAAGCCCGCGCCATGAACGTTCGCGTCGACGAAGAACAGCTTTCCCTGATGAAATTCAGCGTCGGCCAGCCGGTCGCGCGCAACGAGGATTTGCGCCTTCTTCAGGGCCGGGGCTCCTACACCGACGACGTGAATCTCCCCGGCCAGGTCTACATGGCGATGGTGCGTTCGACGCACGCGCACGGAATCATCAAATCCATCGACACGTCCGACGCGCGGGCCATGCCGGGCGTGCTCGCGGTCTACACGGGCGAGGATCTGAACAAGGCTGGCTACGGGCCGTTTCCCTATCGCGCCTCGCTCAACGGACGCGATGGCAAGCCGATGCTCAAGCCCGCGCGTTACGCGCTGGCGACGGACCGCGTGCGCTTCGTCGGCGATCCCGTGGCCTGCGTGATCGCCACCACGGCGGCGCAGGCGCAGGACGCGGCCGAAGCCGTCGTGCTCGACGTGGAGTCTCTCCCCGCGGTGATCGAGGCCCGCGACGCGGCGAAGCCCGGAGCGCCGCAAATTCTGCCCGACGTGCCGAACAACGTCGCGCTCGACTATCATTTCGGCGACAGCGAAAAAGTGGCGGAAGCCTTCGCGAAGGCCGCGCACGTGACGCGGATCAATCTCGTCGACAGTCGCGTCGTCATCAACGCCATGGAGCCGCGCGGCTGCGTCGCGGCCCATGACGCGGCGACGGGCAAGTTCACGCTCTACGCCTCGACGCAGGGCGTCACGGGCTCGCAGGCCAACGCCGCGGAGATGATGAAGGTTGGCAAGGACAAGATGCGTTTCGTCGCGACTAACGTCGGCGGCTCCTTCGGCATGAAGGGCTCGATGTTCCCGGAATATGTTTGCGCGATGCACGCCGCGCGCGAACTCGGCAAGCCCGTCAAGCAACTCGACAAGCGCTCGGAGTCCTTCGTGTCCGACCATCATGGCCGCGACATGGAGTTCCTGTGCGAACTCGCGCTCGACAAGGATGGCCATTTTCTCGCGGTGCGTTGCAACGGGTTCGGCAATCTCGGCGGCTACATGACCCAGATCGGGCCGCTGTTCTCGACCTTCAACATCGTCAAGCACGTCAACGGCGCCTATAAAACGCCGCTGATCGAGGTGAACACGCTGTGCGTCTTCACCAACACGGCTCCGATCACCGCCTATCGCGGCGCCGGGCGCCCCGAGGGCAATTACTTCATGGAGCGCCTGATCGACAACGCGGCGCGCGAGATGGGCATCGATCCCGTCGAGATCCGGCGCCGCAATCACATTCCCGCCAGCGACATGCCGGCGAAAACGCCATCGGGATCGACCTACGATTCCGGCGATTTCCCGGCCATTCTCGACAAGGCGCTCGATCTGTCCGACTGGAACGGCTACGCGGCGCGCAAGGCCGACAGCGAAAAGCGCGGCAAGCTGCGCGGGCGCGGCATCGGCCAGTTCGTCGAAGTCACCGCGCCCGTCGCGGGCGAACTTGGCGACATCCGGTTTGGCGCGGACGGAACCGTCACCCTGCTCACCGGCTCGCACGATCACGGCCAGGGACACTGGACGACCTTCGCCCAGGTCATGTCCACGGAGCTCGGCGTGCCCTTCGACGCCATCCGCGTTCATCAGACGGACTCCGACGAATTGCGCGCGGGCTCCGGCACCGGCGGGTCGAAATCGCTGATGTGCTCCGGCACGGCGATCGTCGAGGCGAGCGCGAAGGTGATCGAAAAAGGCAAGATCGTCGCCTCGCACCTGCTCGAGGCGGGCGTCGCCGACATCGCCTTCGAGAAGGGCCGTTTCGGCGTGGTGGGCACCGACCGTTCGATTTCCATCAGGGAGATCGCGAGGAGGCTCCGCGAGGGCGTGAAGCTGCCGGAGGGCGCGCCGTCGTCGCTCGACGTCGATCACATTTCGAGCGCCAAGCCGGCGACTTTCCCCACTGGCTGCCATGTGTGCGAGGTCGAGATCGATCCCGAGACCGGCGTGACCGACATCGTGAAATATTCGATGGTTGGCGACTTCGGCGTGATGGTGAACCCGATGATCGTCAAGGGGCAGGTCATCGGCGGCGTCGTACAGGGCATCGGCCAGTGCCTCGTCGAGCGCACCGTCTATGACGAGGATGGACAGCTCGCGACGGGCTCGTTCATGGACTACGGGATGCCGCGCGCCGCGAACGCCCCGATGTTCGCCTATGACTCGCTCCCCACGAAGGCGACAACCAATCCGCTCGGCGTCAAGGGCTGTGGCGAGGCCGGGTGCGCCGGGTCGCTCACCTCGATCATGAACGCCATCGTCGACGCCCTGGCGCCGCTCGGCGTCACCCACATCGACATGCCCGCGACGCCCCTGCGCGTGTGGGAAGCCATTCAGGCGGCGCGCCGCTAGCGCCGTCTTTCGCCAAAATTATCAGCGGGTTCCCGCGCGCGCTTGCGTTGCGTCAAGGCGCCGGGGGCGCGTTCCGTGTCCTGTGTCGTTGTCTACCGACGCGACGGAACATGGAACTCCCGCAATGGCATTCACACTGATCGCAATTCTGGCGCTGGTTCTCGCTCGCGGGACGCTCCCGTTGGCGCGGGCGAGCGTTCGCGCCGGAGGCCGGTCATGACCGCCTTCGACCGCAAGATCGCTTTCGTTCTGCGCTTTCTGATGGCGTGGACGTTTCTCTACGCGGCTTCGCATCAGATTTTCGGAGATTTTTCCGTCGTCGGCTTCCTGCGCGGGACGAAAACGTTTCACGCCCTGTTCACGCCGTTCACGACGCCGGCCATGGCGCCGGTCACGACGTTTCTCGTCGCCTGGGGTCACTTGCTGATCGGGCTTTCGCTGCTTGTCGGGCTCATGGTCCGGCTCAGCGCGTCCTGCGGCGCGGCGCTGCTGCTGACCTACTGGTTCGCGCACATGGATTTCCCGTACATCGAGAACCACAACAATTTTCTCGTCGATTATCACATCGTCTATCTCGTGGTTCTCGTCTGGCTGGTGGCGAAAAACGCCGGGCGCGTCGCCGGACTGGACGCGGTCGCGGCGCGGCTTCCTTTCGTCGCGAACAACGGTCTGCTTCGCTGGGCGACCGGCGGCCCGGTCGCTGATCGAGGCCGTCGCTCTCCCGCCCCTTGACGGGGCGGGAGGCTTTTCCCATTCTGAATTCGTCCGCGTTCGCGGACTGGTCCGGGCCCCTCTGGCCGCCGAGGCGTCGGCGGCGATGTCGGACTTCCACATGCCCTTGCGCCCACGCCGCGCGATCGCACTGGAGGCCGCTCCTGGCTTTTTTCGACTGGCTTTCGAACCCCTCGACCTGGGCGGCGCTGCTGACGCTGACGGCGCTTGAAATCGTGCTGGGCATCGACAATCTCGTTTTCATCTCCATCACCGCCGACCGGCTGCCAAAGGAGCGACAGGGGCTGGCGCGCCGTCTCGGCCTCGCGGCGGCGCTGCTGATGCGGCTCGCGCTTCTCGGCTCGATTTCCTTCATCGTGTCGCTGAAAACGCCGCTGTTCAGTCTGGCTGGCCAGAGCTTTTCCTGGCGCGATCTCGTGATGATCGGCGGCGGCGCCTTCCTGCTCTACAAGGGCACGCAGGAGATCCACGAGCAGATCGAGGGCGAGGCGGAGGGGGATTCCGCGCCCCGCGCCGCCGCGAGCCTCGCGCGCGTCGTGGCCTCCATCATGGCGCTCGACATCGTGTTCTCGCTCGACAGCGTGATCACCGCGGTTGGCATGTCCGACGATTTCGCGGTGATGGCGTGCGCGGTCGTGATCGCGGTGGCGATCATGCTGTTCGCGTCTGGGCCCGTGGCGCGATTCGTCAACGCGCACGCGACGGTGAAAATGCTCGCGCTCTCGTTTCTGTTGCTGATCGGCATGGTGCTGGTGGCCGACGGGTTTGGCGTTCACGTCCCCAAGGGATTCGTTTACGCGGCCATCGGCTTCAGCGTTTTCGTCGAGGCTCTGAACACGATCGCGCGGAAGAAGCGCCGGACGCACACCTGAAATTAACCAAGCCGGGCGAAACTCGGGTTGTTCCGTCGTCCGGTTTTCAGGTGAATGCGTATGTTCAGTCGTCGATTTGTGTGCGTGGGCGGCGTGGGCGCCCTTGTCGCGGGCCTGCCGGGCTGCGCGGGCCAGGATATCCTGCCGGGGATCGCGACGAGCCCCGAGACGACCTCCACGATTCCCGTCGCCAATCTCACGCGCACGATTTCGCGTCCGGACTACAAGGCCGTTTACAACGACTATCCAGGCGAGCGGTTCCCCATCGCCGCCTTCGACCACGATCAGGTCGATCCTGTCTATCTCCGGCAAAGCGTTGAATTCAAACGGGCCGAACAGCCCGGCTCGATCGTCATCGATCCCTCGTCGCGCCATCTCTACTACGTGGAATCGCCCGGCGTCGCGACGCGATACGGCGTTGGCGTGGGACGGGAGGGATTCCTGTGGTCGGGCTCCGCCCATATCCAGATGAAGCGCGACTGGCCGGACTGGGTTCCGCCGCGGGAAATGGTGGAGCGCCAGCCGGAAATCCGCGAGAAGCTCGAGCCGACGCCGCGCGGGCTCGGCGTTCGCGGCGGGCCGAAGAGCCCGCTGGGCGCCCGCGCCATGTATCTTTGGGGCGATGGCCACGATCTCGGCTACCGCATCCATGGCACGACGGAGCCCGAAACCATCGGCACCAATGTGTCGTCCGGCTGTATCCGCATGGTCAACCAGGACATCGCGCATCTTTACGCGCGCGTGTCGATCGGCACGCCGGTCACGGTGCTGGGCTGACCGGCGCCCGCCTCTGAAAGCTGTCCCGCGGCGGCTCGCGCGGAAGGCGCGACACCGAAGCGCGGCGCGTCCGCGCTTGTGCGCCGCGCGTCCGCCGCGCTAGTCTGCCCGCGAGAGCAAATCAGCGGGTGAGGGAATGGCAAAAATCGTCGCGGGTCTCGGGGCTCCGCATTCTCCGAATCTTCCATCGGTGGTTCTGCGCAACCCCGATTTCATCGAGAACAAGCTCTACGCGAAACTGCGCGCGCACTTGGAAAGCGTCGACGCGGACGTGCTGCTGATTTTCTCCAACGATCATTTCAACACGTTCTTCCTCGACAATTTCCCGTTGTTCGCCGTTGGCGCGGCGCCGCGAACGAGCGGCCCCAACGACCAGACGCCGATGCCCGCCTATACCATCCCGGTGCACGAGGCGCTGGCGGCGCATATCCACAAGAGCGGAATTTCCGACGGGTTCGATTTCGCGATCACCCAGGAGTTCAGCGTCGATCACGCGTTTTCCGTGCCGTTCCACTTCATCGGCGCGAACAGCAAGCTGGCGATCGTGCCGATTTTCGTTCACTGTTTCTCGAGCACGTTGCCCCTGTCCTCGCGCGCCTTCGCGCTCGGTCAGGCGATCGGCAGCGCCATCCGCACCTTCCCCGGGGACCTGCGCGTCGCGGTCTTCGCCAGCGGCTCGTTCTCGCTGGAGATCGGCGGGCCGAAAATCCCGGCCGCGGATCGCAGCGGCGTGCCGGACCGCGTCTGGGTCGATCGCGTGGTGGAGTTGATGCGCGCCGGCAAGGTCAGGGATCTCGTCGACGAGGCGACGCCGCTGCAATTGCTGCGCGCCGGCAACGCCGGCGGCGAGTTGCTGAACTGGATCGCCATGCTCGGCGCGATCGGCGAGGGGCCGGCATCGGAATTGCATCCTCAACCGCATGGACATGCGTTCGGCATCTGGCGCAGGGACTGAGACCATGAGCATCTATGGCGTCCATAAACTCTGCCGCTCGGCCCTCCACGATCTGGCGATCCGCGAGGAGCTGAAGGCGAATCCGCGAGCGGCGATGGAGAAGTTTCCGCTCACGGCGGAAGAGAAACAGCTCCTGCTCGACGGGGACGTGGCGCGTTTGTGGGAAATGGGAGCCTCCGGCTTCCTGCTTTCCTACCTGACGCGCTGGGACCTGCTCGGTCTGACCGTTCCGGTGTATTGCGAACGCATGCGCAAGGCGAAGGACTGGCGATATGACCATGTTTTCGAAGTTTCGAGCGGGCGCGAACATCTCGCGCATCATCGGCCCTAGCGCGGCGCTCTTCGTCGCGCTCGCCTCCGCGTCGGCGCAAACCGCGCCGGCGAAGCTGCGCATTGGCAATCTCAAGTTCTCCGCTTCGGTCGATCTCTGGCTGGCCTCGCGCAACGGCATGTTCGCGGCCAACGGGATCGACGCGACTCTGACGGATTTTCGCAACGGACAGGAATGCGTCGCCGCGGCGCAGGCCAATTCGGTCGATATTTGCCTGCTGATTCCGGGCATCGCCATGCAGGCGAACGAACGCGGCTTCGATCTCGTCGTCGTGGCGCAGAACGAGACGGCGAAAGCGGCGGGGCCGGATTCCGGCTCCATCGCCGTGTTGAAGGACGCGCCCTTCCAGAAGCTCGCGGATCTCGCGGGCAGGAAGATTTCAACCTCCGGTCTGCACGGCCAGCAGACGGTCGCGGCGCAGATGGTGCTGAAACGCGCCGGCGTCGATCTTTCGAAGGTGCAACTCATCGAATCGCCGACGCCGTCCCAGCCGGACTTGCTGAAATCGAAGCAGGTCGACGCCGTCATCACCGTCGATCCCTACACGACGATCCTGCAAACCTCCGGCGTCGGGCGAATTCTGTCCTGGCACTTCGTGGAATCGGTGTCGGAACAGCCGATCGGCGCATGGTACGCCAAGGCGGCCTTCGTGAAGAACAATCCCGACGTCGCCGCGCGCTACGCTAAGACAATCCGCGAGGCGATCGAATACGTCAACGCGGACGAGGCGCGCACCCGCCGGGACGTGGCGGACTACACCGGACTTTCGCCGGATTTGTTGAAGGACATGCCGCTCAACAAATGGGACTATCGCGTCCATCCCGACCGCTGGCAGGCCGTCGCCGACATGCTTTTTGAAATGGGCGAATTGCAGTCGCGCCACCAGGCCGGGGAATATCTGTCGGAGTCGATCAAACCCTACGTGGTGAAATAGGCGGGGCCAATTATCTGGCGGCGCTTTTCGCGGGGGACATGGGGATCGGGTCGCCATCGCCATTGACCCCGCCGCCGCCTTCCCTAGAGTCCTCCCGCCAGAGAGGACAGCCCATGCCATTCGCCCTTCGCGCGCTGACGCTTTCCGCCGCGCTCGCGGTCGTCGCCCCTTCGTTCGCGGAAGACGCTATTTCGAAGGGCGAATACGTCGCCCGCGCCGCGGATTGCCTTCTGTGCCACACGATGCCGGGCGGTCGACCCTACGCGGGCGGGTTGAAGATGAACACGCCGGTTGGCGCGATCTACGCCACCAACATCACGCCGGACGCCGGCACGGGCATCGGCAAATATGGCTACGAGGATTTCGAGAAGGCCGTGCGGCAGGGAATCCGCAAGGACGGGGCGCGCCTCTATCCCGCGATGCCCTATCCGTCCTACGCGCGCCTGACCGACGAGGACACGCGCGCGCTGTTCGATTTCTTCATGAAGGAGGTCACGCCGGTCCGGCAGGCGAACACGCCGCATGAACTCGGCGGCGTTTATTCGTTGCGCTGGCCGCTCGGCGCGTGGAACATGATCGGAGGCGGCGGACCGTTCCGCCCGAACAGGGATTACGACGCCGAGTGGAACCGCGGCGCCTATCTCGTCCAGGGCGCGGGCCATTGCGGCGCCTGCCACACGCCGCGCGGCTGGGCGTTTCAGGAAAAGGCGCTCGACGAAGGCGGCGGGGCGTTTCTCGCCGGCGGCGTGCTCGACAACTGGTCGGCGCCCAATTTGCGCGGCGATCTCAACACCGGGCTCGGGCGCTGGAGCGAGGACGAAATCTTCGATTATCTCAAGAAAGGCTACAATCGCTGGGGCGCCGCCTTTGGCACGATGCGCGACGTCGTCACCTGGTCCACGAGCCAGCTTTCCGACGCGGACGTGAAGGCGATGGCGAAATATCTGAAATCCCTGTCTCCCTCCATCGACCGCACGGTTCCCGTCTGGGTCTACAACAGCGGCGCGGCGGAGGCGCTCGCCGCGCGCCGTTACGACAGGCCGGGCGCCGCGACCTACGCGCGCCAGTGCGCCTCCTGCCATGGCGTCGATGGCAAGGGCGGCGGCGCCCTGCCGGCGCTCGCCGGCAACCCCGCGGTGCTCGATCCGGACGCCACCTCTCTGGTCAACATCGTCGTCAACGGCGCCGCGCCGCTCGAGGGCGAAGGCGGGGGCGACATGGACTGGATGCCGCAGTTCCGCACGTTCCTCGGCGACAGGGAGATCGCGGACGTGCTGACCTTCGTGCGTTCGGGCTGGGGCAACCGGGCGGGGCCCGTGACGCCCGCGGCCGTGCAGTCGATGCGGCAAGCCACGGGCGCGCTCGAACGCGCGCAAATTTTCCACATGCGTTGAGATTTTATCGCGCGCCCTTGTGGCGACTTCCGCCAGGGGCCACATAGGTTCGCGCCGCGTTTCTCGCGGCGGGAGACGCAAAATGAGCGACACGCGCGCCAATGCCTGGTCGAGTCCCGCGCAGCCGGTTCCGGCGCTGCCGCGTCCGTTGCCTTACGCCGCGCTGGCGGGCGTTCGCACCCGGCGGATGATGGCGGTTGTTCTCGACCTGCTGATCGTGGGGTTTCTCGTCGCGACGATCTGGATCGCGCTTGGCTTTCTCACGCTGGGCCTCGCCTGGCTCCTGCTGCCTCCACTGTTTCCGGTCGTGGCCTTTCTCTACAACGGCCTGACGATCTCGGGGCGTCGCATGGCGACGCCGGGGATGCGGATGATGGATCTCGAGGTGCGCCTGATGGATGGCGGGCCGGCGCCCTTCATCAACGCCGCGGTGCAGGCGGTGCTGTTCTACGTGAGCTGGATGTTCCCGGTGGTGTTCCTCGTCTCGCTTCTGTCGGACGACAAGCGCTGCCTGCACGACATGCTCGCGAACGTGATCGTCCTGCGCCGTCCGCGCTGACGAAAGCCCCGGCGGCGCTGGCGCGAGGCCCGCCGCCGTGGCATGATCCTCCCCGGTCCAGCCAGGGAGGATGCGGTGGCCAAAATCGAACTCAATGTCGATGGCAAGGCGCAAACGATCGACGCCGATGGCGACATGCCCCTGCTGTACGCCCTGCGCGACGATCTCGGCCTGAAAAATCCGCGATTCGGTTGCGGCCTCGCCCAATGCGGCGCCTGCACGGTGCTGATCGACGGCGAGCCGTCGCGCTCGTGCTCCATTCCCGTCGAGAGCCTCGCGGGACGCAAGATCACGACGCTCGCCGGCATCCAGACGGGCGGCAAGCCGCACAAGGTGCAGCAAGCCTTTATCGACGAGCAGGTTCCCCAGTGTGGCTATTGCCTCAATGGATGGGTGATGACCTCCGTCGCCTTGCTCGACAAAAATCCGAAACCGACGGACGCGCAAATCCGCGAGGCGCTGACCGGCCTCAAGTGCCGGTGCGGCACGCACGTTTCCATGCTTCGCGCGATCAAACGCGCCGCCACGGCCTGAGGGAGGCTTCCATGACCGTTCAAACCAGCCGCCGTTCTTTCCTCGCCGCCGCCGGCGTTCTCACCATTGGCGTCGCGCTGCCGGGCGCGAGCGCCCGCGCGGGCGTCGTCGCCGCGCGCCTGCCGCTGAATCCGGAGAAGCTCGCGACCTACATCAGCATCAACGCCGACGGGACGGCGGCGGGCTGGATCGGCAAGATCGACATGGGCCAGGGCACCGAGATCGGCTGGGTGCAGATGATCGCCGAGGAACTCGATCTGCCCGTCGAAAAAGTCAGCGTCGTGCAGGGGCACACGGACGTGACCTTCAACATGGGCGGCGCCTCCGGCTCCACCGGCATCTGGAAGGGCGGCGCCGCCATGCGCGCCGCGGCCGCCGAGGCGCGGCGCGTGCTCGTGGAGATGGCCGCCGAAAAGCTCGGCGTTCCCGCGGACCAGCTCGCGACGGACAATGGCGTCGTCAGCGCGAAAAGCGATCCTTCGAAGAAGGTCAGCTATTCCGAACTCGTCGGCGGCAAGCATTTCGACGCGCTGCTGACCTGGAACAAGCAGGTCGGCAGCGATCTGATGGTCGAGGGCAAGGCGAAGCCCAAGGCCCCGAAGGACTACAAAATCGTCGGCAAGACCAGCCCGCGCCGCCGCGATGTCGCCGAAAAGGTGCTGGGACAGCACACCTACATGGTCGACGCGAAGACGGAGGGCATGGTGCATGGCCGCGTCATCCGTCCGCCGGTGGCGGGGGCCGTGCCGGTCTCGGTCGATGAAAGCTCCATCGCGAACATTCCCGGCGCGAAAGTGGTGCGCGAAAAGGATTTCATCGGCGTCGTCGCGCCGAAGGAATGGCACGCGGTGAAGGCGGCGCGGCAACTCAAGGTGACCTGGTCCGACGCGAAGCCGCCGTTCCCGGGCCACGAGAAGATTTACGACCACATCCGCGCGGCGCCGACGTGGAAGAAGGACATCGACAAGGAAAAGGGCAAGGTGGACGAGGCCTTCGCGAAGGCCGCGAGAACCTTCGAGGCGGTCTATGAATGGCCGTTCCAGTCGCACGCCTCGATGGCGCCGGCGAGCGGGCTCGTCGACGCGCGTCCCGATGGCGTCAAACTGTGGTCGGGCACACAGAAGCCGCATTACGCGCGCGACGGAGTGGCGAAACTGCTGGGCCTGCCCGAGGACAAGGCCGTGTGCGTCTCGCTCACCGGGCCGGGCTCCTATGGCCGCAACGATTCCGGCGACGTGGTGATGGACGCCGCGGTTCTGTCGCGCGCCGCGGGCAAGCCCGTGCGCGTGCAGAGCATGCGCCACGAGGGCACGGGCTGGGATCCCAAGGCGCCCGCCTCGGTGCACACCTCGCGCGTCGCGCTCGACGCCGACAACAAGGTCACGGCCTGGTATTTCGAATCGAAGGTGTTTTCCAAGCGCGACGCCTTCAACAACGAGGGGGATCCCGCCTTCACGCTCGCCGGGCAATTGCTTGGCGTTCCGCTGAAGCCGACGATTATTTTCGGCGGACCGGACGAGAGCTACGGCTTTCCGGCCTATCTGAAAATCTCCAACGTGATCCCGCCGCTGCTCGACCGGGCCTCGCCGCTGCGCACGGCGCACATGCGCGATCCCGGGGGACCGCAGGTGCATTTCGCGGTCGAGTCCTTCATGGACGAACTCGCCTATCACATTGGCATGGATCCGCTGGAGTTCCGCCTGAAGAACGTCGAGAATCCGCGCGATCTCGCGGTTATCCGCGCGGCGGCGGACAAGGCCGGGTGGAAGCCGCGCACCGCGGCGCGCAAGGAGGCGCGCGGCGACGTGTTGCTGGGGCAGGGGATTTCCTACGCCTCGCGCGCCGGCACCCGCGTCGCCATGGTGGCGGACGTGGAGGTCAATCGCGCGACTGGCAAGGTCTGGGTGCGCAAGTGGACCGTGGCGCACGATTGCGGCCAGATCGTCAATCCCGGCCTGCTGCGCCTGACCATCGAGGGCAACGTCTGCCAGTCGACGAGCCGCGCCCTGTTCGAGGAAGTCAGGTTCGACGACAGGATGGTGACGAGCATCGACTGGAACACCTATCCCATCCTCGACATGACGGACGCGCCGGAGACGGTCGACATCGTGCTGATCGACCATCCGGAAATCCCGCCGACAGGAGCCGGCGAAGGCTCGAGCCGCCCGACCGCGGCCGCGATCGCCAACGCGATCTACGACGCGACGGGCGTGCGCCTGCGGAGAGCGCCGCTGACGCCGGAACGGGTGAAGGCGGGGATGGCGTAGGGGGAAAGCTTTTCAAGCGGAGCCTTCCCGTGCTCCGGGATTTCGCTCGGTCGCACTGCCCCTCCGGATGCCGCCCGGAGGGCGATCACGCGCGATCCATGGCCGGTTTTATACTGATCGATATACTTTCAGGGATTGCGTGTCCGTTCTTCCAGATCGCGAATTCGTTGCGCGTTGATATCTTCGAAACATGCATGCAAATACACTTGCGCGGCCGAGCCGGTCGAGGACTCAAACGTTCTCATCTTGCACTCGGCGTCACGGTATTTCAGCCATGCCGCCTGTGAAGCGGTTATCAAACGTTTCATCGCGGGTTCGCCATCCGCCATCTGGCCCAGTTTTTTGACGAGCGTGGCAATCTGGCGATCCTCGCGTCCGACTTGCGCCTTATGACACGCCATCAGCGTTGACTCGTTCGGGCTGGATCCACATCCCGTTGTCTGTGCGACCGCTTCACGTCCGAAAAGCACCGGTCCTATAGCCAGGAGAGCGGAGACTGCAATCGAAGCCGCGAGGTTCGATCGCGCGGAGCGGGGCGGCAAAGCCATCGGGCGAGACTCATCAGTCATGGGGATTCCGGTTCCTTGGGTCATTTGTACGCCTGTCTCTAAGGAGAATTGTCGGCGCGTTCACGGAGCATCGGCGAATATCGAGCAAATCAGGGCAGAATATTTCTTCCGGAAGTCGGCAATCCCGGTATCTCCGACGCAAAAGGAACCGGACCGGGACGCTTGGGCGTCGCTGCGTTTTCCAGGAACTCCTTGCGACGCTTGAACCGGTCGTCGGGGACATTTTTCCATTTTTCGCGATTCGCCATCAACTTGGCCAGCTCCGTCAAATTGTTTTCCGCGGCAAGTTTTTGGACAAGAGCCCGAGTGTGACCAGTGTAGTCGCCGCGAAATTTTAGATCCACCAGCAGATCCTTGATCGCGGGATCTGTTTTTTTCCAGTCGAGAGCGCCGTAGGCCTTCACCACGTCGGGTTTCTTTGAAATGCGCAAAACCTCCGCCTCTTCGTGATCGTAACTTCGCTCGAACAACTTGATCTGTGAAAGTGAATTTATCTCGAAATTTTCGAGATTGTTCTTCTTGATGTACTCACGAGCCTTCTTTCCTTCCAGGTGAGCGCCGCCGGCGATGAGCGTGGCTTTTTCCTTATCGACGCCGGCGCGGACAAGGTCGGAAATGATTTGATTCTTGTTGCGCATTTTCATGTCGTAGCCGCGGCCGAGCGTGAGCCCTGAAGTATCGCCGGGCACGTGCAATTTGCGGCTGTGATATTTTCCGCCTTCCTGACCTTCGCTGGAGAAGGTCACGGTTCCTCTCGAAGGAGTCAGCGACGTCATGACGTACGGGGGCTTCGCGGCGGTCGGTTTCGCACCATTGACCCCGCCCGGATAAGATCCACTTGGTGACTTGCGCATGCGATGTCCCTCCTTGCCGGGCAATCTCGCCTTAGCCCGTGGCGCACCGGGATTGGGGACTTCCGACAGCCCGGTTTAAAAAAAACTATACGATTGGAAAAAAATATTTTCAATATTCCTGGCAATATACACAGCGTCGTGCGTTCGGTCGATCGCGATCGACGCGCGGAAGATGGCAGGCGTCCTTCCGCGGCCGACCGGATATTTCGCCGGTGGGACTCAAGCGGGCATTCAACAAGCCAATTGTTTCTTATCGTCGCGCGTCCGCCTCGCGCAGATACCGCCCCTCGACGAACCGCCCCGCGTCCGGCGGCGCGCCCTTCAACTCGCCGGCCTCGCCCATCAGTTCGACGACCGCCTTCATGCCCTCGGCGCTGATTTCAGCGGCTTTCGGCATGATTCCGCGCGGCGGGTCGAAATAGAATTTGACGATTTGCGCGGCGATGTCGGGCGCGGCGCCGGTCGTTTCCGCGATCAGGCCGGCCACGTCCGCGCGGTTGGCGGGATCGTTCATGTAGCGATAGGCGCCGGCGAAAGCGCGCGCGTAACGCGTCGCGACATCGGGGTTCGCCGCGGCCCAGGCCCGGCGCGCGGCGATGACGTTGAATTGCAGCGCCGGAATCACGCGCAGGCTGTCGCCGAGATTGGAAAAGCCCTTCTGCGTCAGCACGAGATCGTCGGGCTGGCCCACGGGCACGGCGTCGCACTCGCCCCTGACGAGGCAGTCGACGCGCGGCGGCGTGCCGACGATTTCCTTCGTCGTGAAATCATTCTTGCCGACGCCCGCCGTCGCCAGCAGCCGCAGACTGCCGATGGTGATCGTGTCCACCGGCAGCGAAAGGCCGATGGTCTTGCCGCGCAGGTCCGCGAAGGACTTGATCGAGGGCTTCGCCAGCATGGCGAAAACGGGATTGGCGAGGCCGCCGACGATGGCGACGGAATCGGAGCCGGCGAGAACCGCCTGCACCAGATAGGGCGTCGCGGTGTGGCTCACCTCGACATTGCCCTTGTCGAGTTCAGCGATTTGATGTTGCACGCCGGGCAGGGGCACGAGTTTCAGATCGATGTTCTCGCGGTCGAGAAGGCCGCGGCGTTGCGCGATATAGAGGCCCAGTTGCGAAATGCTGCGCGCCGAATTGGCGATGACGCCCATGCGCAGCGGCGTCTTCTCCTGGGCGCGGGCGGAAACCGGCGCGAGGCCGAGCGCGAGAATCAAGCCGAGTTTCAAGCCGCGCATGTCATGCTCCCTGTCCGCCGGGTCGCCGGCTTCGCGAGGGCGAAGGGTTGCGGCGCCCGCGCCGCTTCGTCAACAGGGGCGGACATGCGTGTCGCGATGCTGGCCGGCTGCGTCTATTTCGCGATCGTCTTCGCGATCGGCTTCGCCTTCGGCGCGGCGCGGGTGCTCGTGACCGCGCCGAGATTCGGCGAGGCAATCGCGTTGCTGGGGGAATTGCCCGTCATGCTCGGCGCGAGCTGGCTCGCGTGCGGCTGGACCGCGCGGCGCTGGCGCGTCGGGGCTGGCGCGGCGGAACGTTGCGTCATGGGCGCCGTCGCTTTCGCGCTGTTGATGATCGCGGAAGCCATGCTGGCGAGGTTCGGCTTCGGCCAGTCGCTGGCGGAGCATCTGGCGTCGTATCGCCATCCGCTCGCCCTCGCCGGGCTCGCCATGCAGATGGCTTTCGCGGCTTTTCCGCTGGCGCGGCGTCGGGCCCGATGTTGCCCCCGCGGGCGCCCGCGTATAGACCGGGGCGACTTTCAGGGAGACTTGCAGTGGCGGAAAAGACCATCGACGGAACCGTTTCCGACGCCTATCTCGCGATCCTCGCGGATCGCGGCGTCGATTATCTGTTCGCCAACGCCGGCACCGATTTCGCGCCGCTGATCGAGGCGCTGTCGAAGGCGGAGGCGACGGGCGCGAAGGTTCCCAGGCCCGTCACCGTGCCGCACGAGAACGTCGCCGTCTCCATGGCGCTTGGCTATTATCTCAAGACCGGCAAGCCGCAACTCGTGATGGTGCACGTCAACGTCGGCACCGCCAACGCTGTCTGCGGCGTGATGAACGCCTGGCGCGGCAACGTGCCGATCCTGATGACGGCGGGCCGCACGCCCTTCAGCGAGGAAGGCCCGCTGCCGGGCAAGCGCTCCGGCGAAATTCACTGGCCGCAGGAAATGCGCGACCAGGGCGCCATGCTGCGCGAGTTCGTCAAGTGGGACTATCAGCTTCCCAACGGCGAAGTCGTCGAGAACGCCGTCGACCGCGCCATCAACATCGCCATGAGCGAGCCGAAGGGGCCGATCTATCTCACGCTGCCGCGCGAGGTGCTCGCGGCGCCGGTGGAGAATTTCAAGTTCCAGTCGCCCTCGCGCCATCGCACGCCCTCGCAGCCCTGGCCCGACCTCAACGCCATCGACGAGGCGGCGGACATGATCGCGAAGGCTTCGAACCCGCTGATCATCACGTCCAGCGCCGGACGCGACGCCGCGGATTTCGGCAAGCTGTCGGCGCTCGCGGACGCTTTCGCCATTCCCGTCGTGCAACGCAAGCCGCGCTATGTCGCCCTTGGCGCCGACGATCCCATGCACATGGGCTACGAGCCCGATCCGATGCTGGCGGGCTCGGATTGTATCATCGTGATCGAATGCGACGTGCCGTGGATTCCCGGCAAGCGCGCGCCGGGCGCCGACGCGAAAATCATTCACCTCGGCGTCGATCCGCTCTTCTCGCAATATCCGATGCGCGGCTACGCCTGCGATCTCGCCATTCCGGGCGTCGTCGGCGCGACGCTGCCGGCGTTGACGCAGGCGCTGCTGACGCGCGCCGGCGCGGCGCGCGACCGGATCGAGGCGCGTCGCAAACGCCTCGCCGGCGCGCGCGAGACCATGCGCGCCAAATGGCGCGACGCCGTGACGCGGGGGCGCGACATGAAGCCGATGTCGCCCGCCTGGATCACTCATTGCCTCGACGAGGTGAAGGGCCAGGACGCCATCGTCATCAAGGAATCGCCGTTCACCTTCGAGCAATCGCGCTTCACGAAGCCGGGCACCATGTTCAACGCGGGCGCGGCGGGCGGTCTCGGCTGGGGGCTCGGAACGGCGCTTGGAGTCAAGGCGGCGGCGCCGGACCAGCTCGTCATCGCGACCTGCGGCGACGGGGCCTATATGTTCGGCAATCCCGTGCCGGCGCATTATGTCTCCGCCGCCGAGAAATTGCCGATCCTCACGGTCGTCTTCAACAACCAGATGTGGGGCGCGGTGAAACGCAACACGCACGAGGTCTATCCCGACGGCTACGCGGCGAAGAGCAACCGCGAGCCGCTGACCTATTTCGATCCGGCGCTGAAATTCGAAAAGGCCGTCGAGGTCGCCGACGGGTACGGCGAGGCGGTGGACGACCCCGCCAAATTGCCCGCCGCCATCGAGCGCGCGCTCAAGGCCGTCGAGGTCGAGAAGCGTCAGGCGCTGCTCAACGTGACGTGCCGGGGACCGTGATCGTTAATATTCACCCTTAACGGAAATAACGGAATTTTCGGACAATTGGTGACGGAGCGTCAATCCGCGCGCGCTATCCCGGAGTTTGTTTTTCTCCATCCGGCGCGCCAGTGGCGCGGCGTGGTTCGCGCCGCGCGCCGCCGGGTCAAGTCACGAGTTCTCCGGAGATGTCATCCGCCAGTCCGTCGTCGCGCTCTTCCGCCCGAATCGCCGGGTTCCTGGTGTTGCTGGCGTGTATTCTGAATGTTCTGGCGGCGCCGAGGCTGGTGCGCGACCCCGATTCCGGCGAGGACGCGCTCCTCGCGGCGCATCGGCGCATGGCGGATTTCAGCGATATTCTCGCCTATTCCGCTTCCGCCTCGCTGGCATCGGCGCAAATCCCCCCCAACGCGCCCGTCGAGGCCTTGCGCCCGCTGGGGCTTGAACTTGAGCGCCTCGTTTCCGAACTCGAAGCGAGGCGCGGTCACTTTTCCCAGGGCGGCTCCACCTTCCTGAAGCTCGACGCAGCGCGGCAAAAAGTGGTTGAATCGCTGCTCGTGGTCCGTCGCGCGATCATGCAACAACCGGGCGATCCGAGACTGGCCGCGAGCGCTCCGGCTGGCGTGACGAAAGCCGTCGCCTCCGGGCTCGCGACCGTCCTGAAGACGACGGAAGCCATGCGCGCGGAGGAGGCCGCCAACATCCAGTACGAAGGCGCCTGGCGAGGCGCGGTGGAAACCGCGACGACCGCGGGAAATCTGCTTCTGTCGGCGCTGGCCATCCTTTTTCTGACGGGCTGGACGCCGTTCAAGGCCCGGGGCGCGGCTCCGGGCGCGGCGACGCCCCCCGTCTCCGCGCCGCCGCCCGCGGACGTGGAGTCGCCCGCGGCCCTGCCCGCGGCGGCGGCTATCGGCGCGGCGCTGCCGCGGGCGATGGAGCCGTCCGCCATTCTGGCCGCGTTTACGTCGGGAATTTTGATGGACGATCCGGCGAACCTCGACCCTGCGCGCGAACGCACGCCTGTCGCGCCCGAGCCGCGCGATCGCGGGGAAGCGCCGGACGCAACGCAGTCGCGGGTCGAGACTTCGGGAGTTGGCCAGGTGGTCGCGATGCCCTCGAAGGGCGTGGCGCGCGTGGCGTCTCTCCCGCGTTCGCGGCCAGGCGATTCCACCCTCCCGGAGGTCTCCCCCGCGGCTGTTTCGACGGGCGGCTCGAGACTCGGCATTATCATCGAAGACGACCCGGACCATCGCGATCTCGTCACGTCCGAATTGCAATCCTATGGCGTTTGCGTCCAACGCGCGCGGACGCTGGAGATCGCGCTCGATCTGCTGGGGCAGCTTGGCCGGGAGTCTCCGATCCTGTGCGAGTCGCCGTTCCTCTACGTCGGCGCCGCCAGCTTTGAAGCCGCGGAAAAGGACGTGGTCGCGCGGGTTCTGGAACTCGCGCCGCGCATGCGAATTCTCGTCGCGGCGTCGGGAAACGAGCCCGAAAGCGATCCGCGCGCGACGTTTCTGCGCAAGCCCTTCAATCGCGACGAATGGCTCGCCGCGTTGTTTGGACGTCCGAATTGCTCGATGCTGGACTTGCTCGCGGGCATCGGGTTCGTCGTCGATCGCGAAGGGCGCGTCGTGGACGCCGGGGCCGGCGACTGGGGCCAGTTCATCGCGGACGCTCCGTGGAAAACAGGCGATTTCCGCGATTGCGTTGGCAGGAGCGTCTTCGCGGCCTTCACGGGCGGCGAGGCGAAATCCGTTTTCGGCGACTTCCATCGCGCCGTCGCCACGCGCGCCGGCGCGACGTGTTCGCGATCGTTCCGGCGCGACACGCCGGACAGGCGCCGCACGATCCGGCTGACCGCGCGCCAGTTTCCCGGGCCTTCGGGCGAGCCCCTGACGCTCTATCACTCGTGGCTGGAAAGCGAAGTCGAACGGCGGCCGATTGGATTGTTCGATCCGGACCACGACGCGACGGTGGTTCGCGGCGCCGCTCCGGCGCGCGTCGATATGTGCGAGTTCTGTCACGACGTGTCGCCGCGGGACCATGGTCCCGGCGGCGGCCAGTGGTTCGACGTGGAGACGTTCGTCGAAACCCATGGCGACGCCGGCGTCGAGCCGCGGAGCGCGGTGTGTCCATCCTGCGTCCGCAAGCTCGCCCCGCCGAAATCGCCGGTCGAGACGCGCGCCGCCTGAGCGCGGCGCGCGAGTCCCGTCAGGCCATCACGCGCACGGGCGTTCCGGCCATCCATTTGCCGATATTGTCGACGATGTCCTCGAAATATTCATGGTAGGTGGCGTCGCTGACGTAGCCCAGATGCGGGCTCAGCAAGGCGTTGTCGAGCCGGCGAAGTTCGTGGTCGGCGGGCAGGGGCTCGATGTCGTAAACATCGAGGCCGGCGCCGCCGATGCGCTTTTCACGCAACGCGGCGAGCATCGCCTGTTCGTCGATGATGGGGCCGCGGGAGGTGTTGATGAGCACGGCGGTCTTTTTCATGCGCGCGATGTCGGCGGCGCCGATCAGGCCGCGTGATCGTTCGCCGAGCACGAGATGCACGCTGACGTAGTCGGAGCGGGAGAACAGTTCTTCCTTCGACACGTAGTCGACGCCCTGCGCGGCCGCCTTTTCCGGCGTGAGGTTGGTGCTCCAGGCGATCACCTTCATGTCGAGCGCCTTGCAGATCCGCGCCATGCGCGCGCCAAGCCGGCCGAGACCGACGACGCCGAGCGTCTTGCCCGCGACGGTCGTCGGGATGGTGGTTTGCCATTTGCCCTCGCGCATCATTCGGTCCTCGTGGACGAGGCCGCGGCCATGGCCCAGCAACAGCGCGAGCGCTGTCTCGACCGTCGTCGCGGTGGAATCGCCGCCGCGCGTGAAGCAGCAGACAATGCCCTTCGACTTCGCGTGATCCTTGTCGAGCGAGCGGTTGGAGCCGCCGGTGGTGATGACGAGCTTCAGGTTCGGCAGCCGGTCGATCAGCGCCTTCGGCATGGGCATGCGCTCGCGCATCAGCACGACAACGTCGAAGCCGGCCAGTTTTTCGGCGGCGATGTCGGTCGTCGCGAGGTTTTCGTGGAACATCGTCACCTGGGCGCCCGGGGGCAGGTCCGCCCAGTTGGCGTAGTGTCTGGCGACGTTCTGATAGTCGTCGAGGATCGCGATTTTCGTCATTGGGGGCTCCCGGGTTGTCCGTCCTGAGGGTTTGAAACCGAAACGGCGCGTTTGTCCATCATGGCGCGCCGGCCGCGGACAGGCCGACGCGGCGCGCGAGCGTCCAGTATAGGGCCAGAACGGGAATCATCAGCCCCAGCATGATCAGCGTCGCGGCCGAGGCTGGCCCGTATTGCGACGCCTGAACGAAGCCCCACACGAGCACCGAAAATGGCATGGTTTCGCTCGTCGAGAGCATCGCGGGCAGGGTGAGCTCGCGGTAGGTGAGCAGCGCGATCCAGATCCAGGCGTAGAGAAGCGTCGGCGAAACGATTGGCAACACGACGCGTCCGAGAACGCCGCCCGTTCCCGCGCCGCAGGACGCGGCGGATTCCTCGAGGTCCGGGTGCAACTGGATGAACGCGCCATTGGTCATGCGCGTGCCGTAGCTGAGGCGCCCGATCACGTAGACGACGACGAGGATCCAGACGGTTCCGTAAATTGGCAGGATGTCGCGCAGCACGAACAGAGCCAGGAGCAAGGCGGCGAGGCTGAAGACGAGATGGGGAATCGTCACGGGCAGGAACGCCAGGAAATCGAACAGCCCCGCGAAGCGGCTTTTCGAGCGCAACACGACCCAGGTGACGGCGATGGAAATGGCCAGCGTGACGGTCGGCACGACGATCATCAGCAGCGCCGTGTTGGCGACAGCGGTCTTCAGGAGATCCAGGGGAATATTGCGATAGTGCGCGAGGGAGAGTTGCGCGAAGGCTTCCGCGCCAGGCTGGCGAAGGAAGGGTAGTCCCGAGGCCCAGACCAGCGTCAGCAGAGGCAGCAACTGGCTGACGACGAAATAGAGCGCGACGCAGGCGATGGCCGGCCATTTCGCGCCGCCGAGCGGGACGACGCGCGGGCGCCAGGCCTTGCCGGTCACGACGGCGTATTTCGGCGCCTGCTTTTGCACCGCGCGATACCAGCAACTCAGCGCGATCGCCAGCGCGACCATGATCACGCCAAGCGTCGCGACGTGTCCATAGGCCGGCGCGCCCTCCGAGGGCGTGACCTCGCGGTAAACGTAGGTGGAGAAGGTGAAGACGCGCGCCGAAAGGCCGAGCGTCGCGGGCACGTCGAAGGCGGCGAAGCTCAGGGCGGCGACATAGATCGCCGCCGCCAGCAAGCCTGGCCACATCACCGGGAGCGTGACCCGCGCCGCGATTTGCCGCGCCGTCGCGCCGCTCATGGCCGCGGCTTCCTCGAGCGCCGGATTCATCTGGCGCACGGCGACGCTCGTCATGATGAAAGCGACGGGCGCGAGGCTCAGTCCCTCGATGAGTCCCATGCCGGACAGCGAGGCGGAATCGAATGGCGCGGAGTCGAGATCGAACAGCGCCACGAGCCATTTGTTGACGATGCCGACGCGCTGGTGAAGCAGGAATATCCAGCCGAGCGCCGTGGCGAAGCCCGGAATCAGCAGCGCGACCGTCATCAGCGTGAAGACGACGCTCTTGCCCGGAAAATCCGTGCGCTCCATCAGGAAGGCGAAGGGCAGGGCGATGGCGAAGGCGACAACGAGCGTGACGAAGGCGAACTGAAACGTGTTGAGCAAAACCTTCCAGGTGAAGGAGTCGCCGAGCATGTCCGTGTAATTTCGCAACGTGTACGCGAGCGCGGCGTCGCCGGGCGCGCCTTGCAAGAAACCGAGCCAGAGAATCGTGGCGAGAAACACGGCCACCACGCCGCAGGCGACGCTCGCGAGCGCGAACAACGCGACGCGCGTCGCGTCGGGCCTTTCCCGCGCCGGCGAAGGCGGGCGTTCCTTCCGGGCGATGCCCGCGCTCATGCGGTCAGGGCTCCCGGATGATCTTCATGAGGGTCTCGTTGATCTTGTCGATTTGGGGATGCGAGCGCCACCATTCATAGGTGACGTCGACGAATTTCGCGCCGTCCCTTTCCAGCGCGTCGATGTCCTCGCGGGTGCGGGACTCAGGAAACAGGTGATAGTCGCTGCCCATGTGGTCCCAGGAGAGCTTCTCCTGGCCTTCGGCCGTCATGACATAGAGCGCGTAGAGAACGCCCGCGTCGGGGTGCGCGGCATGGGCGGGCACCGCGAGATAATTGTATCGTTTCTGGGCCATGTCCGGAATGACGTGGGCCGCGAGAATTTTTTCGTCGCGAAACCGCAGCGTGTTCGGCACGCCGTTGCCGCATTCGACGACGAGCGCGGGAATTTCGCCCGAGGCCACGCGATCGACGGCCTCGCAGCCGGCGAGACCGGCGACCTGTTTCGCGAGCTTGCGGATGCGTTCCGTCGTTCCGGCGACGCCCCATTTCTCGTCGGAGAGCATCGCGTCGAAGCCGGCGAGGATGGGCGTCGTGTAGAACTTGCCCTTCAGCCGGGGGTCGAGCACTTCGTCAAATGACCTGATTTGCGGGACCCATTTCGCTTCCCGGGTGTTGTAGAGAATGGCTGGAATAACCGTGCGATACCGCAGCATCCGGCCGCCGGCCTCGCTCAGGTCCGGCGTGACGCGCGCCGGCAGGAGCTTTCCCCAGTCGATGGCGCGGAAAAGCCCCTGATCCACGTAGGCGGCGAGTTGCACCGCGGTCGCCGCGAAAACGTCGTTCGACGCCTTGCGGCCCGCCTGTCGTTCCTGGTTGAGAATGGCGGCCATGGGGCCATAGGCGGGTCCGGGCGACCAGTTCACCTTCAGATCGACGCCGAACGCGCGCCTGATTCCCTCCCGCGCGAGCCGCGCGCCCTCGGGGCCGCCCAGCACGGTGCTGGTCGAACGCAGATCGAGCACGCCCTCCTTTTTCGCGCCCTCGATGACGGCGGCGAGCTCCGGCGTGATGGACTGGGCGCGCGCCTGAAGCGCGCAGACGCCAGCGGCGAAAAGAAGGATCAGGCGCGCGATCTTCTTCAAGTCTTCCTCCTGCGACGGCCGACGTTTTCATGGCGAAAGGCGAGCGTCAACGCGGTTCTATCCCAGCGCGCCGAGCGTCCCGTCCCTGGCGACAACGGGTTTGGCCGCCATCAGAACGAACGCGATCACGCAGGGCGCGGAACCGCGATTGATCCAGTCGTGCACCGCGCCGTGCTGCACCAGAACGTCGCCTGCGCGCAGGCAAACTTCCTCGCCGTCGTCCAGCACCATGAAGATTTCGCCGGACATGACGACGGCGTAGTCGATGGTGAGGGTGCGATGCATGCGCGGCGAGACTCCGGGCGCGTATTCGACGACGCGGAAAATCGCGCCCGAGGCGGCGCATTCCGCGACGTCGCGCAAGCCCTGGTCGCCCGTCTCCATGTTGTCCGCGGGAGATTCGGTCGTCGTCCAGATCACCGTGCTGGAATGGCCCGGCCGCCGCGACACGATGTTTTTCGAGACCTCGTCGATGTCGACGACCGACTTGCCGTTCGCGTCGTGGCCCGTGACCACGCGTCTTATTGAAAGTGGCATCGCGTTTCCTTCCCTTCCCCGCCCGGGCGAGGTCTAGCAGCCGCCCGCGTCGCGAACAACGCAGCCATGCGCGGCCGCGCGGAACCAGGCTTTTGACGTGAGCGGCAAGACTGTTACCTTGCGCGCGGACACGAGGGAGACGCAACGCCAGATGACCGCGCTCGCGACGGCCGACAGCACGGCGCCGCAAAAACTCACCCATCGCCAGACCATGTGGATCGTCGCCGGCGTGCTGCTGCCCGTGTTCATGGGCTCGATGGACCAGACGGTGGTGTCCTCGGCGCTGCCGTCGATCGGCAATTCGCTGGGCGGCACGCATTATCTGTCGTGGGTCGTCGCCGCGAACCTGCTGACCATGACGGCGATGACGCCGCTCTATGGCAAGATCAGCGACATCATCGGGCGGCGCTCGACGCTGCTGATCGGCGTTAGCGTGTTCATGGTCGCCTCGCTCGTCTCGGCGCTGGCGGTCAATTTGCCGATGCTGATCGTCGGGCGCGCCCTGCAGGGGCTCGGCAGCGCGGGCATGACCTCCCTCGCGATGACCATTCTCGGCGACGTCGCCGCGCCCAAGGACCGCGCGCGTTACTACACGTATTTCTCGATCGTCTACATCACGTCCGGAGCCGTCGGTCCGATGTGGGGCGGCTTCGCCTCGCAGCACCTGCACTGGTCCGCGGTGTTCTGGCTCAACGTGCCCATGGGCCTCTGCGCGCTGACGCTGCTGTGGTTCCTGTTGAAGAAACTTCCGCGGCACGAGCGGCCTCACAAGCTCGACATTCTCGGCGCCGTGTTGATCGTGGCGGCGAGTTCGTCGTGCCTGTTCGTCCTGAACGCGGGCGGCGCGAACTATCCCTGGGGCTCGCCGGAGATCATGGGCGCCTCGCTGTTTTCGGCTTTCTGCTGGATTGCCTTCGTGCGCCGGCTGCTCACGGCGCCGGAGCCGCTCATTCCCATTGGCGTCCTGAAAAACCGCGTCGTGCTGCTGGCGACGATTTCCAACGGCGTGGGCTGGGCGTCTGTCACGGGGCTGAACATCTACCTGCCGATGTTTCTTCAGGCGGTGCATGGCTATTCGCCGTCGGGCGCGGGCGTCGCGGTGATTCCGTTGATGGTGACGGTCAACGCCAGCGCGCTCGTCGGCGCGCATCTGACGGGGCGGCTGACCCACTACAAGATTCCGCCGCTGATCTCGCTGGCGGTCGGCGTGGCGGCCTGCCTCTGGCTGGCGTTTCGGGCCGAGACCATTGGCTTCACCGAATTCATGATTGTCGTGGCGATCATCGGCTCTGGCTTCGGCCCTTCGGCGCCGACGTCGACGGTCGCCATGCAGAACGCCGTGGAATTGCACCAGATGGGCATTTCCGTCGCGACGATGAGCTTCACGCGCAGCCTCGTCGCGACGGGGCTCGTCGCGGCCTATGGACTCATCGCGCTGGGATTCTCGGCGCGCGGCATGAATTCCCAGGAGGCGGTGGAAACGGTGCGTTCGTTCTTCGGCGGCCCGGCGGAGGCGGCGGCGCATTTCCGCCTGATATTCCTGTGCACCGCTGGCACGTTTTCGATCTCGTTCCTGGCCTTCCTGATGATGGAGGAAAGGCCATTGATGAGCGAACGCGCAAAATAGGCTATTTCGGCGTCGTCCCGAGATCGGCGGCCTTCGGCTCCAGCGCGATCTTGACGCGGTCGCGCACGCCCTGCGGCGCGTCGATGAGATCGCGAATGACGCTCGCCAGTTCCTCGCCCGTCATCGGGCGCACCTCGGCGTTCTGGGTTTTCGCCTCGGCGAGGAACTCGGGATCCCGCAGGGTGAGATCGAAGGCGCGGCGCAGCGCGGCGACGCGTTCCGGCGGCACGCCGGGCGACGTGCCGATGGGGCGTCCGACGGTGATCGCCTTCGACATGTAGGCGAGCAGCGGCTTGTCCTCCGCCTTCACGGGAATATCGAGCAGCAGCGGCACGTCGGGCAGGTCCGGCTCCTTCGCGGCGCCGACCTGAATCAGCGGAATGATCAGCTTTTGCGCGAGGTACTGGGGTTTCGAGGTCTGGTAGCCCGTGTAGGTGTTGGTGCCGCGCCCCTCGACTTCCTCGCGCTCCATCGCGAGGTCGATGTCCTGGCCGCCGGGATAGCCGACGACGATCTTGAACTTCGTGCCGAGAATGTTGTTGTAGAAGGCCGGCAGTTGCACCGAGGCCGATCCCGCGCCGGTGGAGCCGATCTGCGTCACGCGCTGTTTCGCGTCCTCCAGCGTTTTCGTCTTCGATGTGTGCCAGGTGACGAGAAGCTGGTTGGCGTTGACGACGTTGCCGATCCAGTTGAACAGCTTCATGTCCGTACGCAGCGACGGATTGAGGCCGAGCGCCTGGTCGACGGGCAGGCCCTGGCTGACCATGGTGAGAACCGTGCCGTCCTTCGGCGCCACGAGCCCGACGTGATTGGCCGAGACAATGCCGCCGCCGCCGGGCATGTTGACCGCGAGGATCGTGGGCTTGCCGGGAATGTGCTTGCCCATGTGCCGCGCGACGAGGCGCGAATAGGAATCGTAGTCGCCGCCGACGGGCGTGCGGATGATGAATTGCAGTTGCTTGCCCTTGTAGAAATCCTCGACGGGATCGGCGAGGGCGGGCGCGGCGCCGGCGAGCGCGAGGCCGGACAGAAGAATCCGCCGAAGTTTCATGCTGTTTTTCCCGTCGCTGGCGATCAGAGCCGCAAGAGCCTGGCGGCGTTGCCGTAAAATATCTGCTTTTTCGTCGCGGCGTCGAGCTCCATGGAGTCGATGCCGTCGAAGGTTTTCCTGATGGGGCCGAGCGGCGAGTCCGTCGCGAAGACGATTTTTTCGGGGCCGAAGAACTCCAGGCCGCACTTGACCCCGAGCGTCGCGCCGAACATGGCGGTGTCGCCGTAGAATTGCTTGAAATAGTCCATGTGCGGCTTCTTCAGCGAAGGCAGCACTCGCGAATAGTCCTCGTCGCTGGTGCGCGCGCCAAGCACCTCGAGGCCGGGGCCGACGCGACCGTCGAAGAAGGGAATCATGCCGCCGCAATGGTGGGTGATGATCTTGATGTCGGGATGCCTGTCGAACAGGCCGTCGAACACGAGGCGGGTCATCGCGACTGAGGTGTCGTAGGGCCAGCCGAAGCACCACCACATTTCGTAGCGCGACTTGTCCTCCGAGGCGTAGTCGGGCATCGCGCCCGCCGTGCGCGTGGGATGCAGCCAGATCGGGCGATCGTGTTTCGCCATGGCGTCGAAGAACGGCCGGAACCGCTTGTCGTCGAGCGGCAGGCCGGCGACGTGGTTGTAGATGAGCACGCCCTTCGCGCCGAGTTTTTCAATGGCGCGGTCGGCCTCGCGGATGGAGCCCTCGACGTCGCCGAGATGCAGGGCGGCCGCGAAGCCAACGAAACGGTCCGGATATTTGCGGCAAAGGTCCGCCATCTCGTCGTTGGCGATCCGCGCGAGTTCGAGGCCGGTGTCGGCGGGGCCGATTTCCTCGAGCGAGGGATTGGGCAGGCTGACGAGCTGGCGATAGTCGGGAACCGTGTCCATCGCCTTGAAGCGCAGGTCGAGATCGGACAGCGGCTTCACCGCGAGCAGGCGGTTGACGATGTTGCCGAGTTTCGGCGCCAGCGTCACCATGCGGTCGAGAAAGGTCTTCGGCGCGATATGCGTGTAGATGTCGATGATCATCGGCTTCATTCCCTTGTGGAGGGCGGTGCGAAATTCCACGGCGCGGTCGCGTCGTTCCAGCGGCCGATGCGACGTTCGGCGAAGCGCCATTGTCCGTCGATCCTTATGCACAGATCGTCGCACGTGCCAACCGAGCGCACACGCGCCTCGCGGGTCGCCGCGTTCGCCTGCGTCACCTGCCAGAATGAAAACACGCGTATCCCCGCTCCCTCCGGCTTCAGGCGCATTTGCTGGAAGAAGTGAATCCGTCCGCGCCCGCCGGGTTGCGAGAGGAACTTGATGGCGTAGGCGCGGATCGCGGCCTCGCCGTGGTGGACGCCGCCATCGGAATCCACGAGCCGCGCGTCCTTCGCGAAAGTGGCGACATAGCCTTCGAGTTCGCCGGTGTCGGCGGCCTGGACATAGTCCATGAAAAGATCGTGGACGCCGAAGCGGTCCTCCGCGCTGACGCTCATCGCCATTTCCTCAAAACAGATCCTTGAACACCTTCACCCATTTCGGCAGCGCGTCCATCGCTTCAGGCGGCGTGAGAAACACCGTGCGGTGTTTGCCGGCGCGAAATTCCGGATCGACGGAGAGGACTTTCGGATGCGCCGGCGCGTATTGCGCGTCGCGGTAAATCGTCTGGCCTTCCTCCGAGACCAGATATTCGAGAAGCAGCTTCGCCGCGTTCGGATGTGGCGCGCCGGCGACGAGTCCGGTCGTGGACACGATGGCGGACATGGCTGGCTGCATGGGAATCCAGCGGATCGGCGCGCCTTTCGCGGCGCTGCCGGCGGCGTGTTCCGGGAAAATCTGGAGGGCGATCGCGTATTCGCCGGCGATGGCCTGGTCGATCACGACGCGCGCGGCGCCGCCGACGCCCGCGATTTTTTGCGCCGAAAGCTTGCGCAGATAATCCATGCCCTTTTGTTCGCCGAGGTCCTTCAGCACGATGCCGACGAAGCCGGGGCCGGCGGAGATCGAGACGGAATTGCCCCAGACCATCTGGCCCCGGAAGCGTGGATCGAGCAGGTCGTTCCAGTGTTTCGGCTCCGCGCCGGGCTTGACGAGGTCCGTGTTGTAGGCGGCTGTTATGAGATAATAATTTGTCGCGACCCAGTAGCCGTCGGGATCGACGTAGTCCGGCGGCAATTCCCTGGCGTTGTCCGGCAGCCATTTCATCGCGAGCTTTTCTTTCTTGAGCGCTTCCGCGGTCGTCGTGCCGTCGTAGATGTCGGCCTGTGTTTTTCCGGCGCGGCCCTCGTTGAGGACGCGCAGCGCGATCTCCGACGAATTGGCGCGCACGGGCCTGATCTCGATTCCGTGTTTTTCACGAAAGGCTTCCTGAAGGCGCAGGACGAGCGGATCGAGAATTTGCGTCGTGTACCAGACGACCTCGCCTTCCTTTTTCGCGGCCTCGATCAGGGCCGCGTCCGCCGCGCGGGACGGGCCGGCGAGCAGCGCGGCGCCGCAGAGGGCGAGGGCCGGGAACAGTTCCGGAATTCGTCCGCGCGGCATGGTTCCTCCCTCCGGTTGTCCTGCCGCGATGTTTAGCGCCGGTTCGTCGCCGCGCAAGGCCGACGTCGCGGACGGGGAGGAAATTCTGTTTCGACGAAACCGGAATTTCCGTGGAAATGGAGCCCGAGCGCAAACGCCATCCCGAAACGCCCGATCCCCGGCGCCGCCGCGGCGCATTATTTCAACAGCCGATCACGGTTGAATAGCCGCCGGTCGCCGGATCGTGAAGCCGCGCCCCATTGCGCGGGTCTCGCCTTCGCGGCAGCATGGAGGGGCTTTGTTCAAGGGGAGCGCTTGATGCTCGATCGCAGGTCTTTCGTCGCGCTGTCGGCCGCCGGTTTCGCCAACGCGGCTCTCGCGCAGGGCGTCAGCGCCCGCACCTGTTACACGATGAGTTTCGAGAAACTCACGGGCGGCGAGATTCGTCTTGGCGATTACGCTGGACGCCCCATCCTCGTCGTCAACACGGCCTCGCTTTGCGGGTTCACGCCGCAATACGCGGGATTGCAGGCCCTCTGGTCGACTCTCGGGCCGCGTGGCCTGACGTTGATCGGCGTTCCCTCGAACGATTTCGGCGGGCAGGAGCCTGGCGGCGTCGAGGAGATCACGCATACCGCGCAATCCTTCGGGGTCGATTTCATGCTGGCCGCGAAGGTCAGGGTGACGGGGCCGGACGCGCATCCGTTCTATCGCTGGGCCGCCGCCGAAAAGCCGCGCGAGACGCCGAAGTGGAACTTCCACAAATATCTCGTGGGACGCGACGGCCATCTCGCCGCCTCCTTTTCCACGGAAATCACGCCCCTCGACACCCGCGTCGTCGCCGCGATCGAACGCGAGTTCCGCTCGGTCGCGGGCTGACGCCGGGACGCTTCTAGCCATTGTCCGCGAGACCGCGCGCGACCACGAGACCGTCGAGCGCGGCGCCGCCTTTTTTCAGCAGGACGAAGGGATTGACGTCGATGGATTCGATGACGTCGCCGAGATCGACGGCGAGCCGGCCAAGGCCGACGAGCGCGTCCGCCATCGCGTCGAGATCGAGCTTCGCCGAGCCGCGATAGCCTTCGATCAGCCGCGCCGCCTTCGTGCGCGAGATCAGGTCGCGCGCCTTCTCGCGCGTCATGGGCGGCGCCGCGAAAGCGACATCCTTGAAAAGTTCCAGCAACACGCCGCCCGAGCCGGCCATGACCACGACGCCAGCCTCGGGATCGCGATGCAGGCCGAGCACCAGTTCAAGCCCGCCCTTCACCATTTCGCCGACCAGCATTCCCTCGATTTTTCCAGTGAAATCGTGCGCGGCGAGATTGGCCTCGATGGAGTCCCAGGCGGCCTCCACCGCGCCGGCGCTGGCGAGATTGAGCATGACCGCGCCCACGTCGGATTTGTGCAGGAGCTGCGCCGAGACGGCCTTCAGCACGACGGCGAAGCCGATCGTTTCCGCCGCGGCGACGGCTTCCGCCTTCGTGCGCGCCACGCGTTCACGAGACACGGGCACGCCATAGGCGGCGAGCAACGCCTTGGACTCCGCCTCGTCGAGCGCGAAGGAAGCGGATTCGCGCCGCGCGCGTTCGCGCAGGGCGGTCGCGAGAGCGGGCGCGGCCTGGAGGGCGGCGACCGGGGCGGCCGCGACGGCTTCCGCCTCGCCGCGCCGGGCCGCGGAGGCGATGGCGCGCAGCGCCTTGTTGGCTTCCTGCAAAAACGAAACGTGCGGCACCGTGTGGCGCAAGTCGCGGCTGTAGTCGCTCTGGCCGTGCGAGGCGAGCGTCACGTAACAGATCGGCTTGCTCGATTTCGCGGCGTATTCATTGGCGATGCGAATGTAGTTTTCGCCGCGCGTCAGGCCAGGCGCGCGCGGGATCGCCTCCTGCAACAGCACCATGTCGACGCCGGGATCGTCGTGCAGCGCCTCGATGCAGGCCTTATAGGCGTCGGCGCTTTGCAGCACGCCGAAACCGCCGTCGATGGGATTGGAAATCAGCGAGCCCACGCCAAGAACCTTGTTCAGTTTTTCCAGCGTTTGCGGCGCGAGCGCCGGGAACTCGAGCCCGTTTCGCTCGGCCGCGTCGAGCAACAGGCCGCGATAAGCGCCCGACAACGTCACGGCGCCGAGGCGGCGGCCCTTCGGCGCTCCCGTGTGGGTGAGCAGTTCGGCGAGTTCAACCGCGTCGTCGAGCGTGTCGGCGCGGATCACGCCCGCGTCCGCGGCGAGCGCGTCGAAGGCGGCGACCGAGCCCGCGAGCGAGCCCGTGTGGGCCATCGCGGCGCTGCGCCCCGCCTCGGACTGGCCCAGTTTCAGGGCGATGACCGACTTGCCCTTGCTCCGCGCGTAACGGCAGGCTTCCTGGAATTCCACGGGATCGGCGACGGCCTCCACATAGACGAGAATGACTTTAAGTTCCGGGTCGTTGGCGAAGAAGACGACGTAGTCCGCGACGTGCAGGCCCGCCTCGTTGCCGCTGGTGATGATGTAACGCGCGGACATGCCGCGCTCCTCGAGGCCGGCGTTGACGAAGATCATCACGCCGCCGCTCTGGCCGACGAGCGCGACCTCGCCCGGCCTCATGTCGAGCCGGCGGTCTTCCGTCATGGTGACGAAGCGCGCGGGCTTGCAGATGTTGCCCATGCAATTGGGGCCGGAGACGCCGAGGCCGGTTTTCGCGATCACCGCGCGCAGTTTCTTGCCAAGCTCCGCGCCGGCCTCGTCGTAGGCTTCGCCGAAGCCGGACGAGAACACCGTGGCGCTGCGCGCGCCCGCGGCGGCGCCCTGTTCGAGCAGGGCCGGCACAGCCTTCGCGGGCACGACGACGAGCAAATGGTCGGGCGCCTCGGGCAGCGAGGCGAAATCGCGATAGCACTTCTCGCCGAGCACTTCGTCGCGGGCGGGGTTCATCAGGTAGATTTTGCCTGGAAATTCGTATTGTTTCAGGTTTCTGTGGGCGCGCAACGCCCAGTTGCCGGGCCGGTCGCTGGCGCCGACGATGACGACGTTTTTCGGCGCGGTGAGCGCCTCCACCTTTGCGTGCGAAGCCTTGAAGTCCATGAAGTTTTCCCGAAGCTGAAGCGCGCGGCGCGGTTAGCGGAACATATCCTTGTAAATCTGCTCCCATCGATCGCCTTCGGCGCTGATGACGGGCGGCGGCAGATAGATCGCCTTGAACCCGCCGGCCTCCGGTTTCAGCGAGGGCGTTTTCGCCTGCACGCTGGGCATGGCGGGGAGATAGTCGGAATCCGACAGAACCTTCTGGCCTTCTTCGGAGGCTATGAAGTCGAGCAGCAGCCGGCCCGCGTTCGGATGTTTCGCGCCCTTGACGACGCTCGTCACCTGCAAGGGCGCGGCGATCGGGTCCATCCTGATCCAGTCGACGGGCGCGCCCTTCTGTTTGCTGAGGACGGCGTGATGATTGAAGATCTCGAGTCCGATCAGATATTCGCCCTGGATGACCTGATCGAGAATGGCGCGCGCCGTGATGTCGCCGTTGACGATCTGCTGGCCCTGGAAGCGTTTGAGCCAGGCCATGCCCTTGTCCTCGCCCATGGTGCGCAGAATGACGCCGATGAGCGTGGACCCGCCGGCGCCGCGCGAGGTGCTCCAGGCCATGCGCCCCTTCAGTTTCGGATCGAGCAGATCGTCGAGCGTTTTCGGCGCCTCCGCGGGCTTGATCAGGTTCGTGTTGTAGCCGGGCGTCAGGAAATAGAGGTTGGTGGCGATCCACAGCCCGTCCGGATCGCGCAGTTCCGCGGGATATTTCGAGGCGTGGGCGCTCACGTATTTGTCGATCAGTCCGGCCCTGGCGAGCGGCGGCTGGGTCTCGATGCCATCGACGACGTCGGCCTGCGGCCCGCCGGCGCGCGCTTCCTGAATGAGTTTCAGGGCGGTCGGCATGGAATCCGCGCGATTGTATTTCACTTCCACGCCGGGATATTTTTTCTGGAAGGCGTCGACGAGCGGGCGCACCGCCTGATTGACGATGAGCGTGGTGTACCAGACGACCTGGCCTTCCTTTTTCGCTTCCGCGTAGAGGCTGGCCTCGTCCGCGCGCGCCGCGCCGCCGGCGGCGACGATCGCGGCGAGCGCGAGGGGAATGAGTTTCACGTTCATGTCGGTCTCCTCGCGCGCCGCGCGTCTCAGCGGAAAATGTCCTTCGCGATGGCCGACCATTTCGGCATCATCGGATCGACCATGTCGGGCCGCATCCACGTTGCCCTGAAACCTCCGTCCTCGGGCCGCATGCCGGGCCGCATCGCGGGAACCTTCGGCAGCGCGGGGAGATAATCGGCGTCTTTCAGCGTGAGCTGGCCTTCCTCCGACAGCAGCCACTCGATCAGCAGCCGCGCGGCGGCGGGATGGGGAGCGCTTTTCAGCATACCCACCGCGTCATAGGCGACGGGCACGGGCTCGAGCGGCAGCCAGGCGGAGGGCGCGCCCTTGCGCGCGCTGATTTCGGCGTGATGGTTGAACATCATCAGGCCCACCGGGTATTCGCCGGCGATGACCTGATCGAGGATGGCGCGGGCGGAGGCGTCGGAGAGGAACACGTCCTGTTTCGCGAGGGCGCGCAGATAGTCGAGGCCCTTTTCCTCGCCCATGGTCAGGAGGATATTGCCGGTGAAGCCATAGGCGCCGGCGCTCGACGAGCGGTTCATCGCGAACTTGCCCTTCCATTTCGGGTCGAGCAGATCCTGATAGGATTTCGGCATGTCCTCCTTTTTCACCATCGAGGTGTTGTAACCCATGGTGAAGACGAACAGCAGCAGCGCCTGCCAGGTTCCGTCCGCGTCCTTCATCTCGGCCGGATAATCGGCGGCGTTGGGATAGGCGAGCGGCGCGAGCAGGCCCTCGCGCTTCAAGGCCACGTTGACGGTGATGCCGTCGAAAACATCGGCCTGTCCGCCGCCGGCCTTCGCCTCGTTGAGCAGGCGAATGGCGATGGGGCCTTCGTCGTTGCGGACATAGTCGAGGGTGACGCCGGGATATCGTTTCTCGAACGCGGCCTTGAGCGGCAGGATGGCCTGGTTCACGATCAGGGTCGTGTACCACATCACGCGGCCTTCCTTTTTCGCCGCGTCGATCAGGGCCTGATCGGCGGCGAGGACCGGCCGCGCCGCGAACAGCGCGAGACAGGCGGCGGCGATCGCGGCGCGTGTTGTTCCCGGTGCCATGACGTTCCTCCGCGCCCGCCGCGGCGAGCCTGTTTCGCGGCCAGAGTAAGGGCGCGCGCGGGCCGCATCAAGGGGCGTAACCAGGCGCGCTTCCCGTTCATTGACAAGCCGCGCGGCGCGAGGGCACTCTGGTCCGACACCGGAGGGGAGACATCATGCGTCGGCTGATCGCCGGACTGTCGTTGCTCGCGACGTTTTGCGCGTACGCGCGCGCCGCCGACAACGACGTGACGCTCGCGGTCATTTCCTCGACGCAGTCGATGGCGACCTATCTGGCGACCGAGCGCGGCTATTTTCGCGACGCCGGCCTCAACGTGACCTTCGAGGAGATCGCCACCTCGGCCAACGCCATGGCGATGGTGGCCACCAACAAGGTGCAGGTGGCCGAAGGCGGCTTCGCGGTCAGCTATTTCAACGCCGTGGCGCAGGGGCTGCCCATCATCATGGCGCTCGAGCGGGGATCGACGCCGATCTTTCATTCGCTCGTCGTTCGCCCCGATCTCAAGGACAAGATCAGGACGGTCGCGGACCTGAAGGGCCGCTCCATCGCGCTCGGCGCGCCGGCGACGATCCTGACCTATGAAATCGGCAAGGTGCTGGAATCCGCCGGGCTGAGATTTTCCGACATCGAGGTGAAGTACATTCCGTTCGAGTCGACCGCCGCCGCGATGGCGAACGGCTCCATCGACGTGGCGCTCGCGGTGCCGCCCTATGGCGCGCTGATGGTCGAGCAGGGCATCGGCTCGTTCCTGCTCGATCCCGACGACTACGTTCGTCCGACGCCCTATGGCACGAACGCCTATTTCGCCAACACGGACTGGTTGCGCGACAGGCCGGAGATCGCGAAAAAGCTCTTCGTCGCGCTGGCGCGCGGCGCGCGCGATTCTTGCCAGGCCTATCATCACGGCGCCATTCGCAAGCTGGCGCTCGACCTCCTGATGAAGAACCAGTCGCGTCCCGAATCCGCGCGCGCCATTCTGGAGCGCGTGCCATGGCAGGCGCGCGACATCAACGGACGTTTCAATCCCGAGAGCGTGCTCGACATTCAGGACTGGTTCCTGAAGGAAGGCTTCATCAAGACGAAATTGCCCGTCGGGCGGCTCGTCAGCACCGAATATTCCGATCACGTCGCGAAGGAGCTTGGCTCCTTCGAGGTCGAGAACAGGGCGAGCACGCTGAAAGGCTGCCGCTAGCGCCAGGAGACAGACATGACCGCCGAAACCGCCACGAAAACCAGGGTCGAGCCGCTGAACCAGCCGCTCATGTTCACCCACGGCACGATGGAGTGCCATTCCTTCGAGAAGTCGCGGCCTTTCTACGAGGAATTTCTCGGCCTGGAGGTGGTGCGGCACGCCCAGCGCGCGATGATGCTGCGCAAGGGCCAGTATTTTGGCGTCGTCGTTCTCGAAACGGGCGATCTCTTCAAGTCCGTGGTCAGCATCGCCAATCACTGGGGCGTCGATCTCGCCAGCCGGGAACTCGTCGATCGCGCCCACAAGCTGGCGCACGAACACAAGGCCCGATACGGGATCAGGAAGATCGGCACGGTGCAGGACAATCACGGCACCTACGGATTTTATCTCCAGGACCTCGACGGGAACTGGTGGGAAATGCAATACGCTGGCGAGGGCCAGGGCACGGGCAATGGCCGCTACGACGCCTACTACGAGAAGGGCGACGCTTACTGAGCGGCGCGGACGACAAACATGAAACTGATTTCCATCGACGCCGCGCCGGGCTACCGCACCGGCGTGCTCATCGGCGACGAGGCGCTCGATTTCGCGCTCGCCGCCGGCGAATTGCCGCTGGCGCACTGGATTCCCCAGGACATGCGCCTCTTGCTCGCCGGGGGCGAGCGGGGGCTCGACATCATTCGCCTGTTCGTCGCTTCGGTCGGGGCGGACGCGGGGCTCGCGGCGCGGCTGCGCGCGGCCGGCGCGCTCAAGCCGCTCGCGTCGGTCAAACTGGCGCCGCCCGTGCCGCGGCCGGGCATCTTGCTGTCGCACGGGCGCGCCTATCACGATCACCTCAAGGAGATGCGCGGCGCCGACGCGAAGCCCTCCGAGGATCCATCCGGCTTTCTGAAGAACCTCAATTCGATCACGGCGAGCGGCTCGCCGATCCGGCTGCCGGCGCATCGCGCGACCATGGTCGATTTCGAGGGCGAGTTTTCCATCGTCTTCGGCTCGCGGTGTCACAATGTCACCGAGGCTCGCGCGCTCGATCACGTCGCCGGATACACGATCGTCAACGACGTTTCGGCGCGCGACTGGGTGGAGCATTTCCGCCGCACCGGAAATCCGGACCTCAACCGCGGGGGCAAGCAGTTTCCGACCTTCACGCCCATGGGGCCGTGCATCGTCACGAAAGACGAGATTCCCGATCCGCACGATCTCACGTTGACGACGACGCTCAACGGCAAGGTGATGCAGGACGCGCATACGTCGAACCTGATCTGGCGGATTCCCGCGCTGATCTCGTATTTTTCCGAATTCTACTGTTTCGAGCCCGGCGATATTCTCACCACGGGCTCGCCGTCGGGCGTTGGCTTTGGCCGCAAGCCGCCCGTGTTCATGCGGGCCGGCGACCTCGTTGAAATCACCGTCAGCGGCGTCGGCGCCCTCTCCAATCCGATCGTCGCGGGGTAATTTCGTTCATGTCGCAACCCAGATATGTTTTCGCCTGCAAGGCCGCCGATCTCGACCCGGACAGCGTGAAGGCGTTCGAAATCGAGGGCCGTCAGGTCGCGGTCTACAACATCGCCGGCGCGTTTTACGCGACGGACGACGTTTGCACGCACGGGCTTTCCAGCCTCGCGACCGGCGAGTTGCAGGGCGAGGAAATCGAATGCGCGGCGCATTTCGGCGTGTTCCACGTGCCGACGGGCAAGGTGCTCGCGCCGCCCTGTTCGATTCCGCTCAAGACCTGGCGCGTCGAGGTGCGCGGCGACGATGTTTTCGTCGAGACGTGAAGGAGCCGGCGGCATGACGGGGCACATGATTTCGCGCGTGGTCGCGCGCTGCGTCGCGGCGTGCCTCGCGGCCTCGCCGTTCTCCATGGCGCGCGCCGCGACGGTGGCGGAAATCGCCAATCTCGCCGGTCCGGACCGGGAGCGAATTCTCGTCGAGGGCGCGCGGAAAGAAGGCAAGTTCGCCATCTATTCGGCGATGATCGACGATCAGGCGCTGCGCCCCGTCACCGAGGCGTTCAAGCGCAAGTATCCCTTCGTCGACGCGCAATTCTGGCGCGCGGATTCGCGCGATCTCGTCAACAAGGCGCTCGCGGAGGCGCGGGCGAAAGCGGTCGTCGGAGACGTCATCGAGGGCGGCGGCGTTTCGCAGCCGCTGGCGCGCGCCAGCGTGCTGCAACCCTTCTCGACGCCGGTCAACGCGGCCTGGTCGAGCGACTTGCGCGATCCAAAGGGCTTCTGGGCGGCGACGCGGCTGAGCTATTTCGGCGCCGCCTACAACACGCGCGACCTCAGGGCGGAGGACACGCCAAAAAGTTACGACGATCTGCTCGACCCCAAATGGAAGGGCAAGCTGTGCTGGACCGGCCCGGCGGAAACCGGCAGCGGGCTCATGTTCATCACCTTCATGCGCCTCGTGCGCGGGGAGGAGGCGGCGGAGGCCTATTTCAAAAAGCTCGGCGAGCAGAAAATCGTCAATTACACGTCCTCGCCGCGCGAGGTCGTCAACAAGGTGATGGCGGGCGAGTGCCTGATCGCGCTCAATATCTTTCTTCATCACGCGGTGATTTCGCAGCAGAAGGGCGCCGCCGTCGCGGCCCTGCCGCTGGAGCCCGTGGTCGCCAACGCGTCCATCGCGACGCTCGCGAAGGGCACGCAAAACCCGCACGCGGCCATGCTGTTCATCGATTTCCTTCTCTCGAAGGAGGCGCAACAGGTGCTGGAGAAGGCCGATTATTTCCCGGTTCATCCGGAGGTCGCGCCGCGTCCCGGGCTCGCGCACGTCATTCCGAAGTCCGCGGGTCTCCAGTCGCGCTTCCTCACGGAGGATTTCATGTTCGCGGCGCGCGCGAAATCGATCGAGTTGCAGAAAAAGTATTTTCCGTGAGGTGCGCGCGCGCCCTCCACCTGCTAGAATTGTCCTGACAGCGTCTCTTTCCGGGTCAGAGCGAAACGTCGCGACCTTGCCGCGCCGCTCGATATCTTCCCATTGTTTCGTCCTGTAGCAGTCAAGCCAAGAGCGAATGCCCATGAGCGATTCCGCAGATCAGCACGACGACGATCCCGCGCTTCCGGTTTCGGCGAAAATCCGCGCCCGCATCCAGCGATCGAAAAAAAGATTCAACGCCAATGACAACATCGCCGACTTCATCGAGCCGGGCGAGCTCGACCGGCTGTTCGACGAGGTCGCCGGCAAGATGAACGGCGTGCTCGAGAGTCTGGTGATCGACATCACCAGCGATCACAACACGCTCGAAACCGGCCGCCGCGTGGCGAAAATGTACCTGAACGAGGTGTTCCGCGGGCGGTACACGCCGGCGCCGCCGGTGACGGAGTTTCCGAACGCCGAGAGCCTCAACGAGCTGATGATCGTCGGCCCCATCACCGTTCGCAGCGCTTGCAGCCACCATTTCTGCCCGATCATGGGCCGGGTGTGGATCGGCGTGATGCCGAACGAACATTCCAACCTGATCGGCCTGTCGAAATATTCCCGCCTCGCCGACTGGATCATGAGCCGTCCGCAAATTCAGGAAGAGGCCATCACGCAGCTCGCCGACCTGCTGATGAACAAGGTGAGCCCGGACGGGCTCGCGGTGGTCATGGAGGCGGATCATTTCTGCATGCACTGGCGCGGCGTCAAGGACACCCAGACCAAAATGATCAACAGCGTGATGCGCGGTACGTTCTTGAAGGATCCCACGCTGCGCCGCGAATTTCTTTCGCTCATCGGCACGAAGAACTGAGGCCGCCATGCTTGTTCAATGTCTCTACGCCAGCCGTCCGTCGGCTCCCTTCGACGCGCAACGGATCGAGTCCATTCTCGAACAGTCGCGCCGCAACAATCCCCGGCTCGGGATCACGGGCATCCTGTGCTACACGAGCGATGTCTTCATCCAGGTGCTGGAGGGCGGACGCGACGAGGTTTGCGAATTGCTCAATGGCATCTTTCGCGACGACCGGCATCTCGACGTGAGAATTCTCGTCTACGAGGAAATTCGCGAACGTCGTTTCAGCAACTGGACGATGGGGCAGGTCGATATATCGAAGGTCAACACCGGGCTGCTGCTGAAATATTCCCGGAAGCCGCAGATCGATCCTTTCCGCGGTTCGGGGCTGGCGACCATGGCCCTGATCCAGGAACTGGTCGCCTCCGCCGCCATCGTGAACCGCTGAGCGCGGGACGACCCTAGAGCGGAATCCGATCTGAATGAATCGTGAGGGATTCCCAAATCAGCGTTGATCTGATTCAGACTGTTTGCCGGATCGGAGGCCGGCAGACATGTCGAAGGCGCTATCGGTTGATCTTCGGGTTCGTGTTTTGGCGGCT